>DATLCC010000016.1:0-4863 GCA_035526585.1 Thermoplasmatota archaeon | reverse complement strand
TGAAGCGCGGCCTGCGCATCGGGATCCTCGTCGGCGTGATGCTCGCCGGCGGCGCCCTCGCCTTCGCGGGCGCGCAGCCGGAGGGATTCCTCACCGTCACGCAGGCGCTCGATGACCCCGCGCATAGGGGCCGCGACGTCGACGTCAAGGCGACGGTGGTGGAAGGCTCCCTCGATCGGAATGCGACGCCGGTCGCGTTCGAGATCGCGGACGGCGCTCGCGTGCTCGCAGTGCGCTGGGACCCCGCCGTACCGTTGCCCGACCACGAGGCCGGCGGGACGATCGAAGGGAAGAGCGTCGTCGTGCGCGGCACGCTCCTGTCGGACGCATCCGGCACCTATCTCCTGGCGCGCGAGATGACCGTCGGGTGCGCGTCGAAGTACCGGCCGGCGGATCAGTGATCCGGCTGCGCGCGCGCATAGGCGCTCACGGCCGTGGCGAAGGCGTCGAGATCCCGGAGCCCCTTCTCGATCACCTCGCGGAGGTTGCCGCGGTCGAGCTTGTCATACATGTGGACGAGCACGTTGCGCAGCTTCGCCGCGGGCACGAGCCGTGCCGCGAGGGCCTCATCGATCACGCCGGACTTGCCGAGGATGGGGAACACGTCCGCGTAACGCTGGGCACGCGGGAGCTGCTTCCATGCGATGATCATGTCGCCGATGTCAAGCGCGCATTCGAGGGTCAGCTGGAGATAGCGTTCGAGCGCGGCCCACTCCATCTCCGTGAGCTCGCGCTGCCGAAGGTCGTCGCGCAGCCGAAGGAGCGCCTCGTGGTAGGGTCGGCACGCCCGAAGCTTTTCGGCGATGCGGAGCGCGGTCGTCAGCCGAACCCCTCCGCCGCGAATCGGTCCAGGGTCTCGCGCAGGTCTCGCCGCATGGAGGGCTCTCGGTCCAGGTACTCGCGGGCGATGCGCGCCTCGACGAGGACGCGCGTCTCGTCGTCACGGGAGAAGAGCAGCAGTCCGTGAAGCGCCTCGTACGAGATGAACGGGGGCGCGCGATCCAGGAGGATCACGTCCAGGTGGCGCTTGCCGACCCCCTCGATGAGCGACATGACCTGGAGGATGTCGAGGTCCGACCCTTCGCGCAGGTAGACCGCGACGTCGACGTCGGAGCGAGCGAGGGCGTCGCCGCGCGCCTGCGAGCCGAACAGGTACGCGAATACGACGTCCGGCTCGCGCTGAAGCGACGATCGGAGCCGATCCGCGAGGACGACGTCCACGGCCACGAGACACGAACGGCTGCCGCGGGCATAAGTCGTCTCCGGCTCGCATCGTCCATAGAAAACTGTTAAATCGGGACCCCCGGGTAGCCGCGCATCCCCCGGAGGGACATTTCTGGCCACGGCCACGGGTTCCGCGTACGCCTCTGAACAGCCCCTCACGCAGCGCCGCGGCTGGTGGTGGGCGTTCCCCGTCTTCACGCTCGTCGTGTATCTGAGCTTCATCGTCTACGCCACGTACCGCATCCTGGAGCCGACCCTCTCCGGCGTCGCGTTCGCGGACTACGCGGACTTCTACACGGCGGACAATGGGAACTACCACTACCTCTCTCCGCTGGGCACGCCCGACCTCACGTTCCTCGTGCCGGGCTTCCTCCACGGGATCCCCTTCGTCGGCGCGGTGCTGCGCAGCCCGGCGGCCGTCATCCTTCCCTTCCCCGCGGGCTTCCGCTTCACGTGCTACTACTACCGCAAGAGCTACTACCGCGCCTTCGTCGCGCGCCCCTACGCCTGCGCCGTGCCGGCCGCGAAGGGTGTCGACTACAAGGGCGAGAAGGGGCTGATGGCGGTCCAGAACCTCCACCGCTACTTCCTGTACGCGGCGATCGTCATCACGCTCTTCCTGCTCTACGATGCGCTCCGAAGCATCTTCACGCCGCACGGGCTCTACTTCGGGTTCGGCTCGGCGTTCATGCTCGTGAACGTCGCGTTCCTCATGCTCTACACCTTCGGGTGCCACAGCTTCCGCCACCTCGTGGGCGGCAAGCTCGACATGTATTCCTGCGATCCGCTCGCGCGCTGGCGCTACGGCTGGTGGAGCCGCGTCACGATGCTCAACGAACGTCATGCGCTCTGGGCCTGGCTTTCGCTCTTCACGGTCGCGCTCGTGGACGTCTACATCAACTGGCTCACGAAGCACCCTGGCGTCACGCACCTCTTCGGAGTGATCCCCGTATGATCCCGAAGCATCAGGCGCTCCCCAAGTTCACGACCCACACGTTCGACGTCGTGGTCGTCGGGGCCGGAGGCGCCGGACTTCGCGCCGGGATCGAAGCGGCGGCGGCCGGGAAGAAGACGGCGATCGTCTGCAAGTCGCTCCTGGGCAAGGCGCACACCGTCATGGCCGAAGGCGGCGCCGCGGCAGCGATGGGCAACGTCGACAGCCGCGACAACTGGATGGTCCACTTCCGCGACACGATGAAGGGCGGCCGCTACCTCAACAGCTGGCGCATGGCCGAGCTCCACGCGAAGGAGGCGCCCGCGCGCATCCGCGAGCTGGAGAACTGGGGCGCCGTGTTCGATCGCACGAAGGACGGCTGGATCAGCCAGCGCCCCTTCGGCGGCCACACCTACCCGCGCCTCGCGCACGTGGGCGACCGCACCGGGCTCGAGCTCATCCGCACGCTCCAGGACAAGGGCGTGCACAGCGGGATCGACGTCTTCATGGAATTCACGGTCGTGAAGCTCTTCAAGGACGGCCGGGGTGCCGTGAACGGCTGTCTCGCGTACGAGCGGGAGAACGGGGAATTCCATCTCTTCAAGGCCAAAGCCGTGGTCCTCGCGACGGGCGGCTTCGGCAAGGCGTTCCAGGTCACGTCCAACTCCTGGGAATACACCGGCGACGGCTACGCGCTCGCCTGGCTCGCGGGCGCGGACCTGCAGGACCTCGAGTTCATCCAGTTCCATCCGACCGGCATGGTCTGGCCTCCGAGTGTGCGCGGCATCCTCGTGACGGAAGGTGTCCGCGGCGAAGGCGGCCGCCTCACGAACACGAAGGGCGAGCGGTTCATGTTCCGCTACGTGCCCGACCTCTACAAGGGAGAGTTCGCGGAGACGACCGACGAGGCCGATGCGTGGGTCCTCCAGCAGGGACAGCTCAAGGAAGGCAGCATCACCGCTGCGCAATCCACCGCGCGCCGGCCGCCCGAGCTCCTTCCGCGCGACATCGTGGCCCGCGCCATCATGGCCGAAGTCAAGTCCGGTCGCGGCACGCCGCGCGGCGCGGTCTACCTTGATATCAGCTGGCGCGACCCCGACTACGTGCGCCGCAAGCTCCCCTCGATGTATCACCAGTTCAAGGAGCTCGCAGGCGTGGACATCACGAAGGAGCCGATGGAGGTCGCCGCCACGATGCACTATACGATGGGCGGCATCCGCGTGGATCCCGAGACGCAGATGACGCCGCACGTGCCCGGGCTCTTCGCCGCGGGCGAGGCGGCCGCGGGCCTCCACGGCGCGAACCGCCTCGGCGGCAACTCGCTCACGGACCTCCTCGTCTTCGGCAAGCGCGCCGGCGAGCACGCGGCCAAGTTCGCCGCGAGCGCAAGCGCGCCGGAGATCGCCATTGCCGACGTCGAGGCCTCGATCCGGGAGTTCTACGGCTTCCTCGGAGCGGAGGAGGAAGGCGAGTCGCCCTACCGCGTATGGGAAGAGCTGCAGACGCTCATGCAGAACAAGGTCGGGATGGTGCGCTTCAAGGACGACCTCACGGAAGCTCTGGAGGAGATCCAGAGCCTCAAGAAGCGCGCCGCGGCCGTGAAGGCGCCCGGCGGGACGCTCTTCAATCCCGGCTGGCACGTCGCGATGGACCTCCAGTTCATGGTCGTCGCCTGCGAGGCCGCCATCCGCAATGCGCTCACCCGCGAGGAAAGCCGCGGCGGGCACACGCGCGGCGATTTCACCCAGACCGACGAGGCGAAGTGGGGCGGGCGCAACGTGCTCGCTCGCAACGAAGGCGGGAAGATGGTCACCGTGATCGAGCCTACCCCGCCGATCCCCGCAGAGATGAAGAGGATCCTCGACAGCAAGGCCGAGGACATCAGCACGAAGGAGAGTGCCTGAGATGGCGGACGCCCCGAAGGTCGACATCACCGTCCAGCAGCTCACCGCCCAGAAGGGCCCGATCGAGATCCAGGAGTCCATCAAGTCCCAGGTGCACCTGCGCGTGAAGCGCGGCGAGCCCGGCAAGGAGCCGCACATGCAGGACTTCCACCTCATGGTCGAGGAAGGCATGGTCGTGCTGGACGCCGTGCACAAGGTGCAGGCGACGCAGGATGGCACGCTCGCGTGCCGCTGGAACTGCAAGGCCGGCAAGTGCGGCTCGTGCAGCGCCGAGATCAACGGCGTCCCGCGACTCATGTGCATGACGCGCATCGACGAGCTCCCCGCGGGCCCGATCGTCGTCGAGCCCGTGAAGACGTTCCCGCTCAAGAAGGACCTCGTCACGGACGTCTCGTGGAACTACCGCGTGAACAAGAACATCACGCCGTTCACGCCGCGCGAGCACACGAAGGAAGAGATCGCGCATGGTGGCGAGTTCAAGATGGCGCAGGTCGACATCGACCGCGTCCAGGAGTTCCGCAAGTGCATCGAGTGCTTCCTCTGCCAGGACGTCTGTCACGTGCTGCGCGACCAGGACAAGGCCATCGAGCCCCAGCGCGACGGGGGCTTCTACGGGCCGCGCTTCATGATCCGCATCGCGAGCCTCGAGATGCATCCCGCGGACGCCGCGGACCGCGTGCCGCAGCTGCGCCACGAGGGCGGCGTCGGCATGTGCAACATCACGAAGTGCTGCTCCGAGGTCTGCCCCGAGCACATCAAGATCACGGACAACGGCATCATCCCGATGAAGGAGCGCGTCGC
>DATLCC010000015.1:0-17372 GCA_035526585.1 Thermoplasmatota archaeon | reverse complement strand
GGCACGCGCGAGCGCCTCCTCGATGCGATCCGCGCGCAGCCGGGCCTCGCCGTCGCGGACCTCGCGGAGGCGGCGCGCGTGCCCCGCAACACCGTCACCTACCACCTGCGCGTCCTCGAGCGCGAGGGCCTCGTGAGCTCGACGCGGCAGGGGCGCAACCGCTTGTTCTTCGCGCCGGGCTCGCTCCCTCAGCGGGCCAGCGCAGACGCCCTGGCCACGCTGCGCCACGAGACGACCTTCGCGGTCGCGAAGGCGATCGGCGCGAGCCCCGGCGTCGACCAGAAGGCGCTCTGCGCGCAGATCGGGCTCTCCCCGAGCCTCGCGCACTGGCACGCGGACCGCCTCGTCGCGACCGGCCTCATCGACAAGCGGCGCGAAGGCCGCTTCGTCCGGTACTATCCGGGCGCGTCGTTCGAGCTCGTGGCCGCGCGCGCGGCGTGAGTCGCTCCGGCTCGCGAAAACGAAGCCACGGTGGACCACGGAGACGTGGAGAGGAAACAGTCTTCTCCGTCTGCGTGACCCTCCGTGGCTTCGTCTGCGGGCTTAGCGCCCGAAAAATGCGAGCCGCGACCGCGGCGCGTAGAACTTCCAGTGGTACACGGGCGCGAAGCCCAGGTCGAGGTAGAACTGCTGCACGAACCCCTCGGGCGCCACCTGCAGCGTGACGACGTCGGCGCCCTTCGCGTCCTCGAGGGCGCGCGCCATGAGCGCCTTCGCGTGCCCTTGGCGCCGGGCGCGCCGCAAGGTGCCCACGTTGTAGATGCCCGCCACCCCGCCGCGGCCTTGGCCACGGCTAGTCGAGCCCGCAGGTTCGACGCCGTCCATGAACGACAGCAGCGTCGTGCTCATGGGCTGCCCGTCCTCGTCGAGCCCGAAGTAGAGCTTCGCGCCGCTCTTGCGCCAGGCCTCCGTCATGTCGAGGAGGGCCGGGTAGAACCGGCGCGGCATGCGGAAGACCTCCATCAGGATGTCCGTGAAGAGGCCCGTCTCGTCGGGGCCCGCCTCGCGCACCTGGACGTCCGGCACCGGCCCCGCCATCGCCCCCGGCTCGCGCGCGAGGACATCGAGCGACGTGCTCAGGGAGAGGCCGCGCATGAGGAGCTCGCTGTGCCAGCGCGACGTGTCGCGGAAGCTCGACGTGACGACGCTCCAGACGCAGTCGCGCTCGGTGAAGAAGCGCGTCGCGTCGTCGAGCAGGCGCGCCACCTCGTGCGTGTCCGCCGTATCGACGACGGCGCGGTTCATCGTGGGCGCATCGAGACCCGCGACGCCCGTGAGGAACCATCCGGCGCCCGCGTCGCGCCCGAAGTGGCGCTCCGTCGTGCGCGTGAGCGCGTAGTACGCGCGGTCGAGGCGCACCGCGAGCGGATCCACGGGCCAGGCCTCGTGCGGGCCGGTCTGCACGACCACGCTGGCCGATGCGTACGATCCTGTTTGAACCCTGTCGCACGCATCGTCGTCTCTTTCGCGAAGGGTGGGTGCGGGCGCAGGCGAGGGGCGGCGGGACGCGGCGCGCGTCCTTCGCCGGACCCTGCCCCTTTCCCCATCCCGATGGAGACGACGTGGTGGGGGTCCATCGGCCGCCACACCCGGCGGGCGGCGGCTCCGAACCCTCCTGCGGCCAGCGCAGCGCAACAAAGCTCATCTTCCCCATCGGACGCTGCGGCCGTATGCTCCCGCGCCTGGCGACCGCCACCGTCCTCCTCGCCCTGCTGGCTGGATGCCTCGCGCAGGAGCCCGCAGCGCCCGCGGCCACCGCGCCCGAGGAGGGGCTCTTGGTCGATGAGGCGCGCCCCGACACCGCGTTCGGCGAGATCGTGACCGGCCCCGCCGTCGGGCCCGACCTCAACGCCACGCTCGCGGCCGCGCCCAAGCTCATCGCGGGCGAATGGTGGCGGCTGCGCTTCGACACGCCGCTCTCGGGGACGGAGCAGACGGACGTCGTGCGGATCGTCGCGGACGTCCAGCCCGACGGCTACGTCATCGGGATGCCGCACGAAGGCTGGGCGAAGGAGCTGATCAGCTATCACTCTCCGGCGTTGGGCGATGTCGGCCTCGACCTCTCCTACGCGACGCACAACGAGATCTTCCAGCCCGTGAAGTTCCCCCTGGAGCAGGGCGCCACGTGGTCGACGATCTTCGCGACGACGCCCTACGACGCGGCCGTCGAGTCCGTCGAAGGGACCAAGGCGACGATCGTGCTCACACCGGGCAACGACCCGCAGCCCACCGACCCCGTCTACGCCGCGATCGGCTTCGCAGGCACACCGATCCGCCTCGTCTACGACGCGAGCGTCCACGAGGTGACGCGCTTCGAGTCGGGCATAGGCAACTACGAGGTCGTCGAGCACGGCTACGGCTTCGAAGGCTGGACGACGATCCCGCGCGCGGAGCACACCGCGATCGACCACGGCCAGATCGGCCCCGCGAACCCCGGCGAGCTCCCCGGCCCGCGCACGATCGAGATCACGGGCGGCTTCAACCGCATCACCCTCATGCAGGCCGTGCTCCCCTTCGCGCCCGGCGTCTACAAGGCGCGCGCCGTCGCGCCGGATGGCACCGAGCTTGTCACCGAATCGAACGGCGAGCCTGTGCTGAACTTCTACGAGGTGCGCGACCCGGACGGCACGTGGACCATCGAGGACACGATCGCGGGCGCCGGCGCGAGCTACACCATGGGGATCGCGTACCACCAGTACGACATCCACCTGCCCGATGGCGCGAAGCGGAGCGATCACTCGCACGAAGTGTTCCGCTGATGCCGTCGCTGCGCTGCCGCCTCCTTTGGCGCCGTCAGGGACCCGAGTCACCTGAGGGAGCCGAGAGGGGAAGAGCCTCAGGTTCCTCGCGTCCTTGGATCCCTCGGGTTTCCCGCGGGGTCCGCCGAGGGTCGCGAACTAGCCCGCGCGCGCGATGATGTCCCGGATCTCCGCCAGGTTCTTCGACGCCAGCGCTTCCGCCACGTCAGGCGTCTTCGCCTCGGCATACACGCGGAAGATCGGCTCGGTACCGGAAGGCCGGACCAGCACCCACCCCTCGCTCGTGTAGACCTTGACGCCGTCGGTGCGGTCCACGCGGTCCTTCTGGTGCGCGGCCGCGTACAGGTCGAGCGCCTTCTGCTTGCGCTCGTTGGGGCATTCGAGCTTCTTCTTCACGCTCGCGGCGGTCGGGACCTCCGCGAGGAGGGAGGAGAAGGGCTTCGCCGACGTGGCCAGGAGCTCGAGGACCTTCGCCATCGTCATCGACGCATCGCGGCAGTGCTGGAGCTCGGGCCAGATGATCCCGCCGTTCTCCTCGCCGCCCACGATCGCCTTGTGGTCCATCATGTGGCGGGCGACGACCGGCGCGCCGACGCGCGTGTACTCGAGCCGGCCGCCCTTGGCCTTCACGTGCTCCTCGACGATGCCGCTCGACGAGACCGGCGTCACCACGAGACCGCCCTTCTTCTGCGCGACCACGTAGCCCGCCATGAGGGCGAGCGTGCGATTTCCGTCGATGTAGGTGCCTTTCTCGTCCACGAACACGCAGCGGTCCGCGTCGCCGTCCTGGACGACGCCCAGGTCCGCCGAGAACGTCTTCGTCGCGAGGACGAGGTCCTTCACGTTCTCCGGCGTGGGCTCGCTCGGGTGGCCGGGGAACGTGCCGTCGATCTGGGCGTTCATCGTGATGACGTGCACGCCGAGCTTGCGCAGGAGGATCGGCGCCGTGAGCGAGCCGGCGCCGTTGGACGTGTCGAGGACGACGGTGAGCTTCTTGCGCCGGATCGCGGCAGCGTCCACCTTTGCGACGATGGCGTCGACGTACGCGTCGTTCACGCCAAGCTCGGGCGTCGTCTGCCCGATCTCGTTCCACGCCGCGCTTCGGAAGTTCGACGCGAAATAGAGCGCCTCGATCGCGTCCTCCTTGTCGGAGCGCATCTCGGTCCCGTCCGGGTCGATGAACTTGATGCCGTTGAACTCGGGCGGGTTGTGCGAGGCGGTGATGACCGCGCCTGCGGCGAAGCGGCCTCCGCTCGTCTTGACCCGATACTGGAGCGCCGGCGTCGTCACGATGCCCGCGTCGTGCACGTGGACGCCCGTCGACGCGAGGCCCGCGGCGAGCGCGGCCATGAGCATCGGGCCGGAGGTGCGCGTGTCGCGCCCGACGGCGACGACGTCGCCTGGCTTGAGGAAGCTCCCCAGCGCCCGACCGAGCCTCATCGCGAGCTCGACGTCCATGTCCTTGTTCGCGTATCCTCGAACGCCGTTGGTCCCGAACAGCTTGCCCATGCGTTCACGCTCCAGTCGCCGGATCGATCTTCATGTTCTTGAGCAGCACGCCGCCTTCGATGCGCGCGCCTTCGCCGACCACGCAGTCGACGAGCGCGGCGTCGTCGTCCACGTGGACGCCCGCGGCGAGGATGCTGTCCTTGATCGTGACGTTGTTCCCGATGACGACGCGGTCGAGGAGGACGCTGCGCGCGATCTCCACGCCCTTGCCGAGCTTGCAGCGCGCGCCGACGACGGCCCAGTCGTCGAACATCGCGCCGCGGTTCGCCGTGTGCTCTCCGAGGAGCGTGGGGCGCCCGCTGGCGCGCAGCACCGCCTCGTTCGCCTTGAGGTACGTCTCGGGGCGGCCGCAGTCGACCCAGAACCCTTCGAACGGGTAGCCGTGCATCGCGCCGCCCCCCGCGAGGAGGGCGGGGAACGTCTCGCGCTCGATGGAGGTCACCGTGTCCGGTCTGATGAGGTCGAAGATGCCGGGCTCGAGGATGTAGGTGCCCGCGTTGATGAGCGTGGAGGGCGCCTCCTCCTTCGTCGCGGGCTTCTCGACGAAGCGGCGGATCCGATCGCCCTCCATGTCGACGACGCCGAAGTGGCGCGGGTCGGAGACGTTCCACAAGGCGAGGGAGGCCATGCTCTCCCGGGACTTGTGGAACGCGCGGAACGCCTCGAGGTCGAGCGAATCGAGGACGTCGCCGTTGAACACGAAGAAGGGACCGTGCACGTGGCGCTGGACGTTCTTGATCGCGCCCGCCGTGCCCAACGGCTCCTTCTCCTCGACGACGGTCACCTTGCGCCCGACGTCGTGGCTCGCGAAGTAGTCGCGCAGCATGTCGAGCTTGTAGTTCACGGCGAGGATGACCTCGTCCACGTCGGGGGGCAGGCGGTCCACGATCCGACGGACCATCGGCACGTTCGCGATGGGCAGCAGCGGCTTGGGGCACGTGAGGGTGAGGGGCCTCAGACGCGTGCCCTGCCCGCCGGCCAGGATGACGGCCTGCATGGGGAAGACCCTGCTCGATTGGCCGACCAGCCTTAATGCTTTCTCGGACGAGCGGGCTTGGGGAGGGGGTTCGGGGAACCCCGCGTAGGGTTCCCCCAGGTCAGAGACGAATGAGGAGGACCATGATATCGCTCTGATAGCAGGAAGGCGTTGGGGGGTGGACCCCCGGATCCCCCTTCAGGCGTGCTGTCGGGTCCAGATGTCCTTCGGGAGGTTCGCGTACACGTCCTCCTCGGTCTCGATGGGGATCTCGGTGCCGACGGCGGCGAGCGCTTCCTGGCGGATGCGCCACGCGAAGCCGCGGCGGTGCTCGCCTGTCTCGATCGTGTACTCGAAGCGGCGGAAGGTCAGGATCTTCTTCGCTTCGAGCGTGTAGAAGATGCTGCGGACGCTGGGGTCGAGCGACTCGTCGCTCACCTCTTCGCTTCCGGCGAAGACCTCGGCGATCGTGTCGGCGATCTCCTGCGCGTCGTCGGCGGCCATGTCGAAGCGGTCCCGCAGGGCGCTCACGAGCGCGGTGCGGCGCTCTTCCGGAAAGGTCTCGGGCTCGGGGGCTTCGTTCGTCATCGGCTCACCGGACACTCCCTCTTCCTCGGGAGTGCCAACTCTCTTGTTGAACAGGGCTTGACCGTCCTTAGGCATTGTCGGACAGAACAAAGAAAGGTGCGCAGGCCCGCAGCGCCTAGGCTGCGTGGCGCCAGGCGTTCGCCGGGAGGGTGGCGTAGACGTCGGCGTCTTCGTATCCGCCCGCTTCGGGCATGGGAGGGGCGAGGGCCTCGATGCGCAGCCGCCAATAGAAGGCGCGGCGGTGGTCCCCGTCCTCGCGGGTGTACTCGGTGCGGCGGAAGCTCAGGAGGCGCTTGCCTTCGAGCGTGTAGAAGACGCTGCGGACCTCGGCGTCCAGCGTCTCGTCGTCGACCTCGTCCACGCCCGTGAACCGGTCCAGCACGACGTCCGCGATCTCCTCGGCGTCCACGTGCTCCATCTCGAAGGCGCGCTCGAGGGCGCCCGTGAGCGCCTCGCGGTGCGTCTCGGTCCAGCTCACGCGGTCCCCTCCAGGCGGGAGTACGCTGCGCGCACCATGACGGCGAAGTACCAGCCCTTGTGGGGGGCGCCGTTGAGGTGGGAGGCCGCGGGGATCATCGCGGCGTGCGCAGGCAGCACTTTGGAGGTCGTTCCGTCGCGTTCGTAGCTGGTTCCTTCCATGTTCGTCCACCATGTCGGCTCCGGGCTCCGTCCCCGGCGACTCAAGCTCCCCGGCTTGACAAGGCGTCACATGGGGACGGGATATTGAAGTTTGTGTCACACCTTTTGACTGTCGCCCCCCTCAGATACAGAATCACGTCCAAAGGTCCGGTCGATTTCCGGCATTGTGTCGGAGGAACGTCGATTCCGGTGTCTGCACGAACCGCGAACCCCCTCTCTTCAGATGGAGACTCGGGTCGTGGCACGGTCGTCAACGCGTAACCATTCAGTTACGAATGCTGGGGCGGGCCCGTGGGAGCCGCAACCCCCATGTGGCGACGGGGGCTCGGGAGGCCGGTGCCCGCGTTCCTGGAGGAGACGTGCATGGACTGCGGCGGCTGCGTCGGCGTCTGCCCGCACGACAGCCTCGACCTCTTCCAGGGGTTCATCACCGTGCGCGCCTCGTGCACGGAGTGCGACCTCTGCGTGCGCATCTGCCCGGTCGAGGCGCTCGTGTCCGTGAAGTGAAGCGGCGCGCAGCGCTTTATCACGCGCTGGCGTTGCCGGCGCGTGGCCCAGACGGCAGACGGTCTCCTCGCA
The DNA here is from genome assembly GCA_035526585.1 of Thermoplasmatota archaeon. Lineage (GTDB taxonomy): Archaea > Thermoplasmatota > SW-10-69-26 > JACQPN01 > JAJPHT01 > JAJPHT01. The sequence continues at coordinate 10,322 of DATLCC010000015.1, read as the reverse complement.
TCGGGCGCGCGCCCGCGCCTCCCCAGCGATCGCATGCGCGACGCGGTCCTCGAGCGCTTGAACGCGCTCGAGATGAAGGGCGCTTCGCGCCCTGAGGCGATCCAGGAGATCTTCCCGGACACGCTCCTCGATGACGACGTGCTGGAGTCCGTCGTGGCGGCGCTCCTCTCGGGGACGAACCTCCTCCTCATCGGTCCGCCGGGCTCCGGCAAGACGAGCCTCGCGAAGGACATCTGGGACCTCTACCCGAAGGACGCCGTCGTCGTCGCAGACTGCCCCGTGCAGGACGATCCCTTCTCGCTCCTCGACACCGCGCATGCGGTGCGCCACCCCGCGTGCCCCGCGTGCCGCACGCGCCACGGCGCCCTCTCGTACAAGGAGATCGGCGAGTTCGAGGCGAAGCGCGTCGACGCGAAGAAGGTCCCCGTCCGCGCGGCGCGCCTGCGCGAGGGGTACGGCTTCGCGCGCCTCCAAGGCTCGCCCGAGGTCTTCCCCGACTACCTCACGGGCTCGATCAACCTCACGAAGCTCGAGGAGCACGGCGACCCCGAGAGCCCGCTCGTCCTGGAGCCAGGGAAGCTCATGCAGGCCAACCGCGGCGTGCTCATCATCGACGAGGTCGGCAAGCTCCCCCGCGGCACGCAGAACGTCCTCCTGCAGGCGCTCCAAGAAAGCATCGTCACCCCGAGCAAGTCGCGCGAGACGTTCCCCGCCTCCTTCTTCTGCGTCGCGACCTCGAACGTGGACGACCTCGAGGCCATCGAGGCGCCCCTTCTGGGCCGCTTCACGAGCGTCTACGTGCCCTTCAACAAGGACCACGTCAAGAATCGCCGCATCGTGGACGTCGCCGCACGCACGTCCCGCATCCTCGTTCCCGGCCTCGCGCGCGAGGCGATCATCCTCCTCGTCGAGCGCTGGCGCAAGGTGAGCGCGGACTCGCCCGAGCTTGGCGAGGTCGGCAGCAACCGCACGATGATCGACGTCGTGCGCCGCTGCGAGGCCTACGCCGCGCTCCGGCACGCGAGCCTCGTGGCGCCCGAGGACGTGACGCGCGGCGCACGAGAGGCGATGATCGGCCGCGTGCGCGGCCGAAGCGCCGAAGGATATCACGAGAACCGCGAGGCGGTCGACGCCTTCCTCGCGAAGCAGACGCCGAAGGCGCTCGCCGACAGCGCGATGGACGCGTGGTGCGGCTTCTTCGTCGGCGTCCTCAAGGAGGACAAGGGCGAAGGCGACCGCACCGCGCGCGAGCTCCTCGACGCCGCGCGCGATCCCAAGCGCGTGGACGAAGCGCTCGCGGGGACGAGCGGGCTCGCGAAGCTGCGGCGCTTCGCCGAGCACGTCGACGCCGTCGAAGGAGCGAGCCTGCCGGTCGAGGCGAAACGCGAGCGGCTCACGATGCTTCTGCGCGCGTTCGAGACCTACAAGACGTTCGACGCGGCCAAGAAGTGAGCGCCGTGCGCGTCGAGCTGCGTCCGTACGATCCCGCTTGGCCCCTCCGCTTCGAGCGCGAGCGCGCGCGGCTGGCGGCGGCCCTCGGCGCGCGAGCTCGCAGCATCGAGCACTTCGGCAGCACCTCCGTCCCAGGGCTCGCGGCGAAGCCGATCCTCGACGTGCTCGTCGCGCGAGTGCCGGGCGCCCTCTATGAGGAATGGGTGACGCTCCTTGCGCCATTGGGTCTCACATGGACGAGGCGCGACTCCACCGACCAGGGCGAAGGCCAGTGGTACTTCCGGGACGTGGCGGACACGATGCACGTGCACGTCTACGAAGCGGACACGCGGGCGCATCGCCGCCACCTCGCCTTCCGCGACGCCCTGCGCGCCGATGCGACGCTCCGCGAGGAGTACGCGGCCCTCAAGCGCGACCTCGCGACGAAGGAGTGGGGCGTCGTGCAGGACTACGCCGATGCCAAGACGGCGTTCGTGCGCCGCGTCGAGAAGGAGTGGATGCGCGAGTGAGGACCGCGCTCCCCGATTGCAAGGATCGCGCCGATCCCTTTGCCCTCAGCTCCGAGGATCGCCGCGAGCTCGTGCGCCGGATCGCAGAGCACGGCGTCGAGGCGATCGACCAGTTCGTGAGGGAGCGGGAGGAGCAGGGCGACAGCGCGATCGCGCAGAAGATCCGCAAGCTGCGCGAAGCGCTCCTCGCGCAGGCGGACGCCCTGAGGCGCCGGCTCGCAGGCGAGTTCACCGAGCGCGAGGAGGCGCTCGAAGCGGAGTATCGCGCGCGCCTCGCCGAGCTCCAGGACCGCGAGCGCATGCTGAGGGGCGACCTCGACCACCTGCGTTCCGGCGAGGGCGCGGCTCTGGAGGCCGCGCTGCGTGCGAACCCGGTCATCGGGCTCGCGCTCGATGCGGACGTGGCCGCCCGCGCGCCATGGTGGCGGCGCGCGCTGCGCTGGCTCGCGCGCGCCCTGCGCGTCCTGCTCTTCCCGATCCTCTGGCTCCTGCGCCTCATCACGCCCGCGAGGAAGCAGGACCGGATCGCGATCGCGCTCCCTGCCGGCGCGCTTGCGGGCGCAGGCGAGCTCTATCTTTCGGACGCGGGCTTCCGCTCCGCCGTCAAGGGGAAGCTGCGCGCGGCGCCTGCGAGCGAGCGCGTGCGGCGCGCGTGGGAGCGCCTGCTGGGACGCGAGGACTACGAGTCGCTCGCGCAGAAGGCGATGGCGCAGATGGTCGCCGAAGAGGAGCAACGCGCGCGCCTGTCGCTGACGCAGCGGAAGCGCTCCATGGAGGAGACGCTGGCCGACATCCTGGAGCGCGAGCGCCAGGCGGCGACGGAGCGCGCGGGCGGCCACGAGGCGCTGGAGCGCGAGCGCGAGGCCGAAGCGCGCCGCATCGAGGAGGCGCTGCGGAGCGCGCCGGAGGCCGAGGTCAAGGAGGCGATCGTGGACGAGCTCAAGGCGGCGGGCCTGCTGCGCGAGACGGGCGCGGGCCTGCTTCCCACGATGCAGTTCATGGACCGCTTCGCCGCGCTCGTGCACCAGGAGGAATCCGCGCGCGGCGGGAGCGCGGGCGCGACGGGCGAGTACGCCGAGGGCGAAGGGCACTACCTGCGCGAGCCGCTGCGCAGCGCGATCGAGATCTCCCGCATGGACATCCGCGCGTCGCTCCTGCGCGCCCGCACCCGGCATCCGCGCGTGCGGCGCCTGATGGAGGACGACATTGTGATCTACCGCGAGGAGCGCGCGTCGCTCCTGAACGTCGTGCTCATCGTGGACCGCAGCGGCAGCATGGAGGAGAACGGGCGCATGGACGCGGCGAAGCGCGCGGCGCTCGCGCTCCACCACGCGGTGAAGGCGAAGAACCCGCGCAATCGCGTCGATCTCCTGCTCATGGACACGTCGCTCCACAAGGCGACGCTGCGCGAGGTGTGGGAGACGGAGCCGCGCGGCTTCACGAACACCGGCGCGGCGCTGCGCCTCGCGCGCGGCCTCTGCGCGCAGCGCGGCCGCACCCTGGTGTACCTCGTCACCGACGGCCTGCCCGAGGCGTACACCAAGGATGGTCCAGCCGTGTCGGTGGACGACGGCCACGGCGGACTCGCAAAGCGTAGCTCTGCTCGCGAGGACGTCGCGGGGCATCCAGAGAAGGCGATGGCCTACGCGAAGGAGCAGGCGCGCCTCCTGAAGCGTGAGCGCGGGCTTGCCGGCTTCGTGATGCTCCTGCTGGAGCCGAAGGACGAGATGTACGTGAAGGCCGCGGAGGCGCTCGCGAAGGAGGCGGGAGGCCGCGTCGTCGCGGTGGACCCCGGCGAGCTCGCGCGCACGCTCCTCAAGAGCTTCGAGGCGCGTCCCACGGATGCGGCGGGCTCACCGCGAGCATGAGGTCGGAGCGCGTGCTCTCGTCGGCGCTGGCGCATGCGTTGCAGCCGTCCGTGTAGCTCAGGTAGAGCGCATCCCCGTGCGCGACGATGGTGACGAAGTCGAACAGGTTGCGGCAGTCGCTCGATCCGCCGCGCATCCAGATGCAGCCGCGCTGCAGCGGATCCTCGTCGCTCGTGAGGCGCACGTGGCGCGTGGCGGCGCCGTCGAGGAGCGTCACCCACAGGTGCCACGTGGTGTCGTCGTCCGCCTCGGAGGACGCGAGGCCGCCCCACCCCTCCGTCGGGTCGGTGGTCGCGGCGTAGGCGATCGCGACGCGGCCCGCGCTCGTGGCGACGATGCTGCTGTAGACGGTCGCGTTGACCCCGGGCGGGGTGATGCGCGCGGGCGCGCTCCACGTCGCGCCGGCGTCGCGGCTCGTCGCGAGGTACAGCAGCGCGTCGGCGCCGGGCCACACGAGGTACGCGGTGCCTGCCTCGTCGACCGTGACGCCCGGGTCGAAGGCGAAGTCGTCGAGCGAGCCCACGGCGTCGAGGCTCGCGGTGTCCCACGTCGCGCCCGCGTCGCGCGACACCATCACATCGACGCCGTCGCACGTGCCGTGCGGGATGTAGACGGTGCCGTCGGGCGCGACGGCGGGCGGGCCGACGATGCCGCGGTGGCAGTCCGACTCGTGGATGTTCTTGCCGACGGAGAACGTGAGCCCGCCATCAAGGGAGGTGGAGACGAACGTCCCGAGGCGCTCGTCGAGCGGCACCGGCGCGCCGAGGATCCCGGTCGTGCCGGTGACGAGGAGCGAGTTGTAGGCGTAGTACGCGACGCTCGGGTAGCCGCTCGTGGTGAAACCTGCGGGCGGCAGCCCCGTGACGAGCTTCTGGTGGTCGTGCGACGGGGGCGCGCAGGCGACGGCGGGGTTCGCGTCCCAGTTGGCGCCATCGTCGTCGCTCCACGCGAGCGACGTGCACGCGACGTTCAGCGGCGCGTTGAACACGCGATCCGTCGCGGTGTCGACCCACATCCACGGGTCGTTGTTCTGCTTCGGGTCACGGGCGACGTCGCCGACGAGCGTCCACGTGACGCCGCCGTCCGTGGAGCGCGCGAGCTGCCCCGCGAGCGAGCGCTCCTCGATGGCTTGGTCGGCCGAAAGGATGACGTGCCCCGCGACGAAGATCGCGCCGCTCGACGTCACGCCGACCGACGGCTCGCCGCCCACGAGGCCGAGCGGGTGCAGGGGCCACCCCGCCTCCTGCGCTCTCGCGGGCGCGGCCGGCGCGGGCGCGGGGCCCGCCGGCGCTGCGCATCCGGCGACGAGCAGAAGGACCACGAGGGACAGGGCTCGCACGGGCTCACCATCGAGGGCCGGCTATTGACCGCGTTGGTCCGCTTGTTGAACGTAGCGCCCGGGGTCGGCCTCGAACTCGTGCTGGCACGTGGGGGAGCAGAACCAGTAGCGCTTCCCCTTGTGCTCCGACCTGAGCGCGCCAAGCTCCTCCGCGCTCTCCTCGGGGAACTCCATCTTGCAGACGGGATCGATCACGTCAGCCATGCGCGTCCGCCTCCGCGCGGCGGTAGGCGCCGCAGCGCGTGCAGAAGTCCGTGCCGGCCGCGAGCGGCGCGCGGCACTCCGCGCACACGATCTGCGGCGCGCCGGCAGCGCTCCGGCCCGGCGCGGCGCGCGCGCCCTTGTGCGTGACGATGATCGCGACGAGCGGCGCGAGGAACCCCACCGTGCCCAGCGCGAGAAGGAGCGCGAGGAACGCGGGACGCTCGTAGCGCGCGACCTGGCCCAGCGTGTCGGCCTTCGGCGTGAACCAGGCGTCGCGCTCGTTCGCGGCCTTCACGATCCAGCCCTCGCTGCCGCCGGAGAGCGCGCCGACGTCGAGCGTCAGGTTCGCGACCTCGATCGTGCCGTTCGCCCCCTTCTCCACGTACGCGAGCGCTTGGCCCATGCGCACGTCGCTCGCGGAGGACGGGAAGCTCCCCTGGGACCGCCCGGATGCGAGGAGGGCGGGCGCGCGCCCCTCGGCGAGCGTCGCGACCGAGCGGACCGTGCCGATGGGGACGACGACCGCGCGCGCCCCCTCGGGCGCGTCCGCGTTCGCCTGCGCGAGCCCGGGCGTCACGGGCACGGAGAATGCGAAGACGACGCCGGCGTACGTGAGAAGCACGAGGGACGACATCGCGACGCCGAAGAGGAGCCATCGCGGGACGCGCACGGAGCTGGCCAAGCGGCGCCGCCTCAAGTGCGTTGCGCCGCGGCGGCGAGGCGTCCCTCGAGCCAGCGGCGGCGCGTGGCGGAGATCTCGTCGAGCACGGCCTCGCGGACCTTGGGATGCGTGAAGCGCAGGCGGAGCGAGTCGCCGCCGCTTGGCGCCTCTTCCAGGAGGAGCTTGTCCAGGAGGACGTCGAGCGCCGCGAGAAGGTGGGGCTCCGGGCCGTCGTGCACGCGGCCCAGCGTTTCGTAGTCGAACTCCGGACCGCACACGGCGGCGGCCTGGAGCGCCGCGTGCTCCGAGGCGGTGAGGCCCGTGAATCGGCTTGTCGCCAGCGCGCGAACGGTGGCGGGGAAGAAGTCCTCCTCGTCGACGCCATCGAGCATCGCGTCGGCCATCGCGAGCGCGTAGAGCGGGTTCCCTCCGCTCTCGCGGGCGACCCGGTCGAGAAGGTCGCCGGGCACGTGCGTCGCGCCCGCGTCCTTCAGGAGCTGCGCGATGCCCGCGGCGTCGAGCGGCGGGAGCGCGACGTGGCGCGCCCCGTCCAGCGAGCGCAGCGGCATGAGCGCGGTGTAGAGCGGCCCGTTCGGAAGCTGCCACGCCTCCTCCTGCCGGAACGCGACGACGAGGAGCGCCCGCGTCGCGACTGGCAGCGCGACGACGAGCCCGTGCAGGAACTCGGCGACGCTCGGCCCCGCGAGGTGCAGGTCGTCGAGGACGATCACGACGGGCTCCGCGCGCGCCGCCGCTTCGATGCACTCGATCGCGGCGGCGAGCGCGCGCTCGCGCGGCGTGCCCGCGGTGCGCGCGCGGAAGCGCCGCTCGAAGCCAAGCGGCTCGAGCGCGGGCCCGAGCGGGCCCACGAGCTGCTCCGCGCCGGTTGGCGCGCCGACGCCCGCGAGCACCCGCGCGCCGCGCCGCTGCGCGTCCTCTGCGAACGCGCGCAGCAGGCGCGACTTGCCCATGCCCGCGTCGCCCTCGACGAGCGCGACGCGCACCGCGCCCTTGGCGGCCGCGTCGAGCGCCGCCGCGAGCTGCCCGGCCTGGGGGGCGCGGCCTGCGGGGATGGGGATGCCGCCGCCCTGCCCGGGCGAGGGATGGGACGGGGGCGCGGGGCGGGCCGCGGGCGAGGGCGCCGGCGCCTCGAGGTAGGACGCCTTCGCGCGCCCCTCGTCGCTCAGGCTGTAGGCGCGGCTGCGGCGGCGCGAGCCCTTCGGGTGCGCGAGGTGCGCGCGCACGAGGCCGCGCACCTCCAGCGTTTTGAGCGCGCGCGAGACGTGCGCGACCTGCGCCGCGAGCACGGCCGCGATCCCTTCCTGCGTGACCTCGACCGGGACGTCCGCCGCGTCCGGCTCGACCGGGTGCTGCCGCAGGTGGACGAGGACGCGCTCCGCCAGGGTCTGGGCGAGGGGCACTCGAGTGCGAACAGGGGCCGGGGAGATAAATCCCGCCCGGGCAAGTCGTTGGCACTCTGGGTAGAATCGCGTAACCAAACGGTTACGAGTTAGGAATTGTGTCCGCGCATCGCGGACGTCCTCATGGCGAAGAGGCTCCCGCTTCGATCCGCGTGGCTTGTTCCATCGGCCGAAGCCGGATCGTGAAGTGACCTTCGCCGCCTGCTGCGATGCGATCTATGGTGGCGCTCGAAACGTCGAGGACGTGGTCCTCAGCGTCTGTCGCGGCGACCCAGACGCGGACGTTTTCAGCGGCTCTGTCGCCTCTTACGCTTCCCGAGACGTTCGTTGCGAAGTCCGAGTCGGTGCGCTCGTTGATCGTGATGACGAATCTGTGCGTGTCAGCGGAGGAGATCTCGCCTCGCGCATGCCGCACGGCGTTGGGTGGAAAATCGCGCGGGATCCGTGCGAGGAAGGGCGATCGCTCGTGAGGGAGAATGATGTCACTGATCGAGAAGACGCTGACCTCGTCCGTTCCTTCCGATCCGTTCCATCGGAATGCGGCGCTCGCAAATGCGACACTCGAGTTCGTCGGATTCACGATCCATCCCGTCAGCCTGGAAGTATCCTCCGAAATGAAGAGCCCTGTAGCTTCTAGCTCGACGAAGTTGAGTTCTTCCTCTTCGCTGATGGGCAGAGAGATGGTACCACGGACCGGACTTGTCTGCGTCCCTGGTTCGGAAACATCGCGCACACAGCCGCCGATGAGAACGACTAGGGCAAGCCCGAAAAGAGCCTTCACGGCGGCTCCATGAAACTGGCCAGGTCATCAAGCCTTCGCGAGCCTTCGCCGCAGCATCGCGGGCATGCGCGCGACCATCTTGTCGCGGATCGTCTCGTGGACGGGCGGGTGCCCGAGCGCCTCTTCGAGGAGGCGGTGGAAGAGGACCGGGCGCTCGAACTGCGGCGTGTGGCCGCAGCGCGACATCCAGCGCAGGCGCGAGCCGGGGATGGCGCTGTTCCAGCGGTGCGCCAGGCTCGGCGGGATGAGGCCGTCGTTCTCGCCCCACAGGATCGTCGTCCGCGCCGTGACGGCCTCGAGCTCCTCGTCGTGGATGATATCATCGCGCTCGTAGGCGTTGATGAAGTTCACGACCGCGGGCGAGCGGAACATCGCCGCGACCTCGTGGGAGAGCAGATGGAGCGCGAAGGGCGTGTGGTGACAGATGGTCTTGAAGAACTTCCGCACGTCCTCTTGCTTCTCGATGCGCAGGAGCTCGATCCCTTCCCACATCCCTTCGTGCGCGAGCCCTGCGCTTTCCACGAGGACGAGCGTGTCCATGGGCATGCCGGAGAGGTGCGCCTTCGCGGCGACCCAGCCGCCCAGGCTGTGGCCCACGACGGCGAGCTTGTCGCCTACCGCGTGGCGCGCCACGATGTCGCGCACGACCTCGGCGTGCTCGCGGATGTGGAGGAAGCCGCGCTCGTCGAAGGGCGGCGAGTGGCCGTGGCCGGGAAGGTCGATGGCGATGACGCGGTCGCCCCGCCATGCGAGGAGCGGGAGCGTGCGGAACCAGTTGTTCGCGGAGTCTCCTAGGCCGTGGAGAAGGACGACGGTGCGGCGCGCGTCGGCGGGCCCGCCCATGTAGACGTGGACCGGGTGCCCTTGGACGTCGACGTACGTGTCCTGGATGCCTTGCGCGACGAGGAGCTGCCGGATGCGGGCGTGGAGGAAGGCGAGCGCCTTCGTCTCCTGCCAGGCGGCCCACTTGTCGACGCTCGTGTCCACGCTCGTCGATGGGGCCTCTTGGGTTAAAAAGCGCTTCTGTTCGACCGGCGAAGCGGACCACGCTCAGGCGCCGAGCACGGCGAAGGCTTCCCAGACGCTGAGGATCAACAGCACGAGGGCCGAGTAGCCCAGCGGCACCGTGAGACGGCGGAAGGGCGTGACGAGGCTCCACTCGTACGCGGGCGTGGGCACGAACCCGCGCAGCTCCTGCGCGGAGGCGACGGCGAGCGCGAGCACGCCGCACGACTCGCCCACGAGGAGCGCCAGCGCGAGCGGAAGCTCGAACTGCTCGGGCGCGGAGAGCACGAACTGCACCGCGACGAGGAGCGCGGCGACGACGGCGCCTGTGAGAAGGATGCCGATGAGGAACCGGTTCACGGTGCGCCGCTCGAACCACGCGGCGACGAACCCGTATCCGGGTACGAGGCACGCAAGGCCCAGGTTGTGGACGAAGATGTAGCTGACGAAGAACGCGGGACCGAAGCGCTCCGTCATCGAGAAGAGGAAGCCGAAGGCCCGCTCGCCCTGAAGGACGGGCAGCACGACGTCGACGATCCCCTGGAGAAGGCTCAGCGTGGCGAGGACGGCGAAGAAGCCCAGCACGAGCACGGGCCACCTCGGGGGTCTCGGCCTCGACACGACCCCCCGTGGACGCGCGGTGGCTCATCAACATTTTCCCCAGGATGCGTGCGTTCCGATGGATTCAAGGAGGCGCCGCCGGGGTCCGGTGCGATGGCGTTCTGTGCGCAATGCGGCAAGCCTGTGAACCCTGGCGCTGCCTTCTGCAACGCGTGCGGTGCCAGCATGCCTGTGGCGCCAGGACCGGTCCCGGCCCAGGCCCCGGCCCATGCCCAGGCCCATGCCCCGGCCCCGGGCGCGCCACAGGCCCGCCCGCTCGGGGTCACGATCATCGGCGTCGTCATCCTCGTCGTCTCGGGCCTCTGGGCGGCCGGCGCGCTCTTCGGCATCCTCTTCGTCATGATCGGCGCGAGCTGGGGCATCGCCTTCGCGCAGGCGGCGATCCCGTGGCTCGCCGCGTTCGGCACCCTGATCGCGATGTTCGCGATCGTCGCGCTCCTCTTCGTCGCCGCGATGGCGGC
>DATLCC010000014.1:0-21379 GCA_035526585.1 Thermoplasmatota archaeon | reverse complement strand
GGCCTCGGCGACTGGTGCCGCGGCGGCCTCTCCGCCTCCGCGGACGCGAGCGACGCCACGAGCGGCCTCGACGCGATCGCCTGCGCCCTCGACGACGTCGCGACCCCGTGCGCCCTCATCGACATCGGCGCCGACGGCGCGTACGCCATCACCGCGCACGCGGTCGACGCCGCCGGCAACGCTGCGGACGCGACGCTGGGCCTCCAGCTCGACGCGACCGCGCCCATTGTCGCGCTGACGACGGACTGCGCGACGCCAGGCGACCTCGGCTGGTGCCTCTCCGCCGTGACGGCGAACGTCGCTGCAGAGGACGCCACGAGCGGCATCGGATCGATCGCCTGCTCCGTGGACGACGAACCGATCGCCTGCGCCGCCCTCGGCAGCGCGACGGACGGCGAACACGCGCTCTCCGTCTCCGCGATCGACGCGGCCGGCAACAGCGCGAGCGCATCGCAGACGGCCCTTGTCGACCAGACGCCGCCCGTCCTCTCGCTCGCGCAGGCCTGCGACCTCGCAGGCCTCGGCGACTGGTGCCGCGGCGGCCTCTCCGCCTCCGCGGACGCGAGCGACGCCACGAGCGGCCTCGACGCGATCGCGTGCGCCCTCGACGACGTCGCGACCCCGTGCGCCCTCATCGACATCGGCGCCGACGGCGCGCACAGCATCACGGCCCGCGCGACGGACGTGGCCGGCAACGCCGCCGACGCGGCCATCTCCGTGAGCCTCGACGCGACGGCGCCCGTCGTCGCGCTCGCGACCGACTGCGCGACGCCCGGAAACCTCGGCTGGTGCCTCTCGGGGATCTCGGCGAGCGTCTCCACGAGCGACGCGACGAGCGGCCTTGCGGCCGTGACGTGCGCGCTCGATGGCGAGGCTACCGACTGCGCGACGCTTGGCGCCTCGGCCGACGGCGCCCACGATCTCGCCGCGACCGCGACCGACGCGGCCGGCAACGCGGCGAGCGCATCGACGAGCGTGCTCGTCGACCGGACGGCGCCCACGGTGGCGCTCGATCTCTCCTGCGCGACGCCAGGCGAGCTTGGCTGGTGCCTCGACGCGAGCTTCACCTTCGCCGCGAGCGGCGCGGACGCGACCTCCGGGCTCGCGGCCGTGGCTTGCGCGGTGGACGCAGCTCCCGCCCCCTGCGACGCGTCGGTGTCGGGAGATGGCCTGCACAGCGTGAGCGCGAGCGTGACGGACGTCGCGGGGAACACCGCGACCATCGAGCGCTCGCTTCGCCTCGACCACGCCGGCATCGACCTTTCGATCGCCACCGACTGCGCGACGCCGGGGAACGACCTCTGGTGCCGCGCGCCGAGCGTCTCGTACACAGGCGCCGCGCGCGCCGCCTCCTCGAGCGTGGCGTCCGTGCTCTGCACCATCGACGGCGCGGATGCGCCCTGCGACGGCGCGGTCGCCCTCGAGGGCATGCACACGATCGCGATCGCGGCGGTGTCCACCTCGGGCGCGACGGCGACGGAGAGCGCGACCTTCGGCATCGACAGCGTCGCGCCGCTCGCGAGCATGACGCTCGCCTGCGCGCAGCCCGGCAACGCGGGCTGGTGCCTCGCGGAAAGCCTCGGCTATGACGGCCTCGCCTCCGACGCCACGAGCGGCGTCGCGGGCGTGGCCTGCACGGTCGACGGCGCATCGGCGCCCTGCGCGGGCGCGCTCGCGGGCGAGGGCGCGCACGGCGCCACCATCGCGGTCGCGGACGCGGCCGGCAACGTCGCCGACGCGAGCGCCTCCACGAGCATCGACAGCGTCGCCCCGGCGATCGCGCGCGCCCTCGCCGGCACGCACGGCGTCGAGGGCTGGTTCCGCAGCGCGGCGACCGTGACGCTGGGATGCAGCGACGTCACCTCAGGCGTCGCGGCGTTCGAGTACGCCCTTGACGGCGGCGACCCCTCGACCTACCGCGCGCCCTTCCTCGTCGCGAAGGAAGGGACGAGCGATCTCGTCGTCGGGTGCGCGGACGCGGCCGGCAACCTTGCCACAGAGAGCTCCCAGGTCAAGGTCGACACGGTCGCGCCCTCGGGCTCGATCCAGGCGCCGATGTTCGCAGCGAACGGCTTCGACGTGATGTGGACCGCAAGCGACGCGACGAGCGGCCTCACGTACGTCGAGGTCCAGGCGCTCTCCGACCTTGGCGCGCTGGGCGACGTCTATACGACGATCTGCCCAGCGCCCGTGAGTGGCACGAGCGCGAACGGCGTATGCCACGTCGACACGACGCCGAGCTACGAATGCTATCGCGTCGTCGTCCTCGACGGCGCCGGCAACGTGCGCGTTGGACCGACACTCGATCTCTCGAACCTCGCGCAGACGACCGCGGCCGTGACCTCGGCGTGCACCATCCAGGGCACGGCGGGCGCGATCCTGGCCGCCGAGCTGCCGCGCGCCTGAGATGCGTCGACACCGGGCGCGCCACGTCGCGCGCCCGCTCTTCTCTTTCCTTCCCCGCTGGTCAGCGTGAGCGCCGCCGCTTCGGGGACCGTTCGACCCGGTCAGGCGAAATGATGAAGTCTCGTCGAGGGCAAAGGGGGGTGTCCCGATGCAGTCTCCGAAGATCCTCATCGCAGACGACGAGCGCAGCATCCTGTGGAGCACGAAGCTCCTGCTGGAGGGGCTCGGCTACCGCGTCGCGACCGTCTCGGACGCGCGGGACATCCTGGGCGCCGTCGAGGCGGAGGCGCCGGATCTCCTGCTGCAGGACGTCCGCATGCCGGGGCTCGACCTCGACGCCCTCCTGCCGATCCTCCGTCGCACGCGCCACGGCGCGGGCCTCCCGATCGTGATCTTCACCGCCGGGATGGATGCGAGCGAAGTGGTGGAGCGCGTCTCCGCGAGCGGCTACATCGAGAAGCCGTTCCAGCCCCATGAGCTCGTCACGCTCATCGACCAGACGATCCGCGTGCGGGCGTGAGGCGCGCACGCTTACCCTTTTCGCGTCTCGCGCAGCAGGCGTTCGAGTCGTTCCGTCGCGCGCAGGTCGAAGCGTCGCGTCGGCGAGCGCGAGGTGACGAGGCCGGCCTGGGTCAGGTCCTGCACGTGATGGTAGGTCGTGCGCACGGGGCGCTCGGCGTGGCGGGCGACGTCGGCGACGGATCCTCCCGGATGCGCGAGGATGATGCGCGCGGTGCGGCGGATCGCATCGCCGAGGAGGAGCGCGCGTGCGGCGGCGTCGAGCGCATCGCTTGCTCCACGCAGGTAGAGGGTGCGCCGTCGTCCCGAGAGGTGCGCGTCGACGAGATCGTTCTGGCGCAGGAGCCTGAGGTGGTGATGGAACGTGCCCAGCGGAACGGCGAGCCGCGCGCGCGCCTCCCCGACCGTGATTCCGGGGCGCTCGCGCAGGAGCGCGAGGATCGCGCGCCGGGTCGGATGCTCGAGCAGCTCGTAGGGCTGGAGCCGACGGCGGGCCATGAGAAGGGAGAGGAAGATCGGGTTGGGCACGAGAAGGCACCCGGCGCGTCGCGTGCGTAGCAAGCGCCGGGGTGCGCTTCAGGGTTTGGCCGTCAGCAAGGGGCCGTGTAGACCTGCGGGGGGGACTGCGACCAGTCCACGTAGACGCAATCCGTCTCAGCGCCCGTCGCGCCAACGAGCGGGATCGAGGTCTCAGGCGCCTCGGCGGCGCAGACCGGGACGACGAGCATGCAGAGCGCGAGCGCGAAGAGGAGGGTTCGCATGATCCACCGGGATCGGGAAGCCTCGTTGAGCCCATGTGTCGAGCGGCGCCACGGAGGCTTGCCGGCAATGGACTAGCGAATCGCCTGGGGCAAACGCCTTGAGCGCGTTCGCCGCTTCGTTCCCCATGAGGCGCGCGGCGGTCGGGCTCGCCCTGCTTCTCGCCGCGCCGATCGCGCTCGCCGCGCAGGGCGACGCGACGCTCGCCGGCGAGGTCGCGTTCGAGCGCGCCTCCCTGGACGCGATCCTCCATAGCCTCCTCCTCAACGACACGAGCGGCGTCTCGGAGCTCACCCTCGTCGCATCCCACCTCGTCGTGCACGAATATGCGATCACCTACGCGAACGTGCCAGGCGCACGGCTGTCCGGGCGCAACGAGAGCTCCGACCACGATCTCCATCATGCGCGCGTGCGCCTGGCCAATGGCACAAGCGACGGCTGGCTTGGCATCTATGGCGGCAGCACGAGCCTGCGCGCCGCGCCCGACGTGCTGCGCTTGACCGCCTCCCTCGACTCGAGCCTCTCGAACGGAGTGGGTGAGGTGGAGGACGAGCCGCGCGCCGGGAACCAGGTCTTCATCCGCGCCTTGCGCGGCCCGCATCTGCAGGCGAGCCTTCCAGCGTCGCTCGCGCTCGAGGGCGCGTTCGCGGCGAAGGTGCGAGGGCCGGACCTCGTGATCGGATCGGACGAGGGGACGACCACGTTCGCCACGGGCGAGGAGGAGACGACGGCGACCGTGGTCGCGCGGTGGCTGATGATCGAGGCGACGGACGCGTCGATGCAGATCGCGTGCGAGTGCGACGCCGACGCGCTCCTTGCGACCCCTGCGACGCTCGACTGGGAGCAGATGCGCGCGTTCGCGACGCGGCTCGTCGTCGAGGACGATCGCGCGACCTACGTCGCCGCGAACGAGACGATCGACCTGGAGGGCCGCTTCACGGGCACGCTCGGGGCGACGCCGGACGCAACCGCGCAGCTCAGCGTCGCAGGCGACGTGGCGTCGACGAGCGCGCGCGTCACGGCGCGCCCCGCCGCAGGCGTCCCCCCCGCCTGGATCCTGCTCGTCGGGCTCGCGGCCGCCGGTTCAGCCGGCGCGCTCCTCTACGCGCGGCGGAGCCCGGGCGCGCGCGGCGACGCAGGCCTCACGGCCGAGGACCTCGCCGACCTCGCAGCGCGCGCCCTGGAGGAGGGCGACCCCGCGCAGGCGGCGGCGTGGCTGCGACGCGCGCGCGCCTTGGCGCCAAGCAGCGCGCGCCTCATGATCGAAGAGGCCTACGCGCTCGAAGCGAGCGGGCAGCACGAGCTCGCGCTGACGCTCTACGGCGAGGCCGCGCAAGCGTCGAAGACCGGAGAGGCCGACCTCCTGCGCGCGCGCCTCCTCGCGCGCACGGCGCGCCCGTCCGAGGCCGCCGAGGCGCTCGCAGCGGCGCTCGCCCGCGACGCGTGGCTCGTCCTCGACCTCGACGAGGACGCCGCCCTCCGCCCGCTGCAGGCCGACGAGCGCGTCGCCCGCGCAGCCGCCCAGGCGAGGCGCGCGCTCGAGTCCGACCCCGGGGGGTGACCCCGCGGGACCCCCCTGCGCGCACGTCAGCGGAGCAACGCGATGCCATGCATCGGAAGCGTCCGACAGGGGCAGGTTTCGAACGATCACGACGGGCTCTGGCGTGGGAACACCCAGTGAGCCCCCTTGAGCGCCGCCTCACGCTATCGAAACGGTTTCCACGAGTGGTCTAGCACCGCAAGATGGCAGAATGAGGCGTTGCGATGCATCGGACACATGCCGACGAAGCATGTTTGGAAAGATGACGACGGACTCTGGGGGGTAAACCCCCCAGACCCCCCTTTTAGCGCCGCCTCACGGATTTGAACCGAGGACCTTGGGATTAACAGTCCCACGCTCTACCGGCTAAGCTAAGGCGGCTTGGTGTGCCCCAGTGAAGGGACGCGCCGGGCAGCGGGGCATCCGGATAAAACAGTTTCCGTGCCCCAGGGCGCGTCATTCGAGGCCGAAACGCCCCATGACCTCGGCCCATTCCTGGTAGCGCCGGAGGGCTTCCTTACCGTCGTCGGTGAGGGCGGGGGCGGGGCCGCGCGTGACGAGGCCTGCGGCGGCGAGCTCGCCCAGATAGCTCGTGGTGCGGTCGTAGGGGAGGTTCGCGCGCGAGGCGACGCGCGTGATGCCGTGGCCCGCGACGTGGCCTTCCTCGACGGCGAGGAGGAGGGCGGCGAGGATCGTCGCGCGCTCACGCCGGGCCATCAGGGCGCCTCCTGACCCCACGACTCGATGCAGCCACCCACGCAACCAATATGGTGCAGGGGTATGATAAGCGCTGCCACGCGTTGGTGAATGTGTATGCGCGTCCTTCCCCTGTTCGGCGAGCGGGCGCTTCATATCCCCGACGCGCAGACGGTCGTCGTCGGCGACCTGCACGTCGGGTTGGAGACGGAGCTCCGCGCGAAGGGGGTGAACCTTCCCAGCCAGACGGAGCGCATGCGGTCGCGACTCCTCGCCATCCTCCATGCGACCGGGGCGCGGCGGCTCGTCGTGATCGGGGACCTGAAGCACCGGATCCCTTTCTCCACGCGCCAGGAGGCGCGGGAGCTCCCGTTCTTCTTCGCGCAGTTCCCGGCGAACGTCGAGCTCGTCCCGGGGAACCACGATGTCGACCTCGAGGGCCACCTCAGCATCGACCTGCATCCGGCCGAGGGGATCCTCGTGGGCGACGTGGGGCTTCTCCATGGGCACGCGTGGCCTTCCGAGGAGGTCATGCGCGCGCGCACGGTCGTCACGTGCCACAACCATCCGGCCGTGATGCTCATGGACGAGCTGGGGCACCGCCACAAGGAGCCCGCGTGGGTGCGCGCGCGCTTCCGGCCCGCCGCGCGCAAGCGCTACCCGCACCTGCCCGACGACGCGGAGCTCGTCGTGATGCCCGCGTTCAACGAGCTCACGGGAGGCACCGCATTCAACGCGCGCGAGGGGGAGAAGCTCCTCGGGCCGCTCTTCGGGAACGATCTCGTCGAGCTGGAGAGCGCGCGCCTGTGGACGGTCGACGGCGTCGACCTCGGGACGATCCACCAGCTCAAGCGCTTCACGCGCGACGAGGACAAGCGCGTGCGCACCTCGAGCGCGAAGGAGCGGCGCAGGCCTGGCTGGATCGACTAGGCGTCCTTGACGCTCGCGACGCCGTTCACGATCGGGAACGCGAGGTGCACGTTCCCCTGGCGGAAGCAGAAGACGTTGACCTGGCCGCGGGTCTCGAAGCCCCCCGTGTTGAACTCGTAGGTAGACGAGCCGAGCGTGCGGTCGGAGACGATCGTGAGGTAGCCATGGCTCGACGTGAGCGAGGAGAGCGCGCCAATGACGCACGGGCCGAGGCCGACCTCGAGGACCCATACCTCGCCGCCCGAGGCCGACACGAGCGGCGCCTGCGCGCCCCGGTAGAGCGACTCGAGGTCCACCTCGCCCGCCCGCGTCGCAGCCGCGTCGAGCGCCGCGGCCGCGGTCGTCGCCGGGCCGGTCACGGGCACGACGAGCGACGATGGATCCGGGTCGCCCAGGAGGCCGGAGAGGAACGCGACGTTCTGCACGTGGACGCCGGTCGCCGCCGCGGGCGCGGCGCAAAGGAAGGCGGCGGCGACCAGCATCCACCACGCTTGCGCTCCACGACCCATCGGTTTCCCATGATGCGTACGGAGCCCCATCGTATAATCCGCGCGGGCTAGCGAGCGTCCATCAAAGCCGCTCTCGCATCGAACGCTCCGCGAAGGCCGACCTTTTTCGGGGAAGCCGACCCTCGTGCGAGGGCCGTGGTGTTCTCGCTCCTCGACGCGGACGTGCAGGCGCTCCTCGCGCGCGAAGGGTGGAGCGCGCCCACGGCGGCGCAAGAGGCGGCGATCCCCGCGATCCTGGCGGGCAAGCACACGCTCCTTCTCGCCCCGACCGGCATGGGGAAGACGGAGTCGGCGATCCTTCCCCTGTTCACGCTGATCCTGCGCCACAAGCGCGCGACGATCGGGACCGAGGCCCAGACCAGGACGTCGCTCCTTTACGTCACCCCGCTGCGCGCCCTCAACCGCGATCTCCTCGCGCGCCTCCACGACTGGGGCAAGCGGCTGGGCATCGACGTGCGCGTGCGGCACGGCGACACGACACCCGCGGAGCGCGACCGGCAGGCGCGTCACCCGCCCGATGTCCTGATCACGACGCCCGAGACGCTGCAGCTCCTCTTCCTGGGCTCGCGCCTGCGTCGCGCGATCGAGGGCGTGAAATGGGTCGTGCTCGACGAGGTGCATGAGCTTGCGAGCGACGAGCGGGGCGCGCAGCTTGGCATCGCCCTCGAGCGCCTCGTGGACCATTCGGGAGAGTTCCAGCGCATCGGCCTCAGCGCCACCGTCGGCGATCCCGTCGAGGTCGCGGCGTATCTGGGAGGCAAGATGCGCGAGGTGCACGTGGCGAAGGTGCCGGTCGCGAAGCGCCTCGACCTTCAGGTCATCTCTCCCAAGCCGCACGCGGCGGATCGCGCGACCGCGCAGCGCATCATGGCGCGCCCCGAGGCCGCGGCGTTCCTCAACGCGGCGCTCGTGCGCATCGGCCAGCAGCGCCAGACGCTCCTCTTCGTGAACACGCGCGAGACGGCGGAGGTGCTGGCGGCGCGCATCCGGATGCTTCGCGAGCACGACGAGAGCATTCCGCCGATCGTCGTCCACCACGGAAGCCTCGCGCGCGACGTGCGCGTGAGCGCCGAGCACGCGTTCAAGACGGGGCAGGCGCGCGGCCTCATCTGCACGAGCTCGATGGAGCTCGGGATCGACATCGGCGACGCGGACCTCGTGCTCCAGATGACGAGCCCTCGCCAGGTGACGCGCCTCGTGCAGCGCGTGGGGCGCGCGGGGCATCGGCACGACCTCGTGTCGAACGGCGTGGTCATCGCGCAGGACCCGGACGACATCGCGGAGGCGGCGGTCATCGTGCGCCACACGATCCTGGAGCGCATGGAGAAGCTCCACGCGCCGCGAAAGCCGCTCGACGTGCTCGCGAACCAGATCGCCGCGATGGCGCTCACCGGAAAGCGGATCGGCGACCTCGAGACGTATCGCACCGTGAGCCGCGCGCACAGCTTCCGCGACCTCACGCCCCAGGAGTTCGCGGACGTGCTCAAGCAGGTGCACGACCTGTGGGTCGTGAAGCTCGAGAGCGGCGTCATCTCCTCGAAGAAGCGCACGCGGGACTACTTCTACGAGAACATCTCGATGATCCCGGACGAGCAGACGTATCGCGTGCAGAACCTCGTGACGCGCCGCTCCGTCGCCACGCTCTCGGAAGGCTTCATCGCGAGCTTCGCGGAGCCGGGCGCCGTCTTCATCGTGCAGGGCCAGCCGTGGCGCATCGCCGAGATCGACGCGGAGAAGCTCGAGATCCACGTCGAGCCGATCAAGGACCCCTCCGGCGCGATCCCCTCCTGGATCGGCGAGGAGATCCCCGTGCCCTACGACGTCGCGCAGGGCGTCGGCGCGTTGCGCCAGGCGATCCGCAACATCGTCGAGGCGCAGGGCGAGGAGGCCGCGGCGCAGTACGTCTCGACCGAGTTCCGCGTGGACCGGGATGGAGCGTGGTCGCTCGTCGAGTACGTGGAGGAGCAGGGCGCGTACGCTCTTCCGACGGACACGACGCTCTGCCTCGACCTCAACAACGCGACGTGCGTGCTCCACGCGTGCTTTGGTACCCAGGTGAACGAGACGATCGGCCGCATCCTCGCGAGCCTCCTCACCGCGCGACTGGGCTCCTCCGTCGGCCTCGACATCGACCCGTACCGCATCGTGCTCACGCTCCCGACGCGCGTGAAGCACGAGACGATCCGCGAGGTGCTCCTCGCGATCGACCCGGACCACGTCGAGTCGCTCCTCCATCTCGTGCTCCAGGGCTCGACGTATCTGAAGTACCGCCTCTTCCACAGCGCGCGCAAGTTCGGCGCGCTCGATCGGGAGATCGACTACCAGCGCGTGAACGTCGGCCGACTCCTCGACGTGTTCAAGGGGACGCCGCTCCACAAGGAGGCGCTGCGCGAGGTGTTCGAGGACAAGCTGGACATCCCGAGGACGATCGCCGTCCTCCGGGCCCTGCGCAGCGGAGAGCTCAAGCTCGTGGAGCAGGGGCTCTCCCCGATCGGGGTCGCGGGATTGGATCGTCGCATCGAGCTGATATCACCCGCCAGGGCGGACAAGACGCTCCTCGCCGCGATCGAGCAGCGCCTCCAGGAGGAGCGCGTGCTCCTGGGGTGCCTCAACTGCCGCGCGTGGAAGAGCGAGACGCGCGTGAAGCGCGCGGCGAAGAGCCGCGCGTGCCCGAAGTGCGGCGGGAAGCTCCTCGGCATCACCAGGCCTTGGAACGAGCTTGGCGCGCGCGTGATGACGCGCAGCAAGGGCGCGAGCCTCACGCCCGAGGAGCAGAAGGAGCTGCAGAAGCTCGCGACGTCGGCGAACCTCTTCCTGGACCACGGCGAGCGCGCCCTCCTCGCCCTCGCCGCGCGCGGCGTCGGCCCCGAGACGGCAGGGCGCATCCTCGCCAAGCAGAGCGAAGGTCACGAGGCGTTCCTACGCGCGATCATGGAAGCCGAGATCAACTACGCGAAAACGCGCCAATTTTGGAATTGACCTCTCCGCTCGCGCTTTGGCGCTCGCTGGACTCCTACCCAGGGGACAACACGAACCTCAAAACCTATCACGTCCAGCCAGACCCATGCGCGCGCTCCTCGTCGCGGCCCTTCTTCTCACGCTCACGGCCCCCGCGGCGAGCGCCGCGCCGGGTAAGTGCCTGGGCCAGCCCGCGGACGGCGGCGCGGTCGCGCTCACGTGCGAGCGCCACGCGGACGGCACGTGCTTCGTCCAGGCCGACAACCGCGCCGGCGCGGGCCCGGTCGCCGTGACGCAGGTGTGCGGCTTCGACCTGTGCCGCGAGCAGAAGGCGGGCAGCATCTTCGAGGTCTCGTGCGAGTCGCGCGCGACGAGCCACAACACGACGCAGCGCTCGATGAGCGTCGACGTGCAGCTCTTCCACTCGATCGCGCAGGTCCCGAGCTTCCGGGCGCATGCCGAGTTCTCGCAGGCGCGTGGCGACGACGGCAGCGCCTCCCACTGCCGCGCCCGATACGACAAATGGAGCGGCCCCGGCCCCGAGAGCATCGAGGCCGGCCAGGACTGCCCCTATCCGTTCTTCTTGCCGTAGATTGATGGACCCACGGCGCGCTCGCCTTTCTATGACCCTGCGCGTCGTGAACCCTGCCACCGGCAAGATCGTCGGCGAGGTGCCAAGCTTCTCGCGCGCAGAGGTCCACGCCGCCGTCGCGCGCGCCCGCGCCGCGCAGCCCGCGTGGGCCGAGCGCCCCATGGCCGAGCGCGTGGGGCACCTCCGCGCGTTCCAGCAGGCGCTCGTGGACGCGCGCGAGGAGGTGGCGCGCGTCGTGACGAGCGAGACGGGGAAGCCGTTCGTCGAAGCCCTGGGCGTGGACGTGCTCTCGGCGCTCGACAGCATCCAGTGGGCCACCCGCCACGGGCCGCGCGTGCTGCGCGCGGAGAAGGTGAAGCTCTCCAACCCGCTCTTCCTGGGGCGCGTGAGCCACATCGAGCACGCGCCGCTGGGCGTCGTCGGCATCATCAGCCCGTGGAACTACCCGCTGGGCATCCCGTGCGGCAACGTCGTCTACGCCCTCCTCTCGGGGAACACCGTCGTCCTCAAGCCCGCGAGCTTCACGCCGTTCACCGCGCTCAAGATGCGCGAGGTCATGACGCGCGCGGGCATCCCGGACGACGTATGCATCGTCACGCCAGGATCCGGAAAGGAGGCCGGCCAGGCGCTCATCGACGCGGACATCGACCACCTCGTCTTCACCGGCAGCGTCCCCGTGGGGCGCGACGTCGATCGACAGCTCACCGCGCGCGGCATCGGGAGCACCATGGAGCTCGGAGGCAGCGATCCCGCGATCGTGCTCGCGGACGCGCCGGACCACGCGGCGCGCGGCGTCGTCTGGGGCCGCTTCACGAACGCGGGCCAGACGTGCGCCGCGGTGAAGCGCGTGTTCGTCGAGCGCGCGATCTACGACCGTTTCGTCGCGGAGGTCGTGCAACGCGCGAGCGCGCTGCGCCTTGGCGACCCGAGCGACCCGAAGACCGAGATCGGCGCGCTCACCGACCCGCGCAGCGTGCAGGACATGGAGGACTTCGTCGCCGACGCGAAGAAGCGCGGCGGACGCGTGCTCTGCGGCGGGCGCGCGCGGCCCGACCTCGCCGGGCAGTTCTTCGAGCCCACCGTGATCGTCGATCTTCCCGCGGACGCGCGGCTCCTGACGGAGGAATGCTTCGGGCCCATCCTGCCGATCGTCCCCTTCGATGACGTCGAGGAGGCGATCCGACAGGCGAACGCGTCGCGCTTCGGCCTCTGCGCGAGCGTGTGGACGAAGGATCCCGCGAAGGGCGAGGCGATCGCGCGACGGCTGAACGTGGGCACGGCGATCGTGAACGATGCGGCGTACACGTTCGCGGCGAACGAGACCCCCTGGGGCGGGATCAAGGAGAGCGGCCACGGCCGCACGCACGGCCCGATCGGGCTCCTCGAGATGACGCGGACGCGGCACGTGAACCTCGTGCCGGCGCGACTCCCGAGCGTGTGGTGGTTCCCCTATGGCACACAGCTGCGGGACACGTTCATGGCCGGCGCCCAGTTCCTCTACGGCAAGTCGTCCGACAAGGCGCGCGTGGGAGCGGGACTGACGGCGAACCTGATGCGGCGGTTGCGCAAATGAAGACCCAGGTCGCCTCCTGCCGCCGAACGAACGCGATGGACGCGATACACGCGATGGTCAAGGACTCGTGTACACTCTCCGCTTGATGTAGAAGGGAGTCGTCCCGAAGTTCAGCACGTATCCGAGCGGCCAGCGGCCTACACGGAGATAGGTGAGTAGTTGGGTCTCGTGGACTGGATGAGGCGCGACGGTCGACTTCAATTCCAACCCGAGCTTGTCATCGACGACGAAGTCGATGCGAAAGCCTCGGCCGAGTTGCCTTCCACGGTAGACGACGTTGGCCGCTACTTCACGTTCGAACGCGATGCCCGCTTCGGCCAAGGCGATCGCCAACGCATCCTGTGTAGATCGGCTCGTACATCCCGATCCCCAGCGTGCGTCGAACGCTGCGCGCGATCCCGATGCATCGCGTCGCAAGTGCTTCTAATTCCATATCGAGGCGCGGGTCGTCCGCGAGGTGGCGAAAGGGAGGGGCCGTTGGAGCCGTCACGCATCGCCGGGGCTTCCAGAGGCATATGAATCCTCTCCGGGCATCACTCGATATCCATCGCGTACATCGCGTCCATCGCGTTCGTCCAGCGGAAGCGTCAGAGCGCTAACCGTCGCAGCCGCAGCGCATTCCCGATGACGCTCACCGAAGAGAACGACATCGCCGCTGCCGCGATCATCGGAGACAAGAGAACCCCGAAGAACGGATATAGCACACCCGCCGCGATCGGGACACCAAGTCCGTTGTACACAAGAGCGAAGAAGAGGTTCTGGCGGATGTTGCGCATGGTCGCGCGGCTGAGCTCTCGCGCGCGGAGGATCCCGCGCAGGTCGCCCTTCACGAGCGTGACGCTCGCGCTCTGCATCGCGACATCCGTGCCCGTGCCCATCGCGATCCCCACGTGCGCCTGCGCGAGGCCTGGCGCGTCGTTCACGCCATCGCCCGCCATCGCGACGACGCGCCCCTCGTCCTGCAGCCTTTTCACGAGGCGCGCCTTGTCGGCGGGCAGGGCGCCGGCGACGACGTCGTCCAACGCGAGCTTCGCGCCGACGGCGCGCGCGGTCGCCGCGTGGTCCCCGGTCGCCATGATGACGCGGATGCCTTCCGCGCGCAATGCGGCGAGCGCTTCGGGCGTGGTCGCCTTGATGGGGTCGGCGATGCCCAGCATCCCCGCGTAGGCGCCTTCGATGGCGACGAAGAGGACCGTCTGGCCTTCCGCCCGGAGCGCCTCGGCATCGCGCGCCGCGGCGCCCAGCTCGACCCCGAGCTCCTGCATGAGCGCCGCATTCCCGAGCGCCACCTCCTCCTCGCCAACCCGCGCGCCGACGCCTTTCCCGGTGACGGAGACGAAGTCGCTCGCCTTGTCGGGCTCGATGCCGCGCTCGCGCGCGCCTGCGACGATCGCGGCGGCGAGCGGATGCTCGCTCGCGTTCTCCACGCTGCATGCAAGCCGCAGCAGCTCCTTCTCCCCGCGTCCATCCGTCGGGCGGATCGTCACGAGGCGCGGCTTGCCCTCGGTGAGCGTCCCGGTCTTGTCCACGACGAGCGTGTCCACGCGCCGCAGCGTCTCGATCGCCCCCGCGTCCTTGAACAGGACGCCGGCCGTCGCGCCCTTCCCGCTCGCGACCATGATGCTCATCGGCGTCGCAAGGCCCAGCGCGCACGGGCACGCGATGATGAGGACCGCGACGGCGTTGATCGTCGCGTACGCAAGCGACGGCGCGGGCCCCCAGATCGCCCATGCGGCGAAGGTCAAGAGCGCGACGCCGATCACGGCGGGAACGAACCAGCCGCTGACGCGGTCCGCGAGGCGCTGGATCGGCGCGCGGCTGCGTTGCGCGTGGGCGACCATCTGCACGATCTGCGCGAGGAGCGAATCGCGCCCCACGCGCTCCGCGCGCACGAGGAGCGCGCCGGTGCCGTTCAACGTCGCGCCGATGACCCTGTCGCCCGCGATCTTCTCGACGGAGATCGGCTCGCCCGTGACCATCGACTCGTCGACGCTGCTGCGACCCTCGATGACGACGCCGTCCACCGGGATCTTCTCCCCCGGGCGGACGCGGGCGACATCCCCGACCGCCACGTCCGCGAGGGGGATGTCCTCCTCGCGACCTTCGCGCACGATCCGCGCGGTCTTCGCGGAGAGCCCCAGCAGGGCGCGGATGGCGGCGCCCGTGCGCTGGCGCGCGCGCAGCTCCATGACCTGCCCGAGGAGGACGAGCGTCGTGATGACGGCCGCGGCCTCGAAGTAGACGCCGACGTGGCCGTCCATCGTGCGAAAACCGGCGGGGAAGATCCCGGGCGCGAGCGTGGCGACCACGCTGTAGAGGAAGGCGACGCCGACGCCCAGCGCGATGAGCGTGAACATGTTGAGCGAGCGGTTGCGCACGCTTTGCGCGCCGCGCACGAAGAAGGGCCACGCGCCCCACGTGCACGGCACGAGGGCAAGGGCGAGGGCCAGGGGCGGGGGAAGGGGTGGAAGGCCCACGAGGTCCGCCATGCCGAACACGAGGAGTGGCGCCGCGAGGAGAGCGCACACGACGAGGCGCCGCGTCATGGCGCGCAGCTCGCCGTCGTCCTCCGCCTCCGCGGTGACGTCCATCGGCTCGAGCGCCATCCCGCACTTCGGGCAGGACCCGGGGCCTTCTTGGACGACCTCCGGGTCCATCGGGCACGTGTAGAGCACCATGGGAGGGCCCAGGGTACACCTTCCTGAATGCCCTGTCGCTTGACGTATGTAAAGAGAATAGGGTCAAGTCGGAAGATACCTCTGCCCTGTCGTGCGCCTCGACCCGCTGGACGTCAAGATCGTCGGACTGCTGCAGGCGGACGCCCGGCTGAGCTTCCGCGAGATCGCGGAGCGCCTCGGAAGCACGACGCCGACCGTGAGCGCGCGGGTGAGGGCCCTCGAGGACATCGGGCTGATCCGCGGCTATCACGCGCAACTCGATCATGCGGTCCTCGGCGCGTCGAACCACGTCCTGATCCTCACGGTCGAGCCGCAGCGCGCGAAGGATGCACTCCTTGCGGCTCAACACCTGCCCGGCCTGCACGGCGCGCACCTTCTCGCAGGCGGACGTCTCGTCGCGCTCGTCCACCTGCGCCCGCCCACGCAGGGCCTTCGCCAGCTCCACGAGGCGATCGTGGCGATCCCGGGGCTCGTGACCTACGAGGCGAGCGAAGTGATCGACGGGCTCGCCCATGCGGGGATCGCCGATCTTCCCGAGAGCGTCGACGTGCCGTGCCACCAATGCCGCGGCCCGATCCATGGCGATCCGGTGAAGGGTCGCTTCGGCGAGCGCATGCACGTCTTCTGCTGCCGACATTGCCTCGCGTCGTTCCGCGGGCGCCACGAGGCGATGGCAGCGGCCGCGGCCAAGAGCGCCCACAGAGGCGCGCGCTTCCACGTGAAGGGAGCTTAGCGCCGCTCGCGCTCCTTGCGCCATCCGTACGGGGTGACGCCGCGCGGCTTCACGACGTTGAGCACGAGCGCGACGAGGAGCACGACGAGACCGCCGATCGAGTGGGGCAGCGTGCTCTGCAGCGCAACCACCTGCGCGTCCGTCGCGAGGGGATCCGACGCGACGTCCGCGTGCATCGCGACGGTCCGAAGCTCGACGAGAAGGACGAGCGTCCCCAGGATCGTCAGAGCGAGCGAGAGGACGACCCAGTAGTGACGGAAAAGCCCCCAGCGCGAGGCGAGCGCGACCCACACGCCCGTCGCAAGAGTCGCGAGCGCCAGCGGAAGGATCGCCCAAGGAGTGACGATCCCCATCGCGACGTAGGCCCCGCGCACACGCGGCGCATCGGCGCTCATGGCGGTCGTGAGGTCGAGCGAGAGGTACGCGACGAGGGCGCCGATCCAGCCAACGGAGACGGCGACGTGGGCGATGAGCAGGAGCTTGCGGATCGCCATCACCCGTGCAGGCCCGGGCCGTGGCCGCCGGGGGCAAGAAGCGCGACGAGCAGGGCAAGCGCAAGGAGGACCCCACC
Source organism: Thermoplasmatota archaeon (assembly GCA_035526585.1). GTDB lineage: Archaea > Thermoplasmatota > SW-10-69-26 > JACQPN01 > JAJPHT01 > JAJPHT01. The sequence continues at coordinate 4,915 of DATLCC010000014.1, read as the reverse complement.
GACCGCGAGGGCGACCTTCGCCCAGCGAGGCATCGGCGGGGATTCTTCAGCGTCCATCGCGCGACAGGACACGTCCCATCCCACCAAGGTTTCGCTCCGCACCCTTTCCATCCGGCAAGCGCCAGGGATATCCGGAAGGGCGGCGTTGGGAGCGCGCATGGGATTCCTCGACAAGATGCGCGTGGGCACGCCGGCCACCGCGACGGACCCGGTCTGCCACATGAAGGTCGATCCCGCGAAGCCGCCGGGCGGCTTCAGCGAGCTTGGTACGCAGACGTACTACTTCTGCTCTGCAGGTTGCAAGAAGAAGTTCGACGCCGAGCCCGCGAAGTTCATCGGACCCGAAGGCGCAGGCGGCGCGCACCACATGCACTAGATGTCGATGTCTTCGAGCGCCGCGGGCGTGTGCACCTTCGCGAATTCGCTCAAGGACTCGGCGAGCACGCTGCGGTCGTCGCTGTGGAAGAGCACGACGTGCTCGGGCTGGCAGCGCTTCGCGAACTCGACGATCTCGCTGTGGCCCGCGTGGCCGGAGAAGTCGAAGCTGCGCACTTCGCAGCGCACCTTCGACGGCTTGCCGTCGCCCTTGAGGTCGATCGCGCCCGTGTCGAGGAGCGAGCGGCCGCCGGAGCCTGGCACCTGGAAGCCCGTGAAGAAGACGGCGCTCTTGTCGTCGTCCTTGCGGGCGTCGAGGTAGAACATCGCTGGGCCCCCTTCGAGCATGCCCGAGGTCGTGATGAGGACGTCGCCCTGCTTGGCGCGCTCGCGCTGCGCGGGGTTCTTCACGAGCTGGACGTCCTCGAGCGCTTGCTGCAGCTCCTTGGGGGAGCGCAGGTACCGGTTGTCGTCCAGCATCATCTTGAGGACGGCCTTCCCCATGCCGTCGACCCAGATGTCGTATCCATGCTTCGCGAGGACGCACATCATCTCCTGCGTGCGGCCGACCGCGAAGCACGGCAGGATGACCTGGCCGCCCTGCGACACGATGCCGTCGACCGCGTCCAGGAGCTGCTCCTCGGTGACCTTGCGGTCCGGGTGCTCGCGGCCGGAGTACGTCGCCTCGATGGCGAGCACGTCGCAGCGGACCGGCTCCGCCTTCGCGACGAGGTGCGTGTCGATGAGGTTGATGTCGCCCGTGAAGAGGAGGCGCGTCGAGCCGTCGTCCACCTCGAACATGGTGGAGCCGGGGATGTGGCCTGCACTGTGGAGGCGCACGTCGTAGTCGCCCGTCTCGCGGACGGTCCCATAGTGGTGGTCCTCCCACTGGGCGAGCATGGCAGCGATCGCCTCCTTGGGGAAGGGCTGCGGGTAGTTCTCCAGCTTCGCGACCTTCAGCGAGTCGTACGCCAGGAGGTCGCTCATGGTGCGCGTGAGCGACGTGCCCACGATGGGGCAGCCGTGCTTCTGGGCCACCCAGGGGACCATGCCGGAGTGGTCCAGGTGGGAGTGGGAAAGGAAGAGGGCGTCGACCTCGGGGGCCGGGTGCGGGTACTCGGGGGGGTCCCGCGGCGCCATGCCGTAGTCGAACAGGAGGCGCGTCTTGCGCCCCTCCACGAGCATCCCCAGGCGGCCGACCTCGTCGACGCCACCGAGGAAGCGGAGTTTCATCGAGGCGGGCCAAGCCGGGGGGGGCTTATAAGCCTGAGGGGGTCACGAGCGGCCATCCACACCGTGAAAGGCCGATGCGGACATGAAGGCCGCCGCGTGACCATGCGCTCGCTCCGGCGTCCGCGATGCAGACCCGAGTCCCCTCCTCTGGCCCGCAGCGAGGGCGCCCGACATGGACGACGATGAGGCCTCCGCGCCGATGACACGGGTCGTCGTCGCCCGGCGCCTGCGCTGTCGGCGACACGAGGAGCCAACCAAGGATCAAAGCGACAAGGATCATGGTGTCCTCGTGCGCGTCGAAGCGAAGCGCTGGCACGAATATGCGTCCAGCCCAGATGTGTTCGCGTAGACGAACGCCCCGGAACAGCTGGCTGTCGCTCCGGTGCACCACATCATGGGTCCGCCTGGCGGCCCCCATCCGACGTCGCTGCCGATCCCCGCGCCCGCCTGGTCCGTGCCCACTGCGGCGAAGCACGGCTCGGCGTTCGCCGGCTGAGCAGCGCCAGTGAGCACCGACACCATGATCGTCGCAACAGTCACCATGCACCGGGAGGACGTCATGCTCTCACGCAGGTGGCTGCGCCTCTTGATTGCACGCGGCCGTTGCGCCCGCTCCCGCGCGCGTGTCGCCGGTCTCGGAACCTGGACCGACACCCACGCCAGCAGCCCCAGCACCCGCGCCGGTGCCTTGGTCGCAGAACTGCACGTGCGATGAGTTGTCGTCGTGCGAGGAGCAATCCTGGCTGATGTCGCCGACGTTGACCATCACCCCGTTGTTCGTGAACGTGCAGTTCCCTCCTCCTGCAGCGCCAACAGGCAGCGTGGCGATCGCGGTGGATGCGAGCATGATCAAGATCATCATCGTCTTCGTTCTCATCGTGTTCATCCTCTATCACCCGACGGGCACACCGTAACATCCGGACGCCTTGCATATCGCGACGCTGCCGCCGCGATTGAAACAGCTTTCTCCTGCCGCGATGACGACGCCGTAATTCCGGCATTCGCCGCTGCAAGCGAAGTCCGAAGCCACAAGCACCATCAGCCCGGAGTTGGTGCACGAGCCGCAGAAGCGGTCGTGACCTGCGACATCCACGAAGGTGCCGTCGTTCGTCATGCTGCATGCCGCCGACACGGTCGGAAGCGCGATCGCACACGAGGCGAGGAGGGAGCAGGCCAAGCACCAGGTTCGAAGTTCCATGTTGTCACGGTCGGCCCGAGGGGCAGCCCCCAGTACGCCCGCAGGCGCTATGACTTGATTCCCCCGCGATTGCCAGGAGGCAAGCTGGGGGAAAAGGAAGATGAAGAAGAGGTGATGCCGCGAACGCGCGGCATCGGATCGAGGCGGGGCCTACGGCTGCGCCCTGCGCCTGCGGACGATGAGCACGACCGTCAGGATGACGAGCGCCGCGAAGACCACGAAGAACCACCAGTAGTCGCGGGCGAAGCTGCCGACGTTCGACACTTCCGCGCCGCTCGTCTCCTTCGTCTTCGTGTTGTAGTAGTAGTCCACGCGGTCGTCGTCATCGACGTCGATCCCGACGTAGTCTGCGCCGACGTTGTCGGCCTTCTGCGTGCGCGTGACCTTGCCGGTCTCGGGGTCGAAGAAGCGGTCGGGGCGACCGTCGCCGCTCGTGTCCACGAGGTACTGGATGCGGTCGTCGCCGAAGACCTTGACCTCGACGACGTCCCAGAAGCGCTCCGTGGCCGTGTCGAACGCCTTGTCGAGCTTGCCGTCGCGGTCCGCGTCGACGAAGTAGTCGGGAGCTCCGTCGCCGTTGATGTCGGGCGCGTACGTGATGTCGAACGCGTAGACCGTCTCCGGGTTGAACCAGATGTCGGCGACGCCGTCGTAGGGGCGATCCTTCGGCACGTCGAGGAAGAACGTGGTGCGGCCGTCGAAGAGGCCCTTCGCGACGACCTGCGTCGCGACGCCCTCGTTGAAGACCTCGCGGAACTCCTCGAACCCGTTGGCCGGGTGCTTGTCGAGGTCGACCGAGATCTCGAGCTGGAGGTCCTTGTCGACGTCGTACGCGCGGTAGCTCGCGATCTGGACGACGGCGCTCTGCGTCATGTTCTTCGAGATGTTCACGGCCTGACCGCCGCGCGTGCCGACCCAGAAGGGGAACGTGTAGGCGCGCGGGGCGGGGAGCGGCCCGGTGGGGCTGCGGATCGTTGCGCGGACCTCCTGCTCCTGGCCAGGCTCGAGGCGCACCTCTTCGCTGGAGAGCTGCACGCTCCACTCGGGCTGGTCGATGAGGTTGGCGCTGACGTTGAGCGTGTCGTTGTCGTTGCCGGTGTTGCGCAGGCGGATGGTGAACTCCGTCGGGAGACCCGGGAGGGCGTCCTTGTTGGAGGGCACCATCGTGAGCTGCACGCCGTAGTCGTGCACCTCGGCCGAGAGCGTCGCCTTCGCGGCCTGCGTGCCGTCGGGGGAGAACGCCGTGACCTCGATCGGGATCACGGTGTGCTCCGGGACCGTGAAGGGCGCGCGCACGCTCACGTTGATGTTCGCGAGCTCGTTCGTGTTGAGCTGCACGCCGGTGATGTTGACGCCGCGCACATCCTGCACGTGCACGAGCCACGCGGGGTCCTGCGAGCGCGCCTCGAGCGTGAGCCGGCCGGAGGCGCTGCCCACGTTCTGGACCTGCACCTCGAAGTTCTGGAAGCCGGCGCGGTCGACGCGCTTCTGGAGGTTGGGCACGGAGAGCCGCGGCAGCGCCTTGCCGCCCAGGATGTTGACCGTGAAGGCGGCGGAGTCGAAGTTGGCGGCGTTGCCGTTCTCCATCACGGTGACGACGCTCGCGAACCGCGTGTCGTTCGTGACGTCGTTGGGCGCGATGAGGACGAGCACGACGGTGCGCGTCTCGCCCGGACCCAGGTTGCCCTGCTCGGGCGACGCGGTGACGCTCCAGTTCGGGATGGGCGTCGCGGAGACGCGGAAGGGCGTCGCGATGCTACCTGTGTTCTTCACCGTCATCGTGTAGTTCGCGGTGCCGGACGGGCCGATGGTCGCGTCCGTGATGGGCGTCGTGAGCTGGAGCGCGCTCGGGCCCACGACGTCCGCGGTGAGGCGCAGCGTCGTGATGTTCGTCCTGTTGGGCTGCAGCGGGTCGCGGGCGTACTCGACGGCGACGTTCACGTCGCCGCGCGAGCCCTGCGTCGCCCCGGCGGGCGGCGTGACGAGGAGCGCGATGGTGCGGTTCTTGAACGGCGCGAGCGGGAAGCGCTGCGCGTTGGGGTTGACCTGCCACGCGCCCGTGACGCCGTCGGCCATCGAGGCGCGCAGCGTGACGTCGGACGCGGAGCT
>DATLCC010000013.1:0-10266 GCA_035526585.1 Thermoplasmatota archaeon | reverse complement strand
AAGCCCACCCGCTCGCAGCTCATCGAGCTGAAGAAGCGCATCGTGCTGTCCAAGAAGGGCTACAAGCTCCTCAAGATGAAGCGCGACGGCCTCATCATGGAGTTCTTCAAGATGCTCGAGGACGCGAAGAAGATCCGCGCCTCCGTCGGCGAGAACTACCAGAAGGGGCAGCAGGCGATCCACATCGCCGAGGCCGTCGAGGGCGCGCTCCCCATCCGCAGCGCCGCGCTCGCGGTCACGAACTCGCCCACCATCACCTCCTCGAAGCAGAACGTCATGGGCGTCGTCGTCCCCAAGATCCAGGGCCAGGCCGTGCGCCGCCCGCTCCTCGAGCGCGGCTACGGCGTCATCGGCACGAGCGCGCGCATCGACGAGGCCGCGAACCGCTACGAGGCGCTCGTCGAGACGATCGTGAAGGCGGCCGAGATCGAGACCTCGATCAAGAAGATGCTCGAGGAGATCGAGAAGACGAAGCGCCGCGTGAACGCGCTCGAGTTCAAGGTCATCCCCGAGCTCGAGCAGGCGCGCGACTTCATCCGCCTGCGCCTCGAAGAGATGGAGCGCGAGTCGACCTTCGGCCTGAAGAAGGTCAAGGCGAAGTCTGCCGCGGCCGCGGCGGCCAAGGCTGCGCCCCCTGCGTAGGCCCGCCCTGTTCTGGCGCATCGACGCGCCTGGCGACACAACGCTTATGCGCCCCAAGCCGCGCCTCCGGCGCGTGAGGCTCCTCCTGCTCTGCGCGCTCGTCGCGCTCGCCGGCTGCGCGTCGCCCGCGGGCACCCTTGCGCCCGCCGCGAGCGATGCGGGCGCGATCGACGGCGCCGAGCACGCCCCCTTGTCACTTTCAGGGACGGGCTGCGTCTGGGGCGGGGGCCACAGCATCCACACGATGGAGCTTGCCTGGATCGTCCCTGAGCCGTGGAAGGCGTCCGACGTCGTCGAGGACATCGGCATGCAGCCCACCTACAGCGACCCCGGAGAGCAGATCTACGGCGTCGCCACGAGCGGGTGGGGCAACTGGCACACGAACCTTGCGTGCGACTCCTTCACCCTGGATGGCGAGGAGACGCCGCTCACGCTCGGCATGGTCCTCGCGCGCGTCGAGCCCCCGCCGTTCGACCCCGCGCCCGTCGCGCGCAACTACATCGTGAACGTCCTCGCGAGCGACAACGAAGAGCTCAACGCGCGCCTCATGGACGCCGGCTGGATGAGCATGGGCACGACCGGCTCGCTCGCGTGGGACGACGACGTGTTCCACCACGTCCTCGCGACCGAGATGCACGGGACGTACGAGAGCCTCTTCCACACGAGCCCGCAAGGCTCCTTCGAGGACAAGCTCGTCCGCCTCTGGTTCCAGAAGCAGAACGACGACGGCACGTTCGCGCCGATCGCGCTCGACATGAAGCTCCAAGGCGACGGCGAGCGCGCGATCGCGGATCCGGAAGGGTGGTTCACGCACACGGGCACGGACGACCACGTGGTCCTCGCGGGCCAGCCCAACGGCGCATACGGGCAGATCGCCGGCCTCGTCGTGAGCGGTATCGACGTCGACCTCTCGTGGGGTCCGACGCCCGACGTGCGCCTCGATGAGGCCTACGAGCACCTCTGAGGCGGCTCACTCGCTGCGCGCGCGGATGTGGTCGCGCAGCAGGACGAACCCGCCTGCGAGGACGGAGGTCATGACGGCGGTCGCGAAGGTCGCAACGATCAGTTCCATAGTGATCGAGAGGTCATGGAGCGCCCCAGACGATATCTTGGCGCGGGAACCTTCCGCCTACTTGCCGCGGGCCCGCACGGCCTCGGTCACGAGCACGAGGCCACCGACGATGACGGAGGCCACGAGGGCGGCGGCGAACGAAAGCACGATGAGTTCCAAGCTTTTTCATCTCCGGCCGTTCGAACCCGGCGCCGGAGCTTGCGTTCGCTGTACCGGTTTTGGACCGCGTGATATCATACGCCGCGGAAGGTTCCATCCCTCGCGATGACGGATACGCTCTCACGTCAGACGAACGTCGCGTCGAAGCGCGAGTAGGTGTCGACGTTCCCGACGAGGACGCCGACGGGGTCCGCCGCGACGATGCGCGCGGTGACGCTCCACGTGCCCGGCGCCCATGAATCCTGCACGGGGAGCAGGCACGAGGAGGCGACGACCTCGAACGTGCAGAGGAAGACGTGCTGCTCGCCCGGGCCGTTCGCGCTGATCTCGATCGCGTCCACGGTCCCCGCCGTCACGGTGACGTTCGCCCAGAGGAACTGCGTGACCGAGTCGGTGAACGTGCACCCGTTCGTGTTGCCCGCCACGATCACGCCGTGCGGCGTGAGGTCGCAGCCGTGGTGGGACGGGCCGCCCGCGCGCGCGGACGTGGCGAGCGTCGCGGCGGCCAGAAGCAGGAGGAGAACGAGCGTGGCGCGCATCAGGGGACCCGGCGGCGAGTGCGTCGAGCGCCGGATAGCGCTTCTGCTCAGACCGGCTTGTGGTTCAGCCGGCGCGCGTGGTCCGTGAGCTCCTGCCGGCTGTGGAAGACCTTTCCGCAGCCGCAATGGAAGTGCTCGTGATCGCCATGCGGGTCGTCCGCCATGGCCCCGAGAGCGGCGCGCCGGCGGATGCCTGTTTCGCCAACGGCCCATCGGCCACAACGCCCATCGGCGCGGCCGCGAAGGCCCCACCCATGCCCGACGCCACGCGCCACGTCACCCGCCGAGACGGCCGCCTCGAGGGCGAGCCGGACGCGGAGCCCGGCGGCGAGGCGCTCGATGCGCGGGCTCGCGCCGAGAAGGACACGCAGCGCGACCTCACGAGCCTCTCCGGCCCGATCCCCGACGAGCCTGACGGCGAACGCGACGAAGACGCATCGTAAGGTTCCTGCCTGCGCCGTCCATGCCGGAGCATGCGCCCCCGGCTCATCCTCACGATCGGCGCCGTCCTCGCGGCGATCTTCGGCTTCGCGCTCCTCCTTGCGCCCGACTCCATGCAGACGAGCTTCGGGCTCGCGCCCACTCCCGGCGGCGCCGTGCTCTCGCGCGACCTCGGCGTCGTGCTCCTGGCCGTCGCGATGCTCGACTGGATGGCGCGCGACGCCGAGCCCGGTCGCGCGCTCACGGCGGTGCTCACCGGGAACCTCCTCGTGCAGGCGCTGGAGATCGCCGTCGACAGCTATCACGTCGCGACGGGCCAGATGGCGCCCGCGGGGATCGGGGCGATCGTCATGCACGTGCTGCTGGGCCTCGGGTTCGCGCTCGCCCTGTGGCGCCCGACGCCCGATCGCGCGTGAGGGCGCGCGCTGAGAGAACTACAAGTATGCCCTGGTGAGGTAGGCCGCGAGCATGGCCAACAAGATGACGCTCATGGGCTACGGCCTCCTCGCGTGGGGCGTCGCGGCCGCGCTCGCGTCCGTGCCGCTCATGGGTACGCGCTTCGGGACGACGCTCGACCTCCTCGCGCTCGGGTCGGCGACCGGCGGCCTCGTGCTCTGCATCATCGGGGCCGCGCAGTACGAGCGCTACTGAGCCGCCACGCCGAGAGACAAGCTCTTGCGGACTCCTGCCTTTGGCCGCGCGATGGAGCCCCTTCTCCGGCTGGAGAACCTCGGCAAGTCGTTCGGCACCGTGCGCGCGATGGGCCCGCTCACGCTGGAGCTGGAGCCGGGAGCCTGGGGGCTCCTTGGGCCCAACGGCGCCGGGAAGACGACGCTCATCCTCTCTCTCCTCGGGCTCCTCACGCCCAGCACGGGCCGCGCGCGGGTGCTCGGGCTCGACCCTGTGGCCGCCCCGCTCGAGGTGCGCGCGCGGATCGGCTACGTGCCCGAAGGGGACGCCTTCGTCCCGGGGTACACGGGCGTCGGTTTCGTCGCCTTCTGCGGGCAGCTCTGCGGCATGCGGCGCGCGGACGCGCTCGGTCGCGCGCACGAGGTCCTCGACTACGTGGGCCTCGGAGAGGCGCGCTATCGCAAGGTGAGCGAGTACAGCACCGGCATGCGCCAGCGCGCGAAGCTCGCCGCCGCGCTCGTGCACGACCCCGAGTTCCTGATCCTGGACGAGCCCACGAACGGCCTCGACCCGGCCGGCCGCAAGGAGATGCTGGCGCTCCTCGACGAGCTGGCGCACACCCACAGGGTCCCGATGCTCTACGCGAGCCACGTGCTTCCCGACGTGGAGGAGGTCTGCGACAAGCTCCTCATCCTGGAATCGGGCGTTCCGCGCTTCCAGGGGGCGACGAAGGAGCTCGTCGAGACCGCCGATCGCACCTACGACGTCCGCATCGTGGGCGACGTCGCGCGCGTGGCCGCCGCGCTGCGCGAGGCGGGCGCGACCGTCTCCCTCGTCGAACGCGACACGTTGCGCGTCGTGCTGCCGGGCGTCGCGCGCGAGGAGATGATCCTGCGCGCCGTCGTCGACGCCAAGGCGCAGCTGCGCCTCATGCGGCAGGTCGCGCGCGACCTCGAGGCCGGATTCACCGGGACCCTCACGGAGGCCTCCGCGTGACGTCCGCTCCCGCCGCTTCCCCGGAGGCGGAACGCGCGCGAGGCTACGGCAGGTGGAACGGAGAGCGCTCGGCGCAGATCTGGCGCTGGTGGGTGATCGCGCGCGGCAACCTCGCCCTCGCGTGGAGCAACCGGTGGGTGAAGGTGCTGATGGTCGCGTCGCTCGTGCCCGGGATCATCGCCGCCGGAGTCACGTACTTCTTCCTCCCGCTCTCGGCGCAGGTCCTCGACAGCGTGATGCACTTCACGATCGTCTCCTGCTTCCTCGTGGCGGCGGTCGTCGGAGCGCGCCTCGTGAGCGACGATCGTCGGCAAGGCGCGTTCCTCGCGCACTTCGCGCGGCCCGTCACGCGGATCGACTACGTCGCCGGCAAGTTCGTCGCCCTCCTTCTTCCGCTCCTCGTCGTCACGATCGCGCCTCCGCTGTTCGCCGTGGGCGCGAGCCTCGCGGTGGACAGCGATCGCCTGACCGACCAGCTCGCCGACCAGGGGATCGATCCGCGCTCGATCCCGGACGAGCAGGGGTTCCTGACCGCCGCGGATCCATGGGGCGCGAGCGGCGCCGTGCTCGCGTACGGTCTCGTCGCCTCCGCCACCACCGCGGGGATCGTGCTTGGCATCTCGGCGCTCGCCACGCGCGCCCGCATCGCCGGCCTCCTCTGGTTCGCGATCGTGGCGCTGGGCTCCGCCGCGAAGGCGATCCTCCAGCGATCGCTTGGCGCGCCCGATTGGCCAGCACTCCTCTCGTGGAGCGACGCGCTCGGGGACATCAGCAGCTTCCTCGTCGGGTTCCACGACCAGCCGAGCATCGGACGCGCGCTCGAGTTCACCCTCGCGGCGCGCATCGCGCTCCTCGCGGCGCTTGCCGCCGCGGGCCTCCTCGTCGTGCATGAGCAGCTGCGCCGCGCAGAGGGGGGAGCGCGATGACCGCGGGATCCCACGAGGTCCTCCAGGCGCGGGACCTCTCGCGCTGGTATGGCGAGGTCATCGGGCTCAACGGCGTCACGTTCGAGACGCGCGAAGGCCTCGTCGGGTTGCTCGGACCCAACGGCAGCGGCAAGAGCACGCTCCTGAACCTCGTGACCGGGCAGCTGCGCCCCTCGAACGGCGAGCTGCGGGTGCTCGGAGAGACGCCCTGGCACAACCGCGCCCTCATGGGCCGCATCGGCTTCGTCCCCGAGATCGACACGTTCTGGGAGTGGATGACCGGGTTCGACTTCGTCGCGCGGCTCACGCGGCTCCATGGCTTCGACCGCTCGGAGGCCCAGGAACGCGCTCGAAGCGCCCTCACCCAGGTGCAGCTCCAGGCGGACGCGTGGCAACGGCCGCTTGGCACCTACAGCCGCGGCATGCGCCAGAAGGCGAAGATCGCGCAGGCCATCGCGCACGATCCCGCGCTCCTCGTGCTCGACGAGCCCCTCACCGGCGCGGATCCGATCTCGCGCAAGCACCTGAACGAGGTGATCAAGGCGCGCGCCGCGGCGGGCGTGAAGGTCGTCTTCAGCAGCCACATCCTGCACGAGGTCGAGGCGCTCACGGACGAGGTGCTCGTCCTCTCCCGAGGGCGCCTGGTCGCCCGAGGGCGGGTCGAAGCGATCCGCCGCCTCATCGACGAGCGCCCGCACAAGATCCGCGTGCAGGTGAGCGAGCCGCGCGCGCTCGCGCGCGAGCTTGTCGACGAGCGCGGCGTCGTCTCGATCCGCCTGGGCCCCGAGCCCTCCGTGCTCACCGTGGAGACGACGGACCCGGATCGCTTCGGCGAGCGGGTCCCGCGGCTTTGCCTCGACAAGGGGCTCCGGCTGACGCACGTCTCGGCGAGCGACGCGAGCCTGCAGGCCGTGTTCGACTACCTCTTCGAGGGCCGAAGGGAGGTGGATGCGTGAGCGGTCACCTCGCTGCGGCCCTCGAAGTCACCGACCTCTCGTGGCGCCAGCTCGTGCGCTCCAAGCAGCTCATCGGGATCGGGCTCGCGATCCTCTTCGCGGCGGGCATCGCGTGGACCATCCATCAGCAGGACCGCAGCGCGACGGCAGCCGCACACTTCCAGGCGCTCCAGGCGATCCTCCTCAGCACCGTGATCGTGCCGCTCATCGCGCTCCTCCTGGGCACGGGCGCCATGGCGAGCGAGCGCGAGAGCGGCACGCTCGCCTACCTTTTCACGAGGCCGATCCCGCGCTATGTGGTCGTGCTCGCCAAGGGCATCGGCGCGATCGTCGGCGCGAACGTCGCCGTCGTCGTGTGCGTGCTCGTCGTGTTCCTCGCGAGCGGCGCGCCAGCGCGCGGCGAGCTCGTGGGTGGCGTGGGCGCGCTCATGCTCGAGACGACCGCGCTCACCGCCCTCTTCGTCCTCTTCGGGACGCTCATGTCGCGCAGCCTCTACGCCGGGCTCGCGTACGTCGCGCTCTTCGAAGGGCTCCTCGGGAACACGGTGGGCGCGAAGAGCGGATGGAGCGTCACGTACCATGCGCGCAACCTTCTCTCGGAGTGGAGCGGGAGCGCGAGCGACGACCTCTTCGGGACGCTCCCCGGAAGCGCGGCGCAGAGCGCGCTCGTGCTCCTCGCGGTCGCGGGGCTCTCGCTCGTCGCCGCGGCGGCGTGGGTCGAGACGCGCGAGTACGGGCTGCGCGACCGGGCGAAGGAAGACTGAGGCCGATCAAACGAAGCCCGAGGCACCAGAGGGCCCGAGGTACCCGAACCCTTGGGGACTCGGGCGCCTCGGGGAGCTCGGGTCTCATGCGAGCCTGACCGGGATGGGCCTAGTCGAGCTTGGCCTCGAAGGCGATGGGCGCGCCGTTGCGCACCGTCTCGCCGACGCTGCAGTATTTCTCGACCGAGAGCCGCACCGCGTCGTCGAACGCCTTCGGGGGCACCTCGCCCTTGACGCGGAAGACGAGCTTCACGTCGAGGAACGGCTTCGGCGTCCCTTCGTCGGGGCGCTGGCCGACGCACTCGACGCGCAGGCCGCTGTAGGCGAGGCGCTTCTTGCGCAGGATGACGTCCACGTCCATGAGCGCGCACGCGCCGATGCTCGCCAGCAGGTGCTGGACGGGGCTTCCCGTCGTCCCCGCGTCCGTGTCGTCGAAGCCGATCACGGCGCCCTGCGGCGTGCGGCATTCGAGCGCGTTTCCTTTCCCGGTGGTGGCGACGGTCAGCCGCATCTCGCCCATGGTCCGCCGGACGCCGGCATGGCTCATGAAGGCGTGCTCACGCCTTCGTAGGCGCCATCGTCAAGCATGGCGTGCGGCTTTTCGGCGACGCATGACGCAAGTCGAGACCATCCCCGCCATCTACGCCAAGATCGAGAACCGCCCCGGCTCGCTCGAGCAGATCGCTCGCGTCTTCGGCGAGAAGCGCATCAACATCGACTGCATCTCCTCCGAGACCGTCGGCTCGACGGGCTTCGTCCGCGTCCTCACGCCGCGCGCGAAGGAGGTCGTGGACGCGCTGCGCCACGTCCGCATCGAGTGCTACGAGAGCCAGGTCGTCGTCGCGCCGGTCCCCAACCGCCCCGGCGAGCTCGCCCGCGTCTGCGGCGACATCGCGGCCACCGGCATCAACGTGGAGTCCTGCTTCACGACGGCGGACGGCAAGCTCGCCTTCCGGACGAGCGACAACGAGCGCTGCGCGCAGCTCCTCCGCAAGATGTGAGGGCAGAGCGCTTCGGGGCGGGCCAGGGCGCGTAACCATTCGGTTACGTGTCCTAAGGCTCGCCCCTGGGACGCGACTGCCACATGGCGCCATGTGGCAGCGGTCCCCCGGGGCACCTTGACGGCGGGGCCGGCTCCGAACGGGCTGCTTGGGCCAACGTCCGCCCGCGCCGCCTTTATAAGCCTCTTCTAGAAGAAGCACGGGCGTCGGTGAGGAACCCCTGGGCTTCGCGAACACCGCGTCGCACGTCGTCTGGATCATCGCGCTCGTAGGCGCGGCAGGCGGAGCCTTGGATGCCTACTTCGAGGTCGCGCCGATCGTCCAGCACGCGCGCGAGGCGCATGCCGACGCGGCCATGGATCGTCTGGGCGCGCGGTTCACCGACGCCACCTTCTGCTGGGCCGACGACGCGCTGAGCGTCCGCGCGACGAACGCCGGGGACGACCCGATCGACACGCTCAACATGAGCTTCCTCGTGGACGGCGCGCTCGTCGACGGCTTCGCGACCGACGTCGCGGGATCCACCGCGAGCCGCATCTGGACGCCCGGCGAATACGCCCGCTTCAACAGAACGGACATCGCGACCGAGCCCGAGCGCATCTCCGCCACGACGGGCGCCGGCACGCGCATCACGTTCGCGCGCGTGACGTGCCCCGTGCTCGCGAGCATCCTCGTGACGCCCACCTCGGCCACCCTCCACATCGGCGAGACCCGGGACTTCGTCGCGAGAGGCTACGACCAGTACGGCGCACGCTTCGACCCGGGCCCATTCACCTGGTCGAGCGACTGCGGCAGCGCGAGCGACCTCAACGCGACCTACGGCCGCCTTGTGGCCGGCACCGTCGCTGGGCCGTGCACCATGACGGCGACCGCCGGCGTCGTGAGCGGCGACGCCTCGATCACCATCCTTCCCGACGCGCCCGCGACCATCACCGTCGCGCCCGACCCGTACGGCATCGCCGCCGGCGGGTCGCGCGCCTTCGCGGCGACGGCGCTCGATGCGTACGGCAACGTGAACGCCACCGCGCCGATCGCCTGGACCACGAACGCGGGCAGCATCAGCGGCGCCGGCGTGCTCACGGCGCAGACCACGGCGCAGATGGGCCGCAGCGTCACGGCCACGTGGACCACGGTGAGCGGCGTCGCGACGGTCGACGTCTACGCGGCGGCGCCCGACAGCATCGACGTCACGCCGGATGGCGCCGGCGTCACGGCGGGCGGCACGCAAGCGTACGCCGCGGTCATCCACGACGTGTACGGCAACGTCAACGGCACCGCGCCCCTCGCGTGGTCGACCGACGCGGGCAGCATCTCGAGCGCCGGCCTCCTCACGGCGCAGACCACCGCGGCGACCGGCAAGACCGTGACGGCGACGAGCGGCGCGGTGTCGAGCGTCGTCGACGTGGACATCATCGCGGCGGCGCCGAGCACGATCGCGGTCACTCCGAGCCTCGTCGGGGTGCCCGCGGGCGGCTCGCAGGCGTTCACCGCGGTCGTGTCCGACGCCTATGGGAACGTCAACACCACCGCGACCATCACGTGGAGCACGAACGGCGGCTCCATCACGAGCGGCGGAGCGCTCACCGCGCAGACGACCGCCGCGCTCGGGAAGAGCGTCACGGCCACGAGCGGCTCGGCGAGCGGCGTCGCGACGCTCGACGTGTACCCGGCCGCGCCCGCGACGGCACTGACGGTGCCCGATGGCGCCGGCGTGACGGCGGGCGGGACGCGCCTGTACTCGGTCACGCTGTACGACGCGTACGGCAACGTGAACGGCACGGCGCCGGTCACGTGGTCGACGAACGCGGGCAGCATCACGAGCGGCGGCACGCTCACGGCGCAGACGACGGCCGCGACGGGGAAGAGCGTGACCGCCACGAGCGGCGCCGCGAGCGATGCGGCGACGGTCGACATCATCGCCGCCGCGCCGAGCACGATCACGCTCACTCCGAGCGGCGCGGGCGTCACGGCCGGCACGACGCGCGCCTACGCCGCCGTCGTGCGCGACGCGTACGGCAACGTGAACTCGACGGCGACCGTCTCGTGGAGCACGACCGGCGGCAGCATCTCCAGCTCGGGCGTGCTCACGGCGCAGACGACGGCGGCGACGGGCAAGTACGTGAACGCCACGAGCGGCGCG
>DATLCC010000012.1:0-27423 GCA_035526585.1 Thermoplasmatota archaeon | reverse complement strand
GTCATCGCACGCCTCACGCTCGGGAACGGCGCGCAGGCTCGCCTGGTGGACTGGTTCGAGGTCGTCGACGAAAAAGGCGAGCCCGTCATCCGACCCAGCTACCGCATCGGCATGACCATCAGCGACCGAAGCGCGCCGGCCGTTCGCTCGCACGGCGATGGGTGATCCTCCGTTCAGCGTCCGAGCACGCTTCGCAGCACATCGACCGCGCGGTCGATGTCGCTCGTCGACACGTCGCAGTGGGTCACGGCGCGGAACTCGGTCGCGCTGATCGGCGAGAAGAGCACGTTCTCCTTCGCGCATGCGGCGATCACCTGCGCAGCGGTCAGGCCCGTCGCGCTCGCGTCCATCACGAGGATGTTCGTCTGCGGCTCGTCGAACGCGAGCGGCGTGCCCTTGAGTCCGGAGGCGAGCCGGCGACAGTTCGTGTGGTCCTCGTGGAGCCGCTTCGTCATCGTGTCGAGGCCGATGAGGGCGGGCGCCGCGAGGACGCCGGCCTGGCGCAGCGCGCCGCCCACCGACTGGCGCACCTTGCGCGCGTCGTCAATGAAGGCGCGCGGCCCGACGACCATCGAGCCCACGGGGCAGGCGAGCCCCTTGGAGAAGCAGAACTGCACGGAGTCGACCTCCGCCGCGAAGTCCTTGACGCTGCGCCCGGCGTACGTGGCTGCGTTGAAGATGCGCGCGCCGTCAAGATGGATGGGCAGCCCGATGCTTTGGGCCCACGCGCGGACTTCCCGGTGGTGGTCCAGGCCTAGTACGGCGCCGTTCTCCCAGTTGTGCGTGTTCTCGAGCGCAAGGAGCGCGGTCTGCGCCTTCACGGGGTTCACGGGCTGCACCGCGCGCTGGAGCGCGTCGAGCGGGATGCGGCCGCCCTTGCCCGGGAGCGGGCGCAGCTGCGCGCCCGCGACGGTCGCGACGCCCGCGGCCTCGTTCACGTAGATGTGCGCGCGCTCGTGGCAGATGATCTCCGGCGCGATGCGCTTGTGCGCCCAGGCGCGCAGGGCCGTCTGGTTGCCCATGGTCCCCGAGACGACGAACATGGCGGCCTCCTTCCCGAAGAGCTCGGCCGAGCGGCGCTCCAGCTCGTTCACGGTGGGGTCTTCGCCCCAGGAGGCGTTGCCGACCTCTGCGCGCGCCATCGCCTGGCGCATCTCGGGCGTGGGCTTCGTGACCGTGTCGGAGCGCAGGTCGACGATGTGCATGGCGCGGCGACTTCCTTCTTCCTACTTCCTCCTTCCTTCGCATCCGCTCCCTGGCCCGCAGGGGGCAAGCTGTGGTAAGAAGAGAAATGGGAAGAAGGAAGACGGGACGAGGATGGAAGGGCGTGGCGTCTTAGAGCTGCGCGCCCGTGTACGCGTCGATGCGCGTGACGCCGGTCGACGTCGTGATCTCCCAGACCGGGACGTGGACGACGCCGCGGTGCTGGAGGTTCATCTCGTCGGGCTCGGGCGTGAGCTTGAGGCTCTCCATCACGGTGTTGCCCGCGACCTCGCGCTCGACGTTGAGCGTCTTCGTGTACGTCTTCGCCATGTGCCCCTTGACCTTGTCGTACACGTCGACGGCGGTCATCTTCTCCGCGTCCTTGCGCGCGTCCGCGGGCTCGGAGGCCGCGAACTCGAGCGCGTCGACGGCGCGCAGGTCGCCCGTGAGGCTGTTCACGAGGATGGCGCCCTTCGCCGTCATGGGCGCGGGCATGCCGGGGCGGCTCATCTGGAGGTCGAACTGGAACGCGACGTGCGGCACGAGCGCGAGCTTCACGGTGCCGCGCACCTTGCTCGCGGCCTCCTCCTTGGACACGTTGAGCTTGAGCGTGGAGCATGCCGGCGCGGCGGGGGCGTCGCGCATCACGGGCGCCGCCTTCTCCTTCTTCGTCGTGATGATCTCGTACGCTTCCGCGTCCGCGTCGACGACGACCGGCGGCGCGGCGCCCGTGGCCGCGGGGTTCGCCACGCGGCGGCCGCCGCCTCGGGGCGCGCTCGTGATCTCGACGTCGCCCGTGTCGACCACGGCGGGCGCGGTGGTGGCGGCGCCCTTGACGACGTTGCCCCACTGGTCGGTCTTCACGGTGGGCTTGGACGGGAGGCGCGTCGCGACGCCGGGCGCGCTGGGTGAGCCGCCGGTCATGCCGCCCCACGCGTAGTTGAGGGAGCCGCCGCGGCCCTGCCCGATGCCGCCCTGCATGTCGATCGGCTGCTCCTTCTTCTTGTTGGGCATGTAGTACGCGATGCCGTGGCCCGAACCGCTCGCGGCGGTCGCTCCCTGGCTGATGAGCGAGGGGAACTTCGTGGGCGCCTTGGGCGCTGCCGATGCGGGCGACGCCGGCGGCGTTGCGGGGATCGCCCCGGCCTGCGGTCCGGCGAGCGCATCCTTGACGAGCGCGTCGCCGACCTCGATCACGAGGCGGCTCTCGGCCCACAGCTCGATGCCCTTGTTGGCGGCGAGCGCGTCCTTGGCAGGTTGGTCGGCGCCAAGGGGGCAGACGAGGATGCCGCTCGTGGCGTGCACCTGCTCGAACGCGGCAAGGAAGATACGGGCATCGTCACCGGTGAGCGGGGCGTCCGTCTTCCAAGCCGCGAGGAGCGTGTCGTCCCCCTTCTTGGCGAAGAGCGCCTCCTTGTCGGCGCCCTGGACGTGGAACCCCTTGCGTTCGACGACGCGAGAGAGGAGCTGGTCTAGGCTTGGCATGTGTGCATCCCTTCGGCATGAGCGTGGGGGACCCAACATAACCCTTCGGATTTGGAACTCGGATCGGGCCCCGACCGATGCGTAACCGACTGGTTACATATTCCTCATGCGTCCGGCCGGGCATCGATGCCCATGGCCCAGGCCGTCCACGTGCGCCCGCACCACGAGGACTCCGCGAGCGTAGGCCTGCTGTCGGCCGCGGTCCTCGTGAGCGCGCTTGGATACTTCGTGGACCTCTACGACCTCGTCGTCTTCTCGGTCGTCCGCGTCGCGAGCCTGGCGGAGCTCGGCGTGGCCGGCGACGCCGCGCTTTCGACGGGCGTCCTCCTCCTCGACCTGCAGAGCGTCGGGCTCCTCGTCGGCGGGATCCTGTGGGGCGTGCTCGCCGATCGCCGCGGGCGCGTGCGGGTGCTCTTCGCGAGCATCGCCCTCTACAGCGTGGCGAACATGGCGAACGCCTTCGTCACGAGCGTGCCCCAATACGCGGCGCTCCGCTTCATCGCGGGCGTCGGCCTTGCGGGGGAGCTCGGCGTCGCCGTCACGCTCGTCTCCGAATCGCTCCCGCGCGCCGCGCGCACGTACGGCCCCATGCTCGTGATCGCGATCGGCGTCATGGGCGCCCTCGCGGCGGCCCTCACAGGGGGCCTGCTGCCGTGGCGAGTGGCGTACCTCCTCGGCGGCGCGCTCGGCCTCGCGCTCCTCGCCCTTCGCCTGCGCCTCTCCGAATCGGGTCTGTTCGCGGACGCGCGGGGCGCCCAGCGCGGCGACCTGCGCCTCCTAGTCTCCTCGCGCCGCCGTCTCGGCACGCTCGCGCGCCTCGTGCTCGTCGGCGTCCCGAACTGGTTCGTCGCGGGGATCCTCGTGGCGTTCTCGCCCGAGATCGCGCGCGAGCTGGGCGCGACCGGCGCCGTCACGGCGGCGCAGGCCGTCGTCGCCTCCTACCTCGGCTACGGCGCGGGCACGCTGCTGTGGGGCTACGTCTCCCAGCGTGCGCGGACGCGCTGGTGGGTCTGCGTGGGCGGCGTGATCGGCCTCGCAGCGTCGATGTTCGCATGCCTCCTCGTGCGCGGAATGCCCCCGCTGTACTACTATGCGACGATGTTCGCCGCCGCAGCTTCGGTGAGCCATCTGACGATCGTCCTCTCGATGACGACCGAGCTCTTCGGCACGAACCTGCGCGCCACCGCGACGACGAGCGTGCCGAACTTCGTGCGCGCCTCCGTCATCCCGATGACGCTCGCCTTCGCGCTCCTGGGCACGACGCCCGCGCTGGGCCTCGTGATCGGCGCGCTCCTCGTGGGCACCGCCGTCGCGCTCGTCGCCCTCGCCGCGCTGCGGGGCCTGCCGGAGACGTGGGGTCGCGACCTCGATTTCATCGAGACGTGAGGGTTATATCCTGAGGCGGGTCATGGGAAAGCATGCCCTTCGAGGCGGCCCTCGTGCAGGCGCGACCAGCGCTGGGCGACGTCAAGGCGAACGCCGCGCGCATCCTCGACACGCTGCGCCGCGAGCGCGCCGACCTCGTCGTCTTCCCCGAGCTCTTCCTCTCCGGCTACGCCGTGCGCGACGGCTTTGGCGCGCTGGCGCTCGACCTCGACGGCCCGCTCGTGCGCGAGATCGCGGACGCATGCCGCGCGAGCGGCAAGACGCTCGTGACGGGCGCGCCCACGCGCGCGCGGCAGCGCGGCGTCGTGCACAACAGCCTCCTGCTGTTCACGCCCGACGGCCGCGTGCAGGCCTACGACAAGGTCTACCTTCCCACCTTCAGCCTCTTCGAGGAGGACCACTTCTTCGCGGAAGGGAGTGCGCTCCCCGTCTTCGACGTCACGCTCGCCGGCGAGCGCGTGAAGCTCGGCCTCTGCATCTGCTACGACCTCTTCTTCCCCGAAGTGACGAAGGCGCTCGCGATGAAGGGAGCCGACGTGATCGTCTGCGCCGCAGCGAGCCCGACGCCCAGCCGCGCATCGTTCGAGGCCGTGTTCCCCGCGCGCGCGGTGGAGACCACCTGCCACCTCTTGTTCACGAACCTCGCCGGCCCGCAAGATGCCGCGCTCTTCTGGGGCGGCGCGCAGGCGTGGTCGCCGCGCGGCGAGAAGACCGCGCAGGCGCCCTACGACGAGGAGCACGTGCTGCACGCGCGCTGCGACCTCGTGGACGTCGAGGAGGCGCGCCGTCGTCGCCCTGCCTTGCGCGACACGCGCGCCGAGGTGCTTCGCATGCTGCTGGACTCCGCGCAAGGGTGAGCGTTCTGCACCCCTTCGTTCCAAGCGGGGCAGAGACATGAGGATCGCCGCGCTCGTGAGCGGGGGCAAGGACAGCATCCTCGCGCTCCATTGCGCGCAGACCACGGGCTGGGACGTGACCCACGTCGTGACCGTGCGCTCCCGCGCGCACGACTCCTACATGTTCCACGTCCCCAACACGGACCTCGCGCCCCTCCTTGCGCGGGCCACGCGCACGACGCTCGTCGAGGTGCACACGATGGGCGAGAAGGAAGCGGAGATCGAAGACCTCGAGCTCGCGCTTGCCGGGCTTCCGATCGACGGCTTCGTGAGCGGCGCGCTCGCGAGCGAGTACCAGCGCACGCGGTTGGAGCGCGTCGGCCACAGGCTGGGTCTGAAGAGCTTCATGCCCCTCTGGCACAAGGCGCCGGAGCAGATCCTGGCGACCGTCGCGCACCCGGCGTGGGACGTGCGCTTCGCCGCCGTCGCTGCCGAAGGCATGGGCGAAGCGTGGCTGGGCCGGCGCTTGACGCCTGACGCGATCCGCGAGCTGGGCGCTCTCCACGAACGCTACGGGCTCCACGTCGGCGGCGAAGGCGGGGAATACGAGACGCTCGTCCTCGACGCGCCGTGCTATCACGAACGCATCGAGCCGCTGCGGACCACGACCGAATGGCGCCGCGACGGAGGCGCGTGGCGCGTCGAGGAAGCGCGGCTCGCCCCGAGAACGCTCGTCGCGTAGGCAAGCGTCTTTATATGCGCCAGCGGCTCGCCGCAGCGTGTTGGACCCGAGCGAGGTCGACCGCATCGCGCACCTCACAGGCGTGCCGCTGATGCGCCTCGTCGACTGGAAGAACCGCTCGGGCGACCCGTTCGAGCTCAAATGCCGCCCCAAGGAGGGCGGCGCCTTCCACCTGGAGCTCAACACGCCCGTCCCGACCTCCCTCGATGGCGCCGTCCCCGTCGTCCACGGCGACTACGAGTCGCGCAAGGAGGAGGACGGGACGCTCGTCTACAAGTCGCTCCCGGGCAACAGCATGGGGCAGGTCCTCGGCAACGACGGGCGACCGGCCTTCGGCGTCGGCTTCGACTGCACCGAGCTCGATGCCGAAGGGCGCCCCGTCTTCAAGATATACTTCGGCAGCGCGAGCGAATGGTTCGTGAAGAACGCGTACCACGCTCGTTGGAACGAGCTGCGCGACGCGAAGGCCGAGCTGGAGCCCGACGCGCCGAAGATGCCCGCCCCGCTCACCGACGAGGAGCGCGCGTCCAAGGAGCGCGGCCGCAACCCGAGGGATCGCGCGCGTGCGGAGGCGGGCCGACCGCGCGGCGGCGGGGGCGGAGGCGGCGGCAATGGCGGCGGGGGCGGCGGGCGCGGACGCCGCGGCTCGCGCGGCGGGCGTGGACGCGGGCGCGGCTGAAGGTCGCATCATCGGCGTGTGCGCACCTGCAGGAGGATGCCGGCGAGCAGGAACGCCCCCACGCCGATGCTGAGCCACATCCCTCGGCCGCCGATCGCGCCGCCAAAGCCCACGAGAAGGCCTGCGACGCTCGCCAGCATGCGCGTGCGCAGCTCAGGGCGTGGCGTGCCCCAAAGCATCGCGACACCGACGACCACGAGCGCGATCCCGATCGCGAGCGCCATCACGCCGCCGCGCGCATCCGCCGTGGAGAAGAGAAGGATCAGCGTCGCCCCCGCTCCCAGGAGTGCATCGGCGAGCGCGCTGCGCTGACGCGCGTTCATGCGCTCACGCGACAAGCTTGTTGCGGCCGCACACGGGGCACGCGATCCGCAGCGGCCGCCGATCGGTCACGGACAATCGCGACCCGCAACCCCCGCACACACCCGCCACGCGGCCCGCCTCGACGGGCCCGACCTGACGGCGCGCCCACTCCGTCTCCACCGACGGCGCGGCGCTCTCACGCACCTGCTGCGCCCAGGACTTCATCTCTGGCGGCGGCCTCCGGACCGCCCCCTGGGTCGGAGCGGGCGTGGATCTCGCGCGCCGCTCGAACTCGGCGTCCTGCATCGTGACGCCCTGCGTGAGGACCATCGCGGGCGCGCGCTCGGCATGCGCGCGCGGCGACGCCGGGGGCGGCGCGCGGGCCGCGGGAGGCTGCGGGCGCGGCTCGGGCGCCTGCGGGACGAGCGCCGCGCGCGTGAAGGACACGGGCGACTCGTCCACGATCTCCATCGGGACATCCCGGGAGGAGGGCGCGCGCGTGTAACGGATGGCGGCCCAGACCGCGAGCGCCGAAAGGCCGGCGCCGGCCGCGAGGGCCCCCGCGAGGACGAGGGGTTGCATGCCTTGCCCAGCGTCGCGCGAGGCTCTTGAAGGTGCCGAAGTCACTCCGGGCGTCGGCCCGCGAGCTGCGCCTCGATCACGCGATCCGCCGCATCGAGGAACTCCGCGATCCGAGCGCGAGGGATGGTGGCTCCCGCCGCGGGCGCGTGGCCGCCGCCGGCGCCGCCGACCTTCGCGCTCGCGAGGCGCATCACCTCGGAGAGGTCGAGGCCGGCGCCCACGAGTCCGCGGCCGGCGCGCCCGCTGACCTTCACCACCGGGCCGCGCTGCTCCCCGCCCGGAAGCTGGGATGCGTCGCCTTCGCAATCAGCGAAGGCGAGGATCGGGAGGTCCTTCCGGACGCCTTCCGCGTTGTACATCATGCCCGCCACGATGCCAACGATCGTTTCGCGGATGGTGGCGCCCGCGTCGAACCATTGGAGATGCGGCATCTCCGTGAGGCCCCGCTCGCGCACGCTCTGGATGCCGGCGACCAGGTTCGCGCGGTGCCCCTTGAGGAGCTCGAGGCCGCGCGCGTACATGTCGCCGCGCTCGCCCAGGGCGATCGCGAGCCCGACCTCGGCCTCGCCGTAGCGCGCGGTGCTGTTGAGGAGCGTCGCGAACTCCTTGGCGTCGCGCACGGGCTCCCCCTCCTTCTCGCCTCGTAGCACGTACACTTCCCCGACCAGGCGCCGCACGCTCTTCGCGCCGTACCCCTTCGTGAGGAGCGACTTCGCGACGGCGCTCATCACGCGGCGCCGCTCGTCGGTGGACAGGTGCCCCCACTTGCGCTCCTGCTCGTCGCGGTGCAGCGGGACGCCGAGCGATTCCAGGAACGCGCACGCCTCGGTGTGGCGGCCCGTGACACCTGGCACGCAGGGGTCGTCCGCGAACTGGAGCATCTTCGCGAGCCCGCGCGTCTCGCGGCCGAAGTAGCGCGTGTCGACGAGGGGCGCAAGGAAGCCGCCCGCCGCCGCGTCCTGCACGACGGTCTGGTTCATCCCGATGAGGCGGCCCGCGTCGACGTCCTGCAGGTCCCCGATGCAGCCCACGACGGCGACGCTCGCCATGTCGCGGTTGGCGCGGTCGAGCGCGCGCGCGACGAGGTAGCTCGTGGTGGACCCGGAAAGATAGCGCGCGCCGTCCTCCCCCGCGAAGTGGCAATTGAGATGGTACTTGCCACCCGCGGTCGGGACGTGGTGGTCCGTGATCACCGGCTCGACCTCGCCAAAGAGCGACGCGGCGCCCGCGCCGAGGTCCGTGAACCAGAGCGTGTCCGGATTCTCGTCCTTGAGGCGCTTCACGTCATGCGGCTTGAGCGATTTCAGGAACTCCACGTCGTAGCTCTTGCCGGCGCGCTGGAGCGCGCGTACCGCGACGGCCGCGCTCGTGAGGCCGTCCGCGTCGATGTGGGAGACGACCTTCACGTGGCGCGCCGCGCGCAGGCGGTCGGCGAGCACGCCCGCCTGGTCGTGGAGCACGCATCCGCATGGGACACGCTGGGCCATGAGGGTTTGTGGGGCGCCACCGAAGCTTCCGGTGGGCTCACAGCTCGAAGACGGCGCCGGGCCTCGCGAGCTCGACGGGGGCTCCGTACCCTTCTTCCGCCTGCTTGCGGCTCGTCTCGGGCTCGAGGTCGTGCTTCAGGTGCGTGAGCACGAGGCGCCGCGCGCGCGCCTTGCGGGCGAGAAGGCCCGCCTCGCGCGCCGTCATGTGATGGTCGCGGGTCTTCTCGGGCTCGCGATCGGGCAAAAGGTCCTGGAAGGTCGCCTCGGAGAGCAGCAGGTCCGCGTCCTGCGCGGCTTCTTCGAGGAGCGCCCCGGCGCGCGTGTCGCCGCTGTAGACGAAACGCTTCCCGCCTGCCTCGGCTCGTAGCGCAAAGCACGCGACGTTGTGCTCGACGGGGCACGCCATGAAGGCGATGTCCTTCAACTCGTAGACGGTCCAGGGCGCGACCTCGGTGATCTCCAAGGCCTGCACGTAGGGATCGGGGTCGCTCGCAAAGAGGCTGAACCAGCGATACAGCAGGGTGCGTGTGCCGGGCGGTCCGAAGAGCGGGAGCCTGCGCCGAGTGAAGCGCGCCCAGAGCGCGATCGGATACAGGTCCGCGACGTGGTCGTTGTGGAGGTGCGAGAGGTAGATGCCCGAGAGCGTGTCCAGCGGCGCGTGCTCCACGAGCGCGCCGAGGACCCCGCCGCCCGCGTCCACGAGGAGCCGGGTGTCGCCATGCTCGACCAGGTGGCCGCTCCCCGAATCGCCCGAGCGCGGGACGCCCGCGGCGGCCGTCCCGAGCGTCACCAGTCGCATCGGGAGCGCAACGAGGCCGCCCGCACATCAAGGTATCTTCATGTGGTCGCGCGACGCGTGGAGATGTCATGCAGGACCAGCGCATCGCGGTCTTGGGCGCTGGCAACATGGGGCGCGCCCTCGTGCGAGGCATGTTGAAGGCGAAGTGGGCGACGCCCGCGAACTTCGTCGCGACGACGCGCCGCGCCGACACCGCCGCCACGCTCGCAAAGGACGCGGGCATCGAGGCGCACACGGACAACAGGAAGGCCGCCGCGGGCGCGGATGTCCTGATCCTTGGCGTGAAGCCGCAGATCCTTCCCGATCTCCTGGCCGAGATCAAGCCGGTCGTGAAGCCCGGCCAGCTCGTCCTCAGCATCGCGGCCGGCGTCTCGACCGCCGCGATCGAGGCGGCACTGCCCGGCGCGAGCGTCGTGCGCTCCATGCCCAACCTGCCCGTGCACGTCGACGCGGGCGCGACGGCGTACTGCTTCGGGGCGCATGCAAAACGCGAGCACGGCGAGACCGCGCGCGCGATCTTCGAGAGCGTCGGCATCGCGGTCGAGGTCGACGAGTATCTGATGGACGCCGTCACGGGCCTCAGCGGCACGGGACCGATGTACGTCTTCCAGATCATCGAAGGTCTTGCCGACGCGGGCGTCAAGGTCGGGCTCTCGCGCGACGTGGCGATGAAGCTCACGGTGCAGACGGTGCTCGGCGCCGCCAAGATGGCGCAACTGTCGAGCGAGCATCCAGCACAGCTCAAGGACCGGGTCACGTCGCCCGGCGGCACCGCGATCACGGCGCTCCACACGATGGAGCGCGGCGGCCTGCGGGCGATCCTCATCGATGCCGTCGAAGCGGCGACCAAGCGCTCCGAAGAGCTGGGGAAGAAGGCCGCCGAGAAACGATAGCCGTGCACTCTGTGCGACAGGTCGTCGCTTTCGGGTTGGGGGTGGACGGTGGATGCGGACCGCGGGGTGCGTCCTTCGCCATCGCCATCCCTTATCCCGATCCCGAGGGAAGCAGCCACCGAGGACAAAAGGGGTAGCTTGGCTTCCGGTCCCAGGTCGCCAAAGGCTCATGAGGCGGCCCGGGCTCGGCACAGCATGAGCCGCTGCTCATGCGGACGCGAAGCGGTCTACTTCGCGCGTTACAGCGGCCAGCACCTCTGCCCCGAGCACTTCACCGAGTTCGTCGAGCGCCGCGTGCGACGCGAGCTGCGCAAGCAAGGCCCGTTCAAGAGGGGCCGCATCGCGGTCGCGCTCTCGGGTGGCAAGGACAGCGTCGTGACGTTGCGCCTCATGCACGAGATCTTCCGCGACAACCCCGCTGTCGAGCTCTCCGCCGTCACGATCGACGAAGGCATCGCGAGCTATCGGCCGCCGTCGATCGTCGTCGCCGCGGAGCACTGCAAGGAGATCGGCGTCGAGCACCTCGTCCTCTCGTACGAGGAGACCGCCGGCGTGACGATGGACTCGGTCGTGCAACATCCCGCGCGCACGATGATGCCGTGCGCATATTGCGGGGTCATGCGCCGGCGCAATCTCAACGAGGCCGCGAAGCGCGCCGGCGCCGGTCACCTTGCGACCGGGCACAACCTGGACGACGTCGCGCAGACGATCCTCATGAACCACCTCAAAGGCGACGTCGACCGGCTCGCCAAGATGGGCCCGCACCGCCCCGAGCACGTGCAACCCGGCCTCATCCCGCGCATCCTGCCGCTGCGCCTGATCCCCGAGCGCGAGGTCGCGCTCTACGCGATCCTTCGATGCTGGAGCTATCACGACGGCGAATGCCCCTACGCGCAGGACGCGACGCGCGGCCGCTATCGCGACCTTCTGCTCCAGCTCGAAGAGGAGTCGCCGGGCACTCGGCACGCGCTCGTCTCGGGCTACGACCAGCTCGCGCCGCTCCTCGGGAGCGGCGCAAAAGCGCTTCGCGCATGCGAACGATGCGGCGAGCCGTGCTCGGGCGCGACGTGCCGCGCGTGCGAGCTGATCGGAAGCGTCGGTGGGCGCCTCCTGCCTGGCAGCACGTGAGGTCGCCTGTCTGAAAAAGGGACCCTTCAAGCACAGGAGGTCCCCACGAGGGATCGTTTGGCCGATCACCTCGTCTTTGCATCCCGCGGCGACGCCCACATGGCGAAGATCGTCGCCGAGTGGTCGGCCTTGGGGCTTCGACGCGGCAGCGGCGTCGTCCTTGCGTGCACGCCAGCGCATCTGCGGCTCGTCGAGACCGAGCTTTGCGTGCTCGGCGTCGACATCGTCCACGCGCATGCGAACGGACGCATCGTATTCCTCGACGCGCGTTCCGTCATCGACACGTGCATCGTCGACGGAGCGCCCGACGCGAAGCGGTTCAAGGAGGGCGTGACGGCCGCCATCCGGCGCGCAGCCGGCCCACGCGGAGCGACGACGCTACGCGCCTGGGGAGAGATCGTGGACCTTCTCGCGAAGCAGGGGAACCTCCACGCCGCGGACACTCTTGAGCGGCTCTGGAACGAGATCCTCGACGAGACCGGCGCGCAGCTCCTCTGCTCCTACGAGCTCGACGCTCTGGATGACGCTGCGCGCTCGCGCGTGCTGGCCGACATCGCAGCCTCGCACACCGGCGTCGCGTTCTGCGCAACGGCTTGAAGACATCGCCCGCCCTTCCTCGCGCGTGGCGCCCAAGCTCGTCTCGCTCGACCTCGATGGCACGCTCATCCATCCGGCCATCTTCAACGCGGTCGCGGAACCGTTGGGCTTCGGCGACAAGCTCGCAGAGACGACACGCCTCTACTTCGAAGGCAAGATGACGGCCGACGAGACGTTCCACGCGGACTACAAGAATTTCGTCGGTCGCCGCGTGGACGAGATGTTGGACGCCCTCCGCGCGAGCGACGCGTGGACGCCCGGCATCCGTGAGGGCGTCGCAGCACTGCACGATGCGGGCATGCGCGTCGCGGTGACGACGGACCAGCCCGAATTCCTCGTGCAGATCGTGCGCGAGCTCTTCGGCGTCGACCACCTGGTCTGCACGCCTGCGGAGGTCCGCAACGGGCGCGTCGCGGGCGGATACGACCTCCAGCACGACAAGTGGGCGAACCTCGCGCGCACGCTCGCGGCGCTGAAGATCGACCCGCGCGAGGCGGCGCACGTTGGGAATGGCTCGAACGACGTCCCGGTGTTCCGCCGCGTCGGCTACTCGATCGCGGTGAACCCGATGAACGAGGGCGTGAGAAGCGGTGCGGTGGATGTCGTGGAGAAGCTCGAGGATCTCTCGCAGCTGACAGAGCTCCTCCTGGGACGGCGACCTTGATATCACGAGACTTTGCCTCTCCGGGAGTTCCAAGGGGGGTCGGACCCCCCTTGGTCGCGGGGTTGCAAGGGGGGCGAAGCACCCCTTGCCACGAAGTCGCACGACGCGACCCAGCGCGGATCTGCGGATCTGCGCGGTCCCGACGAACCCGCAGGTTCGTCGAGGACGGAGGCCGACGGGGCGGTTCACCTCAGCGAGCCGAGCGAGCGCGAAGCGCTCGCGTACCCGTCGGCCGTAGGACCGGCGTGCGACGGAGTGCGCCGGAAGAAAGTAAAGTAACGGGGCGCCCCGTTGGTGTGCATCCCATCCGACCGTTGTCAGTGGGGCGCCCCTGGCCAGTGAATCATCCTATGTACGTCGAGCCATCCCACGCACGTCGCTTGGACCTCCCATGTCGGGAAGTCGGTCGCCGGCTCCGGGTCTCGGGCCGTCTTCCGCCCCTGTGTGCATCCGGTCGCGCCTGATGGCACGACCTCTCGACAACTCTTCGTTGTCGATCCATCCCTGGTCGTTCGGGGCGTGGTGGCGTGTTCTGGATCGCGCTGGTTCGGCGATACCCTGGTGCCTGCTTGTGATAGCAGGCATGAAGGAGGGCCGCAGTGACGCGGCGCCTCCTCCCACGGAGGTACTTTGGACCCGCCCGGTTCCCGACAGGCGTTCCCAAGAGAAGGGGCCGCACTGAAGCGGACCCGATCCCGGCACTGGACGTGCCTTCGGGCACGTCCATGCCTCAGCGCGCTGCGGCGCGCTTCGGGGGAGACTGGTTTCGAAGAGAAGGGCGACCAGTGAAGGCCAACCCTCCCCGGGGGAGACTGGTTTCGAGTCTGGAAAGGAGGAGCGAACCGGACCCTTCCAGCGGAGTGTTCTTTTGCGTTTCAGCCGACCCACGGGAGGTCGAGGCCCTTGGGCGTGTTGGGCGCGCCTGCGGGCTTGAACGTCGCGGTGTTGGCTTCCTTGTTCGTGACGGCGCCGATGATCTGCGGGCTGTTGATGCCCGTCATGATGGCCATCACGCGGAGGCGGCCTTCGAACTCGGGCATGATGCGCGCGCCCCAGATGACGTTGGCGTGCGCATCGAGCTCGTAGGTCAGGTTCTGGGCGACCGCTTCGGCCGCGCTCAGCGACAGATCGGGGCCACCGGTCATGTGGACCAGAGCTCCCGTCGCGCCGCGATAGTCGACGTCGAGGAGCGGGTGGTTGAGCGCCTCGTGGACGACCTTCTGCGGATCGGACGACTTCGACTCGCCGTAGAGCATGACGGCAACGCCGCCGCAGCCCATGATGGTGCGGACGTCGGCGTAGTCGAGGTTGATCAGGCTCGGCTGCGTGATCGTCTCCGAGATGCCCTTCACGGTCTCGGCGATCAGGGTGTCCATGACGGAGAACGCCTGGTCGATCGGGAGGTTCGGGACGTACTTGAGGAGACGGTTGTTGTCGAGGACGATGACCGTGTCCGCTTCCTTGCGCAACTTGTTGAGGCCTTCCTCACCCTTGACGAGGCGAGCGCGCTCCACGTTGAAGGGCGTGCTGACCATGCCGATGACGATGGCGCCCTTGCGCTTCGCGACCTTCGCGACCGTGGGGGCCGTGCCCGTGCCGGTGCCGCCGCCCATGCCGGCCGTGACGAAGACGAGGTCCGCGCCTTCGAGGAGGTCCTCGAGAGCGGGCGTCGCCATCTCGGCGCACTTCTCGGCGACCTCGGGGTAGCCGCCGGCGCCCAGGCCGCGCGTGATCGACTTGCCGATCAGGAGCTTCTTGTCCGCCTCGATGATATCAAGGTGGACCTTGTCGGTGTTGATCGCGATCGTCTCGGCGCCCTTGACGCCGAGCTTGTGAAGGCGATTGATCGTGTTGTTACCAGCACCACCGCATCCGACGATGACGATGCGGGGCTCGCCGAAGGCTTCGAACTCGTCGCCCTGGTCCTGAGCCCCGGTCGCTGCCGGTTCGGTGTTGCTGAACTTCATGGCGCTCGCGATGATTGACTGCATCCCATCACTCCATGTCTGGTCGTGTACGTTGTCTCGAGGTTCCGCCCGACGCTTCCCACGCATCGGCCGGTGGCTCCACCCCGGAGAGCTCCCGCTGAGGAGACTTGCTTGTGCATCCCATCCAACACCGCGATCCCGCGCGATGCCAGCACCAAGCGCCCTACTTCGAGACCCGTCTCTGCATCTCCTCGATCGCCGCGCGCAGTTCCTCGAGCTCCTTCGCGGCGTCCGCGGAGGCGTGGATCGCTTTCCTCGCTTCGATGCCCTCGGCGACCTTCGGGGCCCGGCTGCGGACCATGTCGCGGATCGCCGCGCGGATCGCTTCGGAGATGCTCATGAACTCGCCGGCCGCCACGAGAGACTCGAGGAGGGCGATGTCGTTCTTGGGCAATCGGAGCGTGACGCGCTCGGTTTCGACGGGCAAGGAAATGCCTGCTGCGACAAGTCGAGGACATCGGCAGCACATCCGGCGCCAGGGGGCAGTCCGAAGACCGACCGATGTGTGCCGATTGTGTGGTTGTTGTCTGACGCTTGTCTGACACCTGATTGTCCGAAGGCGTATGAAAGGCTTTCGGTTTCGGACTTTTCTGGCACCGATCCGGCCACGCCGATGACCGCCACTTCAGCGCCGCGACCGTGGAGCCGGGAACAGCGGATCTCTCGCGCGCGCATGCACGCGCGTTCTCTAGGATTCTGCGCTCTGCCAACGCTGAACAAGAGTCAAGTAGGGGTCCCGCCATCGCAGCGCGCCCCAGCCCTGGGCCCCCCAGCGTTGGCGCGCATCCGCCCCCCTTAACTCAGCCTGGCTAGAGTGCCTGACTGTAGACAAATTCACAGTCCTTCGGGTGAGCACCCGACTGGCGTCTCGTGGCAGACATCAGGATGTCCCCGGTTCAAATCTGGGAGGGGGGACTCACCTGCACGGGCGGATGCTACGCCCGCGTTCTCGGGCATCCCGTGCGTGACCGATTCGGTTGAGGGTCTTGCGCCCTTCCGCGAGCGACATGGTCGTCATGAGGGGAGTCCACACAGCGCCCCCAGGGCATCCTCCTGCCCTGCACGGCGGAACAGCTGAGCCTAGCTCCGGAGACCCTCGCACCCAGCCGTCGGGCCATGGGCACGGGGCACACCCAACCCCCCATGTGGGCGTGCCCTCAAGCCGTATGAGCGGAACGACCGTGACGAAGTCGTCGACCACGCCTTCGGCCTATTCCGCGAAGAGATCCGGCTGCGCGGCGCCCGTGAGGATCCGGTTGCGCAGGTTCGTGAGGATGAGCGCTTGCCAGCCGCTCGCGCAGCCGTCGTAGCATTCGAGCGTGGGTCCGAGTCCGACGTGCGTGAAGGAGATCTCCGTCCCGCGGCCCTTTGGCGCGAGGTCGAACACGATCTGCGTTCCTTTCCATTCGCTGCGCGCGGCGACGAACGTGAGGTCGGCCTCTTCGACGCGCCATACGATCCTCCGGCCCGGCTCCAGCTCGACGACCTTCTGCCGCGAGTAGTGCATCGTTCCGTATCGGTACGCGAACTCCCCGCCGAGTCGATCGGTCGCGCCTTTGACCTGGCCCGACCACCACGAGCCTACGTCGTTGATCGCACGGTACACGTGTTCGGGGGCTTTCTCGACCGTCATCTTCAGCGTCAAGTCCTTCGTCATGGAGGCGCCTTCCGGCAGACGCATGGAGGTGCGACGACCATATGGCTCAAGTAGAGATGAAAAGTATACTGAATCGTATGGAGCCCCTGCCGCCCCGGTTTCCGGAAGTCGCATGGCCCGCCTACGTCGCTTCCTGCCCCATTGGGGCGAGCCTCCAGGCGCTCGGCCGCAAGTGGGCGATCCTGGTGCTTCGGGACATCGCGTTCGACCGCAACCCGCGCTTCAGCGACATCCTCCGGAAGAACCCGGGCCTGACGCCTCGCGTCCTCTCGTTCCGGCTCAAGGAGCTGGAGGAGGAGGGTTTCATCCGCCGCCGTCGTACCGACGACGCGCGCGAGGTCGCCTACGACCTGCTGCCCAAGGGGCACGATGCGATCCCCGTCCTTGCTGCGCTCGCCTGTTTCGGCGCGAAGCACCATGCGGACCAGGTGTTCGCCGACGGCGAGCGCCGCGGCTTGGGCGAGATGTTCCCACGCGGGCGTGGCACGCTCCTGCAGGAGTTGGCGACATGGGCGCCCGCCCGAGCGGCGGCTTCTGCGCCAAAGAGGCGCGGCGCCCGCGCTCGACCCACGCGCCGCTGAGCTGCGCATCTCCCCCGCCCGTCTACCGCTCGATGACGCCGGCCCTCGCCCGTCCTCCCACGGGCGGGCCTTCTCGCGTCGTTCCTCGCGTGTGCAGGGTGGGGTCGTACGCGTCGAAGTACGTCCGGCCCGCGGCGAAGAGGGGCGCGCGCGGGATCTTGAACTGGCCAAGCGAAGGTTGCTCGTCGAGCGGGACGACGCGCCCGAGGTCGCGCCCTTTCCAAGTCGCTTGGCTCTTCGCGACCCGCCAGGTCAGCAAGGGGTTCGCGAGGAATCCTTGGCCGTTGGATGTCTTTCCCACGAGCGTGAGCTTGCCGGCGCCAAGCATGGGCCCGGCCATGCGGGCCATCATGCCGAGGACGGCGGGGCTTCGCCAAAGGGCGTCAGGCATCAGGCGTCCCATGCCGTTGAGCATGCGCGTCGCGAGGGTGGGTCGAAGCTCGAGGTCCCATCGGAGGGTGTCGCGGATCTCGACGCGGAAGGCTCGCGGGCCCGTCCATGTGATCGCGATCAAGGCTCGCGGCGCGGCATCGAGCTCTGCGCCGAAGTAGCGCGGGCACGCGAGCGTGGGGTCGCCATCCGTCGTGATGGTCCACGATCCGCCTGGGTCGCGGTGCCACAGGGAGGTGTAGCCTGCGCCCAGCGAGCTTGCGGTGAAGCGTCGCATGGCGAGGATGTGTCCCGACTCGAAGGCGACGCCGAAGATGCCGTAACCTGCGTAGCGCTCGTTGTTGCCCGGCGGGACCTGGGGTTCGCGTTCCGCGCGCGAGGCGAGCTCGCGGGGCTCCATTCAGGCCACCCCCTGGGCGTGCTGGAAGCCGGAGCAGAGCAGATCGATGCGGTGGATGCGGTCGCCGCGGATGTCGATGAAGGCGTGTTGGGCGACCTGGTACGATCCTTCGACGTCGGAGGTGCGCAGCTCGTAGGTCACTCCTTCGCGCGCCCCGATGCCACGGGTGCGCGCGTTGACGAGCTCGACATGGTCCTGGTCCCCGAACCATGCGTCGAAGCGTGCGACGATCGCGTCGGCGCCGGCCTCCTCGATGACCTTCAGCGGCGTGACGGCGCGCATCCCGGCGCCGGGCGCGAGGAGGCGATGGAGGGCAACGAGGTCGCGCGCGGCGACGGCGTCGATGAAGGTGAGCGTGACGCGGTGGGAACTGGGTGCGGCGGGTGGCGTCTCGGCGGCGTCCATGAGGCTCATCGGGCTTACAAAGCGTGCGAGCCCACTTCTGTGTGTGCCGACCCGCGTTCGGCGGAATGGACACTCAGGGTCGGGCGAGCGCCTGGAGGCGCGCGTCCAGCCATGCGGCGTGGTCTTCGAGCGCCGTGACGAGCATCGCGTCGGCGCGCGACACGCCGGGGCGTGAGGCCACGCGCTCGCGGAGCTTCTCGACCTCCGCGGGGCTGGATGCGGCGAGGATGATGTCCGCGTTCCCCATGCTCGCTTCGGCGGGGCGGCCCACGTGGAAGACGTGTCCGGCGAGGTCCGCGACCACCTCGCTCAAGACCGCCTCTGGAGCACCGGGCGTGAGGTGCACGAGGAGCTCGATGAGGAGCACGCCTTGCGCCTTGGAGAGATCCACGAGCGGGACGCAGAGCACGCTTCCCTCCTCCGCCATGCGCTCGAAGCGGCGCTTGACGGTCTTTGCGCTGATGCTGATCTCGTCTGCGACCTCGGGCAGCGGCCTTCGTGCGTTCCCGCGCATGGCCTCGACGATACGCCAATCGAGCGCCGAGAGCGTTCGCTCGACCTCGGGATACGTCCACGCGTGGAAGGTCACAGGGGGCGCGCTCCCCACGACCCTGCCGATCGCGTCCAGCGTCGACAAGCGGTCCTTGTCCGTGGCATAGGCGAGCTCGACGCAAAGCCCCCGTCCGAGGAACGCGTGGACCTCCATGATCCCAGGGATCCCCGCATCGACGATGGCCCGCGCGAGCTTCGCAGGCTCGCCATCCACGGGATCGAAGTAGTACCCGGTGCCGGTGAGGCCCATCTGGTGGAGGTTGGGCGCGAGGCGATACCCCGCGATGAGCCCGGCCGATTCCATGCGCGCGACGCGGGCGCGCACCGTGTCGTCCGTGACGCCCACCTGCTCGGCAAGGCGCGCGCTCGAGAGCGCGTCCGCGCCGCGCGCGGTGCGGCCGTAGGGACGCACGCCCATGGCGCGCAGGATGCGGACGTCCAGATCGTCCATCGCCTCCCGGACCGGCCCGGACGAGATAACGGTTCCCCGGGCTCTCCGCATGGGGGGCCGACGCATACTCTCCCGCACGAGAAGGCTCAAGCCTCCCTCCGCGCGTCGCCAAGGGCGGGAGGCTTCCCCCTGGCAAGCCGTCTGGTCATCAGCGCCCTCGTCGTCCTTCTCGCGTCGCCGCTTGCTGTCGCCGTCTTCACGGCGCCCCCGTTCCCCTCCGACCCGCTGCCGGGCCCCACCTCGACCGACCCGGCGGTCGTCGGCGCGTGGTCCGCCCCCTTCGAGGGGCAGGTCCCCGCGATCTCCATGGTGCTCCTCGACGACGGCCGCGTCCTCTACTGGGGCGGCGTCGAAGCGGGCGAGCACGACCAGGTCTTCTTCCTCGAATACCCGCACGTCGCGGACGTCGGCATCCTCGCGCCGCCCTACGACGCCGCGAGCGCGCAGATGATGGTGCGCCCGGAGGAGATGGGCGACCTGTTCTGCGCGGGCCAGACGATCCTCGCGGACGGCCGCGTGCTCACCGCCGGCGGCTCCGAATGGAAGACGCTTGGCGAAGACATGACCGGCTTCGTCGACGGCGAGAAGGACACGTGGACCTTCGACCCTGCGACGTCAAACTGGACCAAGATGGCCGACATGAGCGTGCAGCGCTGGTACCCGACGGTCATGACGACGTCGGAGGGCAACGCGCTCGCCGCGAGCGGCATCGACCACCTTCCGCAGCCGCAGACGCTCAACACGAAGCTCGAAGCCTTCGATGGCGAAGAGTGGAGCGACGTCGGCGCGGACAACCTGCTTCCCATGTACCCGCGCCTCTTCACGGTCCCCTCGGGTCCGATGAAGGGCGACATCTTCTACGAGACGGACAGCACGCTCTGGGGACCCTTCGGCGAGCATCCGCTCGAAGCGACGTGGAGCCTCCAGCAAGTGCTCGACACGGACACGAACACGTGGAGCGTCGTCGGCCCGAGCGTCTTTGGCGCGCGCCAGCACGCGAACACCGTGATGCTCCCGCTCGACCCGGCGGATGACTACACCGCGCGCCTCGTGACGCTTGGCGGAAGCATCGGCCGCAGCATCGCGGGGACGAACCTCGTCGAGATGACGACGCTTGGCGCGGACGGCGTCTCGCACGACGTCCTCCCGCCGCTCGCGCACCCGCGCTGGTTCCCGAACACCGTCATCCTCCCCGACGGGAAGCTCCTGACCACGGGCGGCGGCCTGTGGGACAACGTGTACGCGCACGGCCAGCGCAGCGCCGAAGTGCTCGTCGCCGAATCGTTCGACCCGGCCACGGGCGCGTGGACGCAGATGGCGCCGATGACCGTCGGCCGCACGTACCACTCGACCTCGATCCTGCTCCCTGACGGTCGCGTGCTCGTCGGCGGCCACGTGCCCCTCCCGGTGCCGTGGACCGCGATCCGCGACAACGTGCCCTTCGAGAGCCAGATCGCCGAGACGCGCTTCGAGATCTACGAGCCGCCCTACCTGCACTACGGCGTCGCGCGCCCCACCATCACGGAGGCGCCCGAGGCGATCGCCTACGGCGAGAGCTTCACCATCGGATCGCCCGACGCGGACCAGGTCGTCGACGCGATGCTCATCCACCCGGGCGCCACGACGCATGCGTGGGACGTGAACGAGCGCGCCGTCATGCTGCCCGTGCAGGCGCGCGGAGCTGGCACGCTCACGTTCACGGCGCCCCCCGACGGCGACGTCGCGATGCCCGGCCCGTGGATGCTCTTCGTGCGCATCCAGAGCGAGCACGGCGTCGTGCCGAGCGTCGCCAAGTTCGTGAGCCTCGGGTAAGGCGAGCGTTCGAGGAATATCATACCGGCCCGCTCGCGACCCCCGCATGCGATGTCCGCGCGTGCGCCATAGCCTTGCCCTCCACGAAGACGCGGCGAGCTGTTGGCACGGCGTGTTCGTCCCCGCGGGATCGCTCCATCGCCATGCGCCGGCGCTGAAGCTGCCCTTCGAAGGCGCGATCGGTGAGCTTTGCTGCCCCACTTGCTCCGCCCCGATGCAGCGTGCGAGCGTCCGCGACGTGGAGCTCGATGCCTGCGAGCACGGCGTGTGGTTCGACAAGGGCGAGTTCGAGCGCATCGCCGGACGGCGCCCGCCCTTCGGGCGAAAGGAGATCGTCGACGCCTGGTCGGGCGCCGCGGCCGTCGATGGCGCGGGTCAGATCGCCATCATCGTCGCGGAGTTCCTGGCAAGCGGCCTTTGATGGAAACTTCCGAAGCAACCTCATGTCGATGACCGCCGAAGAATGTGCGATGCGCTGCCCCCGCTGCGACGCGACCCCCGTTCCCCGCGCAGAGCATGGCGTCCGCCTGTTCGCCTGCCCGGCGGACCACGGCGCGCTCCTGATGCGCGAAGACCGCGGCACGCTCACCGTCTCGGCGCGCGCGACGCTGGAGACCGCGCTTGAGCGCAGCTACGGCAAGCGTCTCGCATGCGGCGCCTGCGGAACGCAGGCGGATGTCGTCGTGGCGCAGCGCCACGGCGATGCGATCGAGCTCGACGCATGCGCGGCATGCGGCGGCGTGTGGTTCGACGCGGGAGAAGTGGCGCGCATCCAGGCGCGATCGCCACGACGAGCGGGCGTCGCTCCCGCCACGACGCCCCGCGGTGCGCAGTCGCTCCACGGCGGTACCGGGCACATGGGATTCGTCGCCATCGAAGGCATCGGGACCCTCATCGCCGCGCTCCTCGACGGCTGGTAAGGGCCGCCCTAAGCCTCAAACCGCGGGCGCCAGATGTCGTCGCGATGGACCACGGGCTCAAGGACCCGCGACTTTCCACCCGCGCGAGCCTCTTCCCCGAGAGCGTCATCCGCGAGATGACGCGCCACGCGATGAAGCACGAGGCCGTGAACCTCGCGCAGGGATTCCCGGACTGGAACCCCCCGGCCGAGGTCGTCGCCGCCGCCAAGGCCGCGCTCGATGGCCCGCACAACCAGTACGCGATCACCTGGGGCGCACCCGCCCTGCGTCAGGCGATCGCCGAGAAGATGCGCTGGTTCAACGACGTGACGGTCGATCCGGAGACGGAGATCACGGTCACCTGCGGGGCGACGGAGGCGATGATGGCGATCATGCTCGCCATCGTGGACCCAGGGGACGAGGTCATCGTCTTCGAGCCCTTCTACGAGAATTACGGGCCCGACGCCGCGCTCTCGGGCGCGACGCTCCGCTTCGTGCCGCTGCGTCCCGACCGAGACTTCCGCTTCGACCCGCAGGAGCTCGCGGCAGCCTTCAGCCCGAAGACGAAGGCTATCATCGTCAACACGCCGGCGAACCCTGCGGGCACCGTGTTCACGCGCGCCGAGCTCGAGCTCATCGGCGAGCTTTGCCGCGAGCACGACGCCCTCCTCGTCACGGACGAGATCTACGAGCACATCCTCTACGACGGCAAGGCGCACGTCGCGCCGATCGCCCTCCCGGATCTCCGGGATCGCGTCATCATGGTCTCCGGCGCGTCGAAGACCTACAGCATGACCGGCTGGCGCGTGGCGTGGGTCATCGCGCCGCCGGCCGTCTCGACCGCGATCCGGCGCACGCACGACTTCCTCACGGTCGGCGCACCGCACCCGCTGCAGATGGGCGTCGCGGCGGCGCTCAAGCTCCCCACGAGCTATTACCGCGAGCTCGCCGAAAGCTACGATGCGAAACGTCGTTTCCTCGTGGCCACCCTGCAGCACGCGGGGTTCGAGTGCCACGCGCCGGAGGGTGCGTACTACGTCATGGCCGACTTCCGAGAGCTTCGTCCGCGCGCCGAGATGGACGACCGCGACTTCGCGCTCTGGCTCGTCAAGGACATCGGTCTTGCGGGCGTTCCTGGCGGCTCCTTCTTCCGCCGCAAGGAGCTCGGCCGGGACCTCATCCGCTTCCATTTCGCGAAGAGCATGCCGACGCTCGAGGCGGCGGCGCAACGTCTCAACAAGCTCAGGTGATGTCATGGCAAAGATCGCACTCGTCACAGGCGCAGCGTCCGGCATCGGCAAAGCCACCGCGACCGCCCTCGCGCAGAAAGGCTACCACACCGTCGTCCTCGTCCGCAACGCGAAGCGCGGCGAGGAGACGACCCGCGACATCCTCGCGAAGGCGCCTGGGGCGAAGGTCGAGGTCCTCGTCGCCGATCTCGGATCGCAGGCGTCCATCCGCGCGGCCGCGAGCGAGTTCCTCTCGAAGCACGACAAGCTGGACGTGCTCGTGAACGCGGCGGGCGTCTTCGTGAAGGAGAAGAAGGTCACGCCCGACGGCCTCGAGCAGACCTTCGCCGTGAACTACATGGCGTATTTCACGCTCACGAACCTCCTGCTCGACGCGCTCAAGCGCGCCGCCCCCTCGCGCATCGTGAACGTGAGCTCGAAGTACGGCGGCGCGAAGGTGGATCTCGACGACCCGAACTTCGAGAAGCGCCCGTACAGCTACCTGAAGTCCACGCCCCCGACGATGGCGGCGCGCGTCGCCTTCACCCTCGAGCTCGCGGAGCGCCTCAAGGGAAGCGGCGTCGTGGTGAACTCGCTGCACCCGGGGCTCGTCGCGAACACGCAGCTCCTCCACGACACGGGCGGCTTCTTCCGCTGGCTCACGAACACGATCGGCGGCACGCCCGAGAAGGGCGCCGACACCGCCGTGTGGCTCGCCACCGCGCCCGAGACGGCTGACGTGAGCGGCAAGATGTTCGAGAAGAGGAAGGAGATCAAGACGCCCGGCCAACCGGCCGACGCCGATGCGCGCCGGAAGCTGTGGCAGATGAGCGAGCGCTTCGCCAAGCTTCCGTGAAAGGCATGGGCTACGAGGAGGTCGTCGCGAAGGTGGCGGGGCGGGCGCGCCTCGTCGCCGTGAGCAAGGGCGCGACGCTCGAGCAGGTGCGCGCGGTCTTCGACGCGGGCCAACGCGACTTCGGCGAGAACCGCGCAGACGCGCTGGCGGCGCGGGCGGCCTCTCTCCCGCGCGAAGCGCGCTGGCATTTCATCGGGAACCTGCAGTCGCGCGACCTGCGGCGGCTCCGGGAGCTCGAGCCACTCGTCCACAGCTTCGACCGGCCTGACCTCGTCGCGCGGTGGCCCGTCGCCGTCCCCGTCCTTGTGCAGGTCGACTTCACGGGGCGCCCCGAACGCAACGGCGTCGCACCCGCCGACGTGCCTGCACTCGTCGACGCGCTGCGGGCGCGCGGCATCGAGGCGCGGGGGCTCTCGACGCTCCCTCCCAAGGAGGGCGACCCGCGCGCCGTCTTCCGGGCGCTGAGCGCGCTGCGCGACGAGCTCGGGCTCGAGGAGCTTTCCATGGGAATGAGCGAGGACTACGAGATCGCCATCGAGGAGGGCGCGACCATGGTACGCGTCGGCCGCGCCATCTTCGCGGAGACGCCATGAGCGTCTGGGCGCGCGCGTTGCACCTCTACGGCGTCGACGACGCGCGCAGCTACGGGCGTACGCCGTGGATCATCACGGCAGGCACGCTCATCGTCGGCATCGGGCGCGGGATCGTCGCGCCTTTTCTCATCCTCTTCCTCGTGCAGGAGCGCGGCATCGCCCTCGCGGCGATCGGGCTTGGGATCGCGGTCGAATTCCTGGTTCGCGCGGTGAGCGGTCCGTTCGCGGGAGCGCTCAGCGACCGCTACGGGCGGAAGCCCCTGATGCTCGCGGGCCTTCTCTGCACGAGCGTCATCCTGCCGAGCTATCTCCTCGTCCACACCGGCGCCCAGTACATGGCGCTCTCGGTCGTGAACGGGCTCTTCGCGTCACTCTCGCTCTACGGGCCGGCATCGAGCGCGCTCATCGTCGACGTCGTGCCGTCGACCAAGCGCGCAGGCGTCTTCGGACTGATCCACGCCGCGCGCAACCTGGGCTGGACGGTGGGCATCGCGCTTGGCGCGCTCCTCCTCTCGGCGGGCTTCCTCCCGATCTTCATCGCGGGCGGCGTCCTCCCCTTCTGCTATCTCTTTCTCGTGCTCTTCTTCGTCGAGGAGCCCGCGCGGCACGCCGCCCTCGCGCGCAGGAGCATGGCGGGCGACTGGGCGCTCCTGCTGCGCACGCCGACCTTTGCGGCATACCTCGCTCTCAGCACGATCTTCTTCCTCGGCTGGGGCCAGATCAACACGATCTTCGCGCTCTTCCTCAC
Organism: Thermoplasmatota archaeon; assembly: GCA_035526585.1. Lineage (GTDB taxonomy): Archaea > Thermoplasmatota > SW-10-69-26 > JACQPN01 > JAJPHT01 > JAJPHT01. The sequence goes on along the minus strand of DATLCC010000012.1, from coordinate 2,078 downwards.
CGACGGCCTCAGCCTCGATCGCCGCGCCGTCGCAGTGATCGCAGTGAACACCGTCCTCATCGTGCTGCTGCAGGTCCCCTTCGGCCGCCTCGCGGATCGCAGCGAGCGCGCGTTCCTTCTAGCCGTGAGCGCCGTCCTCCTCGAAGCCACGTATGCGCTCTACGCGCTCGCGGCGGGCGCGCCGGCTCCCTTCGTCGTCGTGATCCTGGGGATCGTCGCGTTCACGTTCGCCGAGATGCTCTACTCGCCGATCCAGAGCGCGTTCGCCGCCGAGCTCGCCCCCGAAGGGACCACGGGCTCCGCGCTCGGCATCATGGCCTTTGCCGCCGCGTTGGGGCAGGGCGCGCCGCCCCTCCTCGCCGACTGGACGCTCTCGCGCTGGGGGTGGAGCGGCGTGTGGATGATCCTCGCGGCGCTCTGTCTTCCCGCGGCGCTGGGGCTCCTCTGGCTCGGGCGCCGCCTGCGCGCAGACCGCGCTAGGGCGCAGCCACGAACGCTTTAATGGAAGGGCCGGTTCCCGACGCATGCGCGCGCTCCTCTTGTGCGTCCTCCTCACGCTCGCCGGCTGCATCCAAGCGCCCGGGGCGAGCGTCGATGCCCCGGCCGCCGACACGAGCGCGCTTCTCCTGCCGCTGCCAACCGAGATCACCGGGCTCGAGCCGGTGTCGAACGTCGAGTTCGGTGCGGGCAACGACATGGCCTTCTGGGGCGACACGGTCTTCGTCGCGACGCACAACAATGGCATGCACATCGTCGACGTTAAGGACCCGCTCGCGCCCAAGGAGCTCGCCGTCATCGACTGCAACGGCAAAGACGCGGGCGTCTCGCAGATCGGATCGCGCATCATCGTCACGCTCTCCTCGCAGAGCGACGACAAGTGCCCCGACGCCGCGCCCAAGGGCGGCATCCGGCTCGTCGACGTGACGAACGCGAGCGCGCCCGTCGTGCTCTCGCAGGTGCCGCTCAAATACGGCAGCCACACGCACACGCCGTACGGGAACACGGGCATCCTCTACAACAGCGCGTACAACCTCGCGTCGAACCCGACCGCGAGCCCGCTCGATCATCACCGCTCCGAGATCGTGAACATCTCGAACCCGGACACGCCGGTCGTGGACGGAGAATTCCTGTTCCCCCAGACGTCCGGCTCGATCGGCTGCCACGACATCCTCGCCGAGCCCGCGCTCCATCGCGCGATCTGCGGCGGCATCAGCGAGACGATGATCTGGGACGTGACGGACCTCCACGCGCCAAAGGTCATCGCAACGATCGTGAACCCGAAGATCAGCATCCACCACAGCGCCGCGACCACGAGGAACGGCACGCTCCTGGCGCTGGGCGACGAGTACGCGGGCGTCCTCGCGCCGGCCTGCCACCCCGCGTCCACCGCGCCGACCGGCGCCATCTGGTTCTACGACCTGTCGGACCCAACGAGCCCGAAAGAGCTCGGCTTCGTCCCCCCGCCCGCGGGCGACCCGGGCACGGTCTGCACGGCGCACAACTTCAACTGGGTCGACGATGACCACCTCGTCTCCGGGTTCTACAGCGGCGGGACGCTCCTCATCGACGCGAGCGACCCCGCGCACCCGGTGACGATGGCGCAGATGCAGCAGGCACCGACCTCGAGCTGGGCGAGCTACGCCTACCGCGGCGCGGTGTTCAGCGGCGACGGTGTCCGTGGACTGGACATCTACCGGCTCGTGTGAGCGGGAACGCCCTGCAGGCACGCGCCCAGCGCCGCGCGGGGTCGTTTCGCCGCGCGGACGGAGGTGGGAGGCATCGGAAGGAGGCCGGGCGCGCGCCTGCGGGGCGCCACGCGACACAAGGGCGCCTGGTGCGATATCGATATTCCCCGCCTCGCTGCAGGTGCGCCTAGCGCACAGGGACACGGGTTGAGCCTTCCGCAGCCAAACCCGTCACCCCGGTCCCCAAGGCCTGGCCGGCGCGCTTCGGTCGCTGATGGTCATGCCGATGCGGTAGCTGGGTCGGATGACGGGCTCGCCTTTTTCGTCGACGACCTCGAACCAGTCCACCAGGCGAGCCTGCGCGCCGTTCCCGAGCGTGAGGCGTGCGATGAC
>DATLCC010000011.1:0-57543 GCA_035526585.1 Thermoplasmatota archaeon | reverse complement strand
GGGCCAGCTCGACATCGACGACAAGGGGTACATCGTCACGCATGGCGCGAACCAGACGGAGACGAAGATCCCCGGCGTCTTCGTGGCGGGCGACGTCTTCGACACCCGCTACCGTCAGGCCATCACGGCCGCGGGCTCGGGATGCAAGGCCGCGATCGACGTCGAGCGCTGGCTGCACGAGCACGTGGGGACGGACGAGAACACCGAGCGGCACTGGTAAGCGCTCTGGAAACGTTCGGCAAGCTTCGTCGAAGCCGCGCGTCCGCGACGTCCGCCTTTCGGACAACGCGGCGCCGCGGATCCGCGGAGGCTTGCTGCCCCTTCCATGACTGACTAGAGACGCCCGACGGCCGCCAGATAGGTCGGGTGGTCCGCGAACAGGACATCCTTCTCGACGCGCTCGTGGAGCGAGGGCATCCCGCGCACGGCCTCGACGAGCAACGGGATCGCGAACGAGGTCTGCCCTTCGCGCGCGCACATGCGGGCGAGGGCGTAGAGGACCTCCTCCTGCCCCTGGGCCGCGGCGAGCGTCGCCTCGATCGCGGTGTGGGCTTCGTCCTCGCGGTCCATCTGCGAAAGGCACACGGCGCGCCCGAGGTGCGCGATGGCCAGGCGCTCGTCTTCTGCGATGGCGTTCTCGAACGCCTTCAACGCCTGCGCATGGTCGCCCGCCGCCATCGCGTATCGCGCGACGCCGAGCCAGGCGGCGGCCGCGGGGAGCTTGGAGGGCTTGGCCTGGACGGGGATCTCCAGGCTCATGGGGGGCGCGATGCCGGCCATCGCGGCCGGTCCGGCGCAGAAGGAGAACGCGGTTCGCATGAGACGGAGGGACGCCAGGAGCGCCTTCATCTGCTCGGTGGGCCCGGGTGGGACGTGGCGCGGGGTTTATCCCATGAAGGGTCAGGGACCTCGTGCTGGCGCCCGCTCGCGCTGGGCGAACGAGGACTCCGCGCCGCGCTGCCGGTACGCCTGGAGCCTCATCCGCTCCCCGGCGACTTCGACCTCGAACTGCCCCACGTTCCTCGACTCGCGCGCCTGCCCGTCGCTCGTCTGCATCGGGAGCGTCGCCGGCTGCGCGTGGCGGAGCGATCGCGTACGGATGCGCAGCGCGGTGTCGATCGGGAAGCAGGCGAGCCCCTTGAACGCGTCCTTGTCGTCGATGGGCGACCGCGGGTCGCGCGCGAAGGCGTTGTCCTTGCTGCGGCGCATGGACTCGATGGCCGCGACGTAGGGGTCGCTCACAAAAGCCCAAGCCCTGCCGCGGGCTTCGAAGGCGACGTGCACATCAAGCGCATCGACCACGTCGGCATCGCGATCGCCGACGTCGCCGCCGCCAAACGCCTCTACGAGGACGTGCTCGGCCTGACGCTCACGCGCGAGGAGGTCGTCTCCGACCAGGGCGTGCGGACGTTCTTCTATCCCGTTGCGGGCGTGAAGCTCGAGCTCCTCGAATCGATCGCGCCCGATGGGCCGATCGCGCGCTACCTCGAGAAGCGTGGCCCCGGCATGCAGCACCTTGCCGTCGAGGTGGACGACATCGAAGGCGCGATCGCCGAGCTCGTGGCGAAGGGGATCCGGATGCTCGACCCGACGCCGCGCAAGGGCGTGGAGGACACGCGCATCGCCTTCGTGCATCCGAAGGACACGCATGGAGTCCTGCTCGAACTCGTGGAGCTCCCGCGGGCGTAGGCCCAGCCTGACCTCGCGGGCCGAAGGAATGTGTTTTTCGACCCCGGTCCACCGAACGAACCGGCGGTGTCCGCACCGATACGAAGATGACCTCAGCCGCCACGGCCCGCCCATGCGCGCCCCCGCGACCCCCTTCTTCCGCGATGTCCCGAGCCATTCCCGCGATGCGGGCCGCGACCACGAGCGGTTCCTGCTCGACACGCTCGCCGAGCGCCGCGCGCCCGAGCCGGCGCCCGCGGGCGCGGCGGGCTGGGTCCGCGCTGCCATGACGCGCGCGGCGCGCTTCTTCTGAGCCTCACAGGAGCGCGCGGTAGATGCCCCGCTCCGTCGCGGCGTAGGCCGCGCCACGGGACGCGATCGAGGCGTGCGTCGCCGCCGGGGGCGAGACGTCCTCGCACGCGAGCTGCGCGCAGCGCCACAGCGCGCCGCCGACGTCGCTCGCCCACACGCTCGCATCGTCCTCCGGCGAGAGGTCGCGCACGAGCGTCCCCGTGTCGGCCCAGGGCAGGTGCGGCGCGCCCGCGGCGCCGGCCCACACGCTCGCCTGGGGTCCGCTGCTCCATGAGCGCGCGCCCACGGCGGCGACGGTCGCCGTGTCGAGCGTGGCGCCGCGCGGGATCGCAAGATCGGGCCGTTCGTACGCGAGGGTGCCCAGCTCGGTCGCGAGGATCGGCCTTCCAGAGCCCGCATCCCACGCGACGTCGTGGAAGAGGATCGGGAGGTCGAGCACGACGTTCCAGACGTCGCCGCCGTCCGTGGTCTCCAGGAGCTTGCTCGACGCGAGGTCCATCGAGGCCGCGGCGAACGCGTGTCGCGCGTCGGCCGGATCGACCGCGATGCCGGCGATGAAGCCGTCGCCGCCGACGTTCGGAAGGAAGACGTCCCAGGTCGCGCCACGATCGACGCTCGCGACGAGGAAGGGCGAGAAGACGCGCGTGCGGCCGCCGCCGTACAGAACGCTGCCGTCGTCGCTCGCGGCCACCGAGAAGACGCCGATGAAGCCGGCGCCCGCGCCCGTGTGGGACCACGTGGCGCCTTCGTCCCGGCTCGCGAAGATGCCCTGCGCGCCGCCCGCGAGGAGCACGGAGCCATCGGCGGCGGCTGCGAGCGCGAGGAACTCGATGGGTTGCAGCCCCGTCGCGCGGCTCTCGGCGCCGCCGGCGGACACACGCGTGATGCCAAGGAACTCGTCGCTCACGAAGACCGCGCCGGGATCCTTCGGATCGACGAGAAGGCTCGTCGCGCCGAAGGCGAGTCCAGGCGACCCCAGGTCCTGCCAGGTGGCGCCGGCGTCCGCGCTCGTGAGGACGCCCGCGCTCGTGGGGACGAACACGCGCCCATCGGCGCCGATGGCGAGCGGGAAGCCGTTCGCGGGGGCGCCCGCCTCCTGCCAGGTGCGACCGTCGTCGACGCTTCGGCGCATCGAGAACCCGCCGCCCCACAGCGTGCCATCGGGCGCGCGTCGCAGGTCGAGGAGGTCGTGGCCGCTCGTCGTCCACGACGCGCCGCCATCGTGGGTCGCCCACAGGGCGCTGATGCTCATCGCGACGACGTCGGCGTCCGTGTGGCCGAACGCGAGCCCGTAGAGCGAGCTGAAGGGCGGAATGGGCGCGGCGATGTCCGTCCAGGTGTCGCCCCGGTCGCGCGACACGAGGACGTGCGTGCCCCAGTCGTCGTCGCGGAAGCTCGCGGCCACCGCGCCCGAGGGGCTCACCGCAAGCCGAGAACTGACGCCCGTCACGAGCACGTGGTCCCAGGTGGCGCCGCCATCCAGCGTGCGCGCGACGCCACCGAACCCGTAGACGTAGCCGACGAGCGGATCGGAGAGGTCGAACTGCACGCGCGCCTCGGTGACGTCGGGGAACCCCTCGATCGGGACCCAGTGGCGCCCCCCGTCGCGGCTCTCGTACGCGCCGTTCGACCACGTGGACGCGACGAGCACGACGCTCGAGCCGCCGATCCCCTGCACGGGTCCGCCTCCGGGGCTCGCCGCGTTCGACCAGGCGGGCGCGGGATCGAGCGCGAGCGTGGGCGGGACAAGGAGGAGGATCGGGACCAGGGCGAGCGTCGCGAGCTTCACGAGCGGGGGTCTCCCGCGAGCGCATGGCTTAGGGGTGTCTTCAGAATATGCGTCCCTACGTGGTGATGCGGCCGCTCGCGAAGCGCGCCGGCGGCCGGGCGACGGTCGCGGCCGGCTCGATCGGGAGCTTCATCGACTCCTTCTCCACGTGGAGCACGATCGTGCTGCGCGTGCTCACGACGCTGCCGATCGTCGGGATCTTGTCGTGGAGGAAATCGCGCAGCGCCCCGACGTCGGCGACGCGCACCTTCACGAGATAGCAATCCTCCCCCGCCACGTTGTGCACCTCCTGCACCTCGGGGAACTTCTTGAGCTTCTCCGCCGCCTCGTACTCGTGCGTGCGATCGTCCGTCTTCACGCTGATGAATGCGACAAGGCCTAGCCCCAGCGCGGCGGGGCTCACGCGCGCCTCGTAGCCCAGGATGATCCCGCGCTCCTCGAGCTTGCGGATGCGCTCCAGGATCGCGCTCGGGACCATGCCGAGCTGGCGCGCGATCTCCGAGTTCGACGTGCGCGCGTTCGTCTGCAGCATCCGCAGGATCTTGCGGTCGGTCTCATCGAGCGCGAGGGCCATGCCACCTCAAGAACGCCAAATCGTCATAGAACTATGCCTGAAGGCGACGAATCTTCATTTCCTTGTACTTAAGCCGTGCCAACGGTCTGTCGCGAACCCTGGTCGGCGACGGTGCTGATCTTCGTTCCGCGTCATCCGACGCGGTACTTCAGAAGCGCCGCCCCGATGCGGAACCCGTCGACGACGCTCCCGAGCTTCGTGACGCCCTCGCGCCGCCCGTACGCGATGGGGATCTCCGTGATGCGCAGGCGCGCCTTGGCCGCGCGCGCGAACATCTCCGCCTCGACCTCGAAGTGCGTGGAGGTGAGGCCGAGGCCGCGCATCGTCTCGCGGCGGAACGCCCACATCCCCGTGCACACGTCGGTGCAGCGGCGGCCGTAGAGCGTGCTCGCGAGCGCGGAGAGGCCGCGGTTGCCGATGCGATTGAGCCGCTTCATCGCGAGATCGTCGATCCGCCCAAGGAAGCGCGAGCCCATGACCACGTCGTAGCCCTCGTCGAGCATCGCGACGAACGCGGGGATCGCGCGCGCCGGATACGTCGCGTCCGCGTCGAGCATGACGACGTAGTCGCCCTTCGCCACGTCCAGCGCGCTGCGCACCGCGCGCCCCTTGCCCGTGCCAAGCTGCGAGACGACGCGCGCGCCATGCTGGAGGGCGACGTCGCGCGTGCGATCGTGCGACTTGCCGTCCGCGACGAGGATCTCGACGGGATAGCCCAGCTCGCGCAGGCGCGCGACGGGGAGGGCAGCGAAGGTCGCCTCGATGCCGCTCTCCTCGTTCTTCGCGGGGAGCAGGATCGTGACGCTGGGGCGGTCGAGCTTCGCTTCGGCGCGTTCGGCGAGGATCGTCATTTGTCCACCTCGAAGAGCTTGACGCCGCCACCTTCGCTCTGGTAGACGAGGTGATAGCGTCCATCCTGCAGGAATCCGAGGTCCGCCTTGCCGGCCGCCTGCGCGTCCCGCGTGTGCTTGTCCACGAGGACGTAGGCGTGCCCTTCGATCTTCGTGAGGTAGGTGGCGCGTTCGCCTGCGCTGTTGAAGAACTTGGGGCCGTACCAGACGTGCTCGGGATCCGAGAGCGTCTTCACCATGAGCGCGGGCTGCCAGGTGTAGACGAAGACGCGCGAGGTGGGATCCTGGTCGAGGATCTTCGCGATCTCCTCGAACCCCTCGTACTCGGGCTCGTGGTAGAGGCGATACCACTTGTACGCGTGGGGAGGCTGCGCGACCGCGCTCCCGGCGAAGACGAGCGCGAGCGCGAGGAGCGCGACCGTGCCCATCGTCGCGCGCGAGCCTTGCGAGCGGGCGAAACGCTGCGGGAGCGCCGCCGCCTCGCGGGCGAGCGCAGCCGCGAGGAGCGCGACGCCGATCGTGAGATAGGCGACCGTGCGCTGCGGCCAGAACTCGCTGTGGAAGACGTTGAGCGCCGTGAGCGGGAGAAGCCACGCCGATACGGCGATCCCCATGTCGCCTACCGCGCTCGGGCGCACGAGCGCGACCGCGTAGCCGGCGAGCGCGAGCCCGATCGCGACCCATCCGAGCATGTCCGGATAGTTCACGGAGGGAGGCGGCGCGCGCACGAGGATCGGCACGCAGGCGAGGAGCGCGACGCCCAGCGCGATGCCGGCCAGGCGCGGCAGGGCGGGCGCGCGCTCGAGCGCCACCACGAGGACGAAGGCGACGGCTCCGAGGACCGCGAGGAGGACGACGAAGAGCACGGGGCCGGGCAGGTGGACCCCGAGCGTCCAGGAGAGGCCCGGGAGCTTCGCGAAGAAGTCGGCGAAGCCCGTGTCGCTCGCGCGCCAGCGGAAGGCGAGCGCGAACGCGACGGCCGGCACGAGCATTCCCGCGGCCCAGCGCAGGCTCGCGCGCTCCGCCTGGCCGCGCATCACGCGCAGGAGAGCGTAGGCGGCGAGCGGCACCGCGAAGAGCGGCACGGCCCAAGGGTGCATCACGGCGAGCGGGACGCTCATGCCGAGGAAGAGCGCCGCGCCCGCCACCCGATGCGCCCGCTCGCCCGCGTGGCACGCGACGTGGAAGGCGACGAGCCAGAGCGGGAGGAGCGCGAGGTCGAACGAGGTCGGGAAGAGCAGCTCCGAGCGGAAGATGTGCTCGGGCATGATCGCCGTGAGGAACGCCGCGGCGAGCCCCGCCGCGGGTCCTCCCAGACGCTGGCCAAGGACGAACATGCCAAGGACCGCCAGGCCGCCAAAGAAGGCGGGGGCGATCCGCGCGAACTCGTGGAGCGGGATCCCCGTGAAGGGCACGAACCCCGCGAGCCATGCGTGCATGCCGGGAGGATACATGTCGGTCCCAAGATGGAACGAGTCGGCGAAGTACCCCTGCTCGCTCCACTCCTTCGTGAACACGACGTGCGTGTAGGGATCCTCCGCGCCCAGCGCGCGCGTCGAAAGCGGATCCTGCAGGCGCAGGGCGATGCCGAACACGATCACGCAGGCGAGCAGCGCCGTGACAAGCGCGCGCTGCACGACCTCTTGGCGAGGCATGACGCCGCCGTCCTCGCGGGCGGGGATTCCGCTTGGGGTACAGCCGACGAATGACCGAGGCAGACCTCACGCAGGATCGACCTTCGTCTGTCGTATAGCAAACCCCAAAGGGGCTCCCGCGCAGCGACGCACCGATGGGCGTCTGGAAGCACGCGAGGGATCCGCTCTACGCGAACGGGCTCGCGCTCGTCCTCAACGCAGGCATCTCCTCGGCCCTTGGCTTCTTCTTCTGGATCGTCGCCGCGCGCCGTTTCAACGCGGACGCGCTCGGGATCGGCGCCGCCATCGTCTCCGCGGCGACCCTCGCGGCGCTCGTGGGGAAGGCCGGGTTCGACGCCGCCATCGTGCGCTACGCGCCCTCGGCCCAGCCGCACGAGCTGCGGCGCCTCCTCGCGCGGGCCGCGCTCGCCACGCTCGCCCTCACCGGCGCCGTCGCGGCCGCCGTGCTCGTGATCGCGAAGCTGGGCGTGCCCGCGCTCGAGCCGCTCGCCGCGCCCACGTTCGCCGCCGGGTTCGTCGCGCTCGCGCTCGCGACCTCGGGCGCGTGGGTCCTGGACGCGTACTTCGTCTCCGAGCAGCGCGCGTACCTCGTGCTCGCCCGCAACGCAGCCTTCAACCTCGTGAAGCTCATCGTCCCGCTCCTGCTCGCGTTCGAGTGGGGCGGCCGCGCGGTGCCGCTCGCCTGGGGCGTCGGCCTCGCCGCCTCGCTCGCGGTCGCGCTGGCATGCCTGCCGCGCCTGCTCGCGAAGCACGTCGCGCACGGCGATCGCCCCGAGCGTGGCGCGTTCGGCTACGCGATGCGCAATTATGCGTTGAACCTCACCGAGTTCCTGCCAGGGCTCCTCCTTCCGATCCTCGTCCTTCATGCGCTGGGCGCCGAGGAGAACGCGCGCTTCTACCTCACGTGGACGCTCGCGACCGTCGCCTTCCTCGCGAGCAAGGCGATCTCGCAGTCGGCCTTCGCGGCGCTCGTGCGCGACCCCGACGGGCGCGCGTCGCTGAAGAAGGGGCTCGCGCTCTCGGTCGGCCTCCTGGGCGCGCCCACGATCGTGCTCTACGTCGCGGCGCCCTGGCTCCTCGCGCTCTTTGGCCCGCACTACGTCGCCGGGGCGCCGCTCCTGCGCGTGCTCGCGGCGAGCGTGCCCTTCGTCATCGCGTTCAATCTGCATCTTGCCTATCTCAAGGCTCGCGACCAGGGGTGGGAGCTCACGCTCCTCCCGCTCGCGAGCCTCGTCGCGCTCCTCGCCACGATGCCCTTCGCGCTCCACGCGGGCGGCATCCTCGGCGCAGGCATCGCATGGCTCGCCGTGCAGGCGATCGTCGGCACGTACGCCGGCGCGCGCCTCGCGGCCAAACTCCGGAGGAACACACATGTCGAACCCAGAACCGGTCTCCGTCGTCATCCTCACCAGGGATGAGGGCGCCAACATCCGCGAGTGCATCGACGAGGTGCTCCAGCAGATGCGCGATCGCGACGAGATCGTCGTGGTCGACTCCGCGTCGTGCGACGACACCGTCGCGATCTGCGAGCGCTACGCCTTCGAGCGCCCGGGCAAGCTGCGCATGCACGCCTACCCGGCGAACGTGGGGTCCGCCGAGGCTCGCGCCACCGCGATCGAGATGGCCAAGCACGACGTGCTCGTGTTCGTCTCCGCAGCGGCCGTGCCCGAGCCCGGCTGGCTGGACGCCCTGCGCGGAGCGGTCGCGAACGCCGACGTCGTGTACGGCCGCCAGCGCCACGCCGCGCCCCGCGCCGGCGCGGCGACCGTCTCGCGCGGGCTGCGCTATCATCGCTACGAGAAGGACGTCGAGGCGCTCCCCGAGACGTTCGCCTCGCGCGCCAACGCCGCGTACCGCCGCTTCGCCTTCGAGACGCTGGCGTCCCACGACGCGCTCGCCGGCCACGACGACGCGGCGCTCGCGCGGGAGGCGCGCCTCGCCGGCCTGCGCCTCGCGTATGCGCGCGACGCGCTCGTGAGCCACAAGGACGTCGCGAGCTGGAGCGCCGAGTGGCGCCGCCGCCTCCTCGAAGGCGCGGCGCGGGCGACGCGCCGGGACCTCCTTGGCACGCCGCGCGGCGCGCTCCTCTGGGCGCTCGCCGTCGGCGCGACCGGCATCGCCGCGGTCGCGCTCGCGAGCGCGTGGCTCCTCGCCCTCTGCGTGATGCTCTTCTTCGCGCCCACGATCCGCCGCGTGGCATCGCCCGTCGTGCGCCGCTACAAGGCGCCGCACCTCGTAGGCGGCGTCGCGGCCTCGCCGTTCTTCGACCTCGCCTTCGTCGGGGGATATCTCGCGCGACGCGTGCGCAGGACACGAGGCTGATCCCGTTGATCGACGCGCCGCTCCTTCGGCTGGACTTCGCCTTCACCGAGGCCGACACGCCCGACGTGCGCCGCCGCATCGCCTCGGATCTGGCGCACATCGCGCGCCGCGCGCACGCGCTGGACGCGCGCCTCGACGCGCTCGTCCTCACGGGCGGCTTCGCGCGCGGCGAGGGGACCGTGCGCGACGGCGCGCCGGTGAACGACTACGACCTCATCGCGGTGCGCTCGCGGCCCGGGGGCGACGGCATCTACCGGCGCCTCGGCGAGCACCTCACGAGCGAGGTCGGCCTCGAGGTGGACCTGATGCCCGTCTGGCGTGCGCGCCTGCCCTACGTCGGCCGGAAGCTCTTCTGGCTCGACCTGCGCCTGGGAGGCCGCGTCGTGAGCGGCGACCCGCGCGCGCTCGAGAAGCTCCGCGTCTTCCACGTCGCGCGCGTGAGCCGCGGCGAGATCGCGCGCCTCCTGGGGAACCGGGCGGCCGGGATGCTCCTTTCGCTTCCCGCGCCAGGAGAGGCGCCCGACCCGCGTCAGCGCGACCTCCAGGCGACGAAGGCCGTCCTCGCCGCGATGGACGCGACGCTCCTCGACCAAGGGATCTACGCGCCCGGGATGCGGGAGCGGCTGAGCCTCACCGCGGCGCATCGCGACCACGAGACGTTCGCGACCGCGGTCGAATGGAAGCTGCGCCCGCACCATCCGCTTCCCGCCACCTGGTGGGAGCGCGCGCGCGACGTGCTGCTTCGCGCCGTGGACGAGACGCATGCGCGGCGCGGCCGCGACGGCGTGGTCGAGCACCTGATGCACACCGCGAAGGCGCGGCGTGTCGCCAGCTCGCCAAGCCAAGCCGTCCGCCGCGTCGCGTGGGACCTCCTCTCCATCTCGACGTTCCCGGACGGCCCCGCGGATCTCCCCGGCGCCGTCACGATGGTGCGGCGCCTGGGCTTCGCGCCCGGAGGCGGCGACTGGGGCGCGCTCAAGCGGACCTTCTTCTCCGCGCGCTCGCGGACGCTCCAGTGATCGGGGCGACCGCGCCGCGCGCGAGCCACGCGCCCACCGTCGTCGTGCCCAGCGCGAACGCGAAGAAGCCGACGTCGTGCGCAGGCCCGATCGCGAGCGCCACGAGGCCGGCACCCGCCAGGCAGCAACCCACTGCGTAGCCGTACCCGGCCGCGGTGTGCGTCGCGCCGCCTGTCGCATAGACGCCCGCGGCCGCCGTCGCGGCGACAAGGAGCGCGCTCCAGCCGCCTCCGAAGGCGAGCCATGCGAGCGCTCCGCCCAGGGCGAGCGCGGGAAGGCGGGCGCGGCGGCGTGCGGCGACGTCCATGGGATCAGGCCGACCTCGCGCGTCCGCGCTTCGCGGTGACGTACCAGACGCGCGGCGCCGCGGAGAGCTCGAGGTAGAGCGCGTGGAGCTGCACGAACCATCCGAAGATGATCCACAGGTACGCGTGGAGCGCGAGCTCGGCGATGCGCCGCGCGCTCGGGCGCACCGGGATCACGGGGTCGCGGAACGCAGCGTAGCCGTACGCGAGGAGCCGGCTCGGCAGGAGCACGAGCGTCAGGGGGAGCGCGACGAGCACGGGCATGAGCGGCGAGACGCCAGCGATCCGCATGAGGATCGTCGCAGGGACGAACGTCGTCCAGAGCGCGCTGATCGAAATGAGAAGGAGCAGGATGAGGCCGAACGCGCGTCCCGCGCCCAGGCGGCGCCGCTCGCGCACGACGTCCCCGAAGTACAGGTGGAAGCACTGCGCCCACCCACGCGCCCAGCGCGTGCGCTGCCGGAGAAGCTCGGAAAGGTTCGCCGGGTCGCACTCCCGGACGACCATCTCGGGGCAGTAGGCGATCTTCCAAGTGTCGTCGAGATGGAGCCGCAGCGTGAACTCGATGTCCTCCGTCATCGTGCGGTCCGTCCAGCCCCCGACACTTGGAGGCACCTCGCGCCGCAGCAGCGCCGCGGAGCCGCCAAAGTGCGACGAGCCCAGCGCCTCGCCGTGGTGGACCTGGTCCATCCACGTCGAGTAGCGGCGCTCCGCGCTCACGAAGCGCGCGAGCGGGCCGTCCTCGGGCGCGCGCGACACCTTGCGCCCCTGGACGACGCCCACGGACGGGTCCGTGCGCAGGATCTCCGTGGCGCGCTCCAGCGACGTCGCGTCGATCGTCTCGTCCGCGTCGAGCAGGAGGACGTAGCGCGTGTCGACCGCGCGCCAGGCGACGTTGAGGTCGTCCGCCTTCGAGCCGCTCGAACCTTCGACGACGCGGACGCGGTCGGGGAACCGCCGCGCGTACTCGTGCGCGAGGGCGACCGTCGCGTCGGTGGACTTCGTCGCAGGGACGAGGATGAACGTCAGGGGATACGGGACCGCGAGGTTGCGCTCCAGGCTCTCCGGGAAGACGGCCGCTTCGTTCGCCGCGGGGACGATGACGGTCACGCGCTCGGTGTGGCGCCGCTGCACCCAGGGAGCCGCGGGGCGCTTGCGACGCCGCTCGGCGTGCCGCACGGTCCGGTACTCGATGGTGATCACCATGATCTGCCACGCGAAGAGGATCGCGAAGAGGAGCTTCAGGCTCCAGCCGGAGACGAGCGAGAAGGCGAGGAAAAGGATGTTGAGGAGCGCCATCGCGGCCGCCCCGTGCGCGACCACGTCGAGCACGATCCCGGCCCGCTCCCGGAGCGCGCGCGGCGCCCTCGGCCGCAGCGCGAGGAGCGCGAACGCGGCGGCGCCGCAGGCGATCGCGATCGCGGAGACGGCCGGGAAGAGCGCGGCCGCTTCGGGCCAGACGTCCAACGATCCGACGTAGACGATGGACATCGCGGAGAGCCCCGCGACCACGAGCGCGAGGACCACGACGTCCCATTGCGTGCGCCGCGACCACTCCGCGTGGAGAAGGAGAGTGGCGAAGCCGCCCGCGTAGGCGAGCGCGACCGCGGGGCGCGTGGGATCGCCGCCGAGGAGCGCGCCGATGCTGGCCGCGGCGACGACCGCGTGACCGAGCAGCGGGACGAGCGGGCGACGACCGGCGCGCGTGATCGCGAGCAGAGCCAGCTGGCAGGCGCATGCGGCGAGCGCGACCACGGACGATTGCATCGTCGCGCCTTCCGCGCGGCGCGCTAACGCGCTTGCGGCGCGACCATCGTTAGGACCGACTCGGTCCGACGAGCCAGCGTATCCCACCGGTGGTGGCAGAGCACGACATCGCGCCCTCGCTCTCCGAGCCGGCGCGAGAGCGATCCGTCGCGCAGCAACCGACGGATCGCCGTCGCGAGCGCGTCGACGTCGCCGGGCGGGACGAGGAGCCCGTTCTCTCCGTCGCGCACGAACGACGGGATGCCTCCAACGTCGCTTCCGACGACCGGGCGGCCGCAGGCGTTCGCTTCCGCGAGCGCCATGCCGAAGCTCTCGGCGTCGGTGAGCGAGGGGAGGACGACCACGCTCGCGGCGCGATACTCGTCGACGAGCTGCGCGTCGCTCACGCGCCCCGCGACGTCATGGCCGCGCGCGCGGTAGCGCTCGGCGAGGTCGCCGTCGCCCACGATGCGCAGGTGCGCGTCGGGGAGACGCTCCACGGCCTCGGCGAGGACGGCGAGCCCTTTCCACGCGTACGCGCGCGCGGGAGAGCCCACGAAGAGGACGCGGCCCGCGACGGGAGAGCCGCCCGGCGTGAAGCGCTCCGCGTCGACGCCGGGGGGGATGATCTCGCACGCGAGCCCGCGGAGCGCGTTCTGCGCGACGTAGCCCGAGACGGCGATGCGCGCCGCGGCCCGCCGCAGCATCGTGCGCTGGAACGTCGCCTCGTGCGCGCGCGCGGCCCACGCGAGCGCGCGCGGAGCGCCAAGGCGGCCCGCGTGGTACGTGACGACGTACGGGACGCCTTCCTTGCGCGCGGCGAGCGCCACGAGCTCGGCCGTGCCTGGGACGGGCGTGTGGACGTGCACGACGTCGGGGCGCTCCTCGCGCAGGGCGCGTCGGGCCTCGGCGAAGATCGCGCGCGAGAGCGGCGTGTTGCTGAGCCTGATCGCGGGCTCGATCGCGTCGCCGTGCCCGATCGTGCGGACCTCGTGCCCCCGCTTCGCGAGGTGCTCCGTCGTCATCGCGGCGTACCTCTCGAGCCCGCCTCCCAGAGGATACTCCCACGGCGTCGCCACGAGGATCCTCACGCGCCGCCTCCCGCAGGTGCGCGGATGCGGCTCGGAGCGGCGAGCGCGCGCTTCGACGCGGCCTCGTCCAGGGCGCGCGCGTATACGGCTTCGAGCGCGTCGAGCACGCGCGGCCAGGCGTAGCGCTCGGCCACGCGCGCGCGGATCTCGCCGGGCGAGCCGAACGCGCGCGGCTCGCGCCACGCGCGCACGACCGCGCGCGCGAGCGCTTCTGCGTCGTTCGCAGGCGCGACCGCGCCCGCGAGCGACGCGACCTCGCGCACGCCAGGGAGGTCGCTCGCGACGACGGGCGTCCCGGTCGCCATGCTCTCGAGGAGAGCGATGCCGAACGCCTCCTGCCCGTTCGCGCTGGGAAGGATCGTGAGGCGGTGCGAGCCGTAGAGGATCGGAAGCTCGGCCGCCGTCACGCGGCCGCGGAAGTGGACCGGCGCGCGCAGCCTCGCGGCGAGCGTGTGGAGGCGCGCGCGCTCGGGGCCGTCGCCCACGACGGTGAGCCGCGCGCCCGTCTCGGCGTGGATGCGCGGCATCGCGGCGAGGAGCGTGTGCACGCCCTTGTACGGCACCAGGCGCCCGACGCACAGGATGTCGGGCGTGCGGCGCTGCGAGAGAGGGAAGGCGTCGACGTCCACCCCGTTGGGCACGACGTCGAGGCGCTCGCGGGGAACGCGCGAGAGGAACGGCGAGCGCGCCGCGTAGTCCGCGGACTTGCAGACGACGCGCGTCGCGGCGAGCTCCGCGCGCGCGAGCGTCGCCCCGTGCAGGGCCGCCGCGGCGCGCATGGCGAGGCTCGTGCCCTGCACGTCGAAGTGGTGGTCGACGACGACCGCGCGCCCGCTCCTTCGCTCGCGCCAGGGGATCGCGTCGGAGACGCCCGGGTACGTGGCGGGCACGTGGACGAGCTGCGCGTCGGCGGGGACGTGGCGCCAGAGCGGCGCGAGCGGGACGCGGAAGAGCGCGCCGCGCCGACGGACGCGGACCACGCGGACGCCATCGGCGTCGGTGGCGACCGCATCCGAGGGCGCGCTGCAGACGATCGTGACATCGTGGCCGCGCGCGGCGAGCCCAGACGCGCATCGGTCGAGCGCCTCCTCGACGCCCCCGCGCAGGCCGAGCGGGTCCCCGCCAGGCGCGGGGCGCGGATCGTACGGGCTCACGATCGTGACGCGCATCGCGCGCGCGGGGGTGGGCGAGGGCGTGCGGTTCGTGGTACACGGGGCGACGGAAGGGCAGGGGCTCGCGGTGGGGCTCGCGCTCGGGTCGCGCCATCGCCCGGAGCCCAGGGTCAACTTGTAACCCAATGGTTACGCGACTCTTTGGCTGCACCTGGTCACGTTGGGATCTGGGAAGGGGATCGCGCGCCGATCCTTGGGATCGCCTGCGGGCGACCGGGCGCTTCGCGCCCTCGCGTCGGCGCCGCGCTGCGGCGCGGTCCTGCCGTCCGCGCACGGCATGCGCACCTAGGCTTATGTCAGGGAACGAGTCTGCGCCGCCAGACCCCTTTGCGGACGTAGCGCAGCCCGGTAACGCGGCGGATTCGAAATCCGCTGTGCCTTGCACTCGCAGGTTCAAATCCTGCCGTCCGCGCTTTTCCCTTCAGCGAGAGCCGGATCGGGCCCGGGGTACCATGGCCTCTGCCACTCGCTTAGGACGGGCCGATCCATGTTCTTGCGACAAGGCACGACTCGCAGGGGAAGGGTCGTGGAGAAGACCGACGGCCATCAGGCCGTCGGCTGCGGGCATTCCTCGTCGCGCAGGCACGAGTAGTGGTACGACTCGAAGGGCAGCTCCTCGTTCGTGGCGTGCACGACGAGGCTGTACTTCGCGAACCAGTCCGCGCAGCCCGTGTAGCAGCTGATGACGGGCGTCGTGAGGCTGCCACCGAGCTTGAAGGTCCAGCGGCTGCCGTCGGCATAGGGCGAGTCCATGCCGTTGTCGTCGACGGGCAGGATCCAATAGAACTCGCGCTTCTCGGCCGTCGCTTCGGCGTCGAAGGGGTTCGTGAGGTTGTCGCGCTGCGTCGCGTTGTAGTGGAACATGAACCAGTTGGTGGGCGCGGTGGCCGGGTTCGCGGTCTGGACCTCGGTGATGTTGAGCCAGACGTGGAGCGTCTTTGTGCCGTAGCTGATGAGCTTGTCCGCGGTGACGAAGTCGGTCTCGCTCGTGCCGCCCAGCGCGCAGCTCGTGCTCTCGCACGCGGCGGCGTCGGGGATGTTGAGGACCTCGCGCGTCGTGCGGTCCGCGTAGAAGTTGGGGTGGCCGGGCCACTTGGGGATCTCGCCGTCGCCGCGGATCTGCTCGGCCTTCGCGTTGAACGTGAGCGTGCCGTCGTACGCGTTGGGCGAGACGACCTGGAACTGCCAGAGGCTGGAGGTCGCGTGCGGCATGTCCGTCTGGAGCGCGTCGGTGATCTTGATCGTGAGCGGCGTGCCCCAGACGAGGTCGCCGACGTCGATCCAGTCGATCGTGGACGCGTGCTTGTAGCGCAGCTTCAGGCCCGCCGGTCCGCCCGTGGGGTCGGGCGCGCGGGGCGTCTCGGGGCCGCCTCCGTAGGTCGCGGCGTTGTCGGTGCAGATGAGGTCGCCATCGAGCGTGAAGAACGGCTCGCAGCCGCGGCGCTCGGGGTTGCTGATGGTGAATTCGATGGAGGCGGCGCCCTCGTAGACGAGGGAGCCGCGCGGGGGCGCGAAGGTCGCGGTCGCGCCGGGGTCCATCATGGTCGCGGTGTCGAAGAGGACGACGCGTGTCGCCCCCTTCCAGAGGTCGTGGGGGTGATCGATGCCACCGCTCCCCGCCTCCGTCGCGTTGGTCTCCTCGAAGGCGAGGAGCGTCTTGTTCTCCAGCGGGTTGGCCTTGTTGAAGTCCGTCTCGTTCCCTTCGCCCGCGGCGAGGACGTCCCCGTCGCCGCCCTTGAGGCAGCCCGCGAGGCTCGACCCGAAGAGGACGAGGCAGAGGAGGAGGGACCTGGAGCGCATACGTCGGGAGGACTGGATGGGGCTACTTATCCCTTCCCGTGACGTCCTTGACTGGGGCTTAGGCCGAGGCCATGTACTCGGCCTCAGGCTAAGCCTAAGCCTCGCCGCAGTACACGTCCGGGTCCAGGCAGTACAGGTGGTACTGGTCGGGCGCGAGCTCCAGGCTCGACGCGTGCACGGTGAGCGTGTACGTCGCGTCCCAGTCCGCGCAGCCGCCGTAGCACGACTGGCGGCGCACGGGGTTGTCCGGGCTCGTGTAGCTCGCGCCCAGCTCGAACTCCCAGCGGCTCCCGTCGGCGTACGGAGAGTCCATCGAGCCGTCGTCGACGGGCAGGACCCACGCGAGCTCCTTCTTCTCGATGCCATAGTTGGCGAAGTCGAAGGGGTTCGTGATGTTCGTGACGCCGGTCGCGTTCTTGTGGTAGAGGAACCACGCCGTGGGCGCGGTGGCGGGGTTCGTGTTCTTGATGGCGGACACGTTCGCCCAGACGTAGAGCGTGCGCGTGCCGTAGCTGATGAGCTTCGTGGGCTTCACGGGGCCCGCGGCCTCGCCGGCGCCCGTGCAGCCCGTCGCGGTGAGGCCGCTGTCGCAGCTTTCGGCGGCCACGTTGTCGACGACGACGCGCGTCGTGCGGTCCGCGTCGTAGAAGAGCGGGTGCGGCGGCCAGAGCGGGATGTCCTCGCCTTCTGCGCGCACGATCTCCGCCTTGGCGTCGAACTGGAGCGTGCTGTCCTGCTGGTTCGGGCTCTCGACCTGGAAGCGCCAGACGCTCGAGGTCGCGTGCGGCATGTCCGTCTCGATCGCCTGCGTGATCTTGATCACGGTCGGCGCGCCCCAGGCGAGCTCGCCCGCGTCGATCCACTCGCTCGTGGAGGCGTGCTTGTAGCGCAGCTTCAGCCCCGTCGGCGGGTTGGGATCGGGCACAGGGGGGCCGGCGGGGCCGCCGCCCAGGTAGTCCGTGCAGTAGAAGTGCGAGCCGAACGTGATGACGGGCTCGCACGCGTGGCGCGTCGGGTTCGAGATGGTGAACTCGATCGTGCCCGTGCCCTCGTAGACGAACGTGCCCTGCGGCGGCTGGAACTGGGCGACCGGGTCGGACGGGTCCATCATGGCGTGCGTCTCGAAGATGACGACGCGGCCGCGCCCGTTCCAGAGGTCGTGGTGGTGGTTGACGCCGCCCGAGCCCGACTCGGTCATGTTCGTCTCCTCGAACGCGACGACGGCCCCGCGGCCTTCGGGAGGCGCGACGATGTCGGTCGTGTTCACGGCCGCCGTCTGCGCGGTGTCGTCGCCGCCCTTGATGCAGCCCGAGAGGAGGACGAGAAGCCCCAGGGTGATGGCGCCAAGCCTCATGCTGGGTTCGACGCGCCGCCCCACCAAAAGGATTCTCATGACACCGCGGCGGTGTCCCACGCCCCGGGGGCACGTCCGAGGCGTAGACGGTCAAGTCGCACTCGGCGCCGTGGGGGGTGGACCCCGCGAGACCGAGGATCGGCTCGCCGGTGGGCGCGCGCGTCTCGAACCGACCGCGGAGCACGAAGCTCCGGGCGCGAGCCCGTCGCGTAGGGGGAGCCCATCCCCGCGTCGTCCGCCGCGGCGATGCGCGGATCCTCCGGCGCCGGAAAGACGGCCGCATCCTCGACGGGCGCAGGTTTCCCCCCGCACCGGGCGAGCAGGAGACTGAGGAGAACCATCCACCACGCGGGCCATTCACGGGGCGGAACGAGGGCCCGGAGCCAGAGGACGTTCTGACGACGACCTTGCGGCGACGAACTCCCGGAACCGCGCCACCATCTGCGCGGGCGTCTGCTTCTTCGTGAACGCGGTGCGCACGTCGCCGCCACCGCGCAGGCCGCGCGTGAACTGCTGCGCCTGCTCGCGCATGTGGATCTCCTTGATGCCGATGGCCTCGGCCATCCCGACGTACGCCTCGAAGTCGGCGAGCCGCTGCGCGGGGGTCTGCTCGGGGACGGGCTCGCCCGTGCGCAGGTACGTCGCGATCCGGTGGAAGACGTGCGGATCGCCCAAGGTGGCCCTGCCCAAGGCGATCCCGTCGACGCCCGTCGCGAGCGCGCGCTCGGCGCTCGGCCCGTCGGTGATATCGCCGTTGCCGATGACCGGGATCGAGAGCGCCTCCTTGATGCGGGCGATCGCACCCCAGTCGCTCCGGCCCGAGTACCCCATGGCCGCCGTGCGTCCGTGCACGATGAGCGCCGCGGCGCCCGCACGCTCCAGCGCGCGCGCGAACGCGACGTAGTCGATCGCGCGGCCGTTGCCGAGGCGCATCTTGACGAGGAGCGGCCGGTCCGTGCCCGCGCGGACGGCGTCGAGCATGCGGAGCGCGTTCTCGGGGTCGTCCAGCATCGCGGCGCCGCATCCCTGCTTCTTGATCTGGTGCGCGGGGCACCCCATGTTGAAGCCGACGATGTCGCATCGCGCGTCCAGCGCCGCCGCGGCCGAGCGGACGAGCGATGCGTCGGTGCCGAAGAGCTGGATGCTCATCGGCGTCTCCTCCTCGAGCGTCCTCATCTTGAGGATCGTGTCGGGGACCTCACGCGTCACTCCGACCGCGCTCACCATCTCGCTGCACACGAGCCCCGCGCCGTGCCGTCGGCACAGCACGCGGAAGGGAAGGTCCGAGAAGCCCGCCATGGGCGAGAGGACGAGGTTGTTGGGAAGCCTGACGCCGCCGATCGCGAGCGGGCGCAGCAGGTCGGGCATCGGCCCCGCTTCGCCGCCTCCCCTCATGAGCCTACCGCGGAAGCGTCAAGAACGTCCTGCCGCAGAGGCGAGGCGCCATGGAAGGAAGAGTCGGGCTCTGGCAGGCCGCGGGCTGGACCGTTTCGTGCTTCGCCGTGGGCGGCGGGCTCGCGGGCGCGACGTGGTACGTGATGGGCGTCCCGTTCCACGCGGGCGAGCTCGCCGCGCTCCTCGTCATCGCCTCGTCGCTCGCCGCCATGGCCGCGATCCTCACGCCGCTGCGCCGCGCGCGCACAGGTCGGCCGGTCGCCGCGCTCGCGGCATGGGCCGCGGTGGCCGCGTTCTTCGGCATCCCGCTCGCGCTCGCGGCGGCGCCGATCCCGAGGGAGACGATCCTCATGCTCCTCGGCGTGACGCCGCTTCTGGCGGCCGGGATCGCCTTCGCGGGCGCGGCGCATCTTGCGCGCGGCGTGCGGCTCGCGCGGGCCCGTCGGGTCCCGCGCTGAAAGACCAAGGAGCCCCGTCAGATCGGGTAGCCCGTATCGGCGAGGAGCTTGCGGACGGTGTCCATCGGGAGCCCGATCACGTTGTCCATCGGCCCTTCGACCTGCTTGATGAACGCCTTCGCGCGCCCCTGGGCGCCGTACGCGCCAGCCTTGTCCATCGGGTCGCCCGTGCGGATGTAGTCGTCGATCTGCTGGTCGCTGATCTCGTGGAAGACGACGCGCGACTGCGCGATGCCGACCTTCGTCTCGCCCTTCGGGCCCACGATCGCGACGCCCGTGATGACCCAGTGCTCGGTGCCTGATAGCATCCGGAGGATCGCGTGCGCCTCGACCTCGTCCGCGGGCTTCCCCACGACGCGGCCGCCGTAGTCGATGAGCGTGTCCGCGGCGAGCACCCACGAGTCCGGCGCCTTCACGGCCTTCGCCTTGCGCTCCGCGATGTCGACCGCCGCCTGCGCGGGCGCGATCTTCCGCGGCACGCGCTCGTCGACCTTGGAAGGCTTCACCTCGAAGACGATGCCGGCCTCGGTGAGGAGCTTGGCACGGCGCGGCGAGGCGGACGCGAGGATGAGGCGCGGCGTCACCTGGGGCTCAGCCCGTCATGACCTGAAGAAGATTCGCCATGCCGGGGCCGAACCCGAGGACGAAGACGGCGAAGAGCAGGAACGCCCGGAGCCGTTCTTCCGTCTCGTCGCGCTTGACCATGAGCAGCAGCACGAGCGGCAGGGCGAGCTTCAGGGCGAAGTACGGCCAGCCGTTCCCGAGGTTCACGAGCGTGAGGCTCACGGGGTTGCGCTCGCCGAAGCCGCGGAAGCCCAGCCCGAACGGGTCGCGCAGCACCATCCACGTCGTCGCGCCATCCAGCGCGTGCGCCGCGACGACCGCGAAGATGGCGGCGAACGGGTCGCCCGTGCGCAGGCGCGCGTAGATGAGCGCCATCCCGAGCGCGCTCCCGAGCGCCAGCGCGAGGAGCACGCCCGCGAGCTTGAGCCCCTCCGCGTCCACGCGGGGCAGCAGAAGCGCGAGCACGAGGGCGACGCCGACCATCCCCCAGACGAGCGGCACGAGCACGGGGCGCCTCGTCACGCGCCCCAGCGCGAGGCCCGCGGCCGCGAAGAGCGCGATCGTCACGTACACGAGCGGCTCGGCGCCCATGTACGCGAGGAGGCTGCCGCGCGGCAGCACGCGCGCGACGAGCGCGGCGTGGAGGAGCGGCCCCAGCAGGAGCGCCGGCGCGAGCGCGAGGAAGAACGCGCGGTCGGGGACGAACGCCGCGCGCACGAAGACGACCTCGTAGGCGGCCCACGCGAACACGCCCCCCACGATCGCCCACACGAGGAGCGAGGGGAAGGTGTAGCCGTTCGCAAGGCCAGGCGCGGGGTCCGCCTGCGCGCGCAGCGGGCCGACGACGGCGTCGAGGAGCCACGCGCGCGACGTCGGGACGAGGAGCGCGATCGCGAGGAGCGCGCCCAGCGCCGCAAGCGCGTAGAACGGGCGATCGTCGCGCTCGGGCACGCGCGCGCATGCTGCGTCCCTCGCTTAGCGCTTGCTTTGCATCCTCGCGGGCGAGGGCGCGGGCGCGGAAGCGGGCGCAGGGGACGCGACCACGCGCCCCCGCCCGCGCCCCCGCCCCCACCCGCCGCGCGTTCGCAGATAGGGTCCCGTGAGAGCGCACAAAGGGCGCGCCGCTCTTGACGGATCGATGCGCCAAGCCTCGATCGCCGTCGTCCTCGCCCTGCTGCCGGTCGCGGCGGCGCTCCCGATCCAGCCGAATCCGTGGCTGGGCCTGCCCTTCCTGCACTTCGCCCACCAGGGGGGCGAGTACGAGGCTCCGAGCGACACGATGTTCGCCCTGAAGAGCGCGATCGAGAAGGGCGCGGACGTCCTCGAGATGGACCTGCACCGCACGAGCGACGGACACATCGTCGTGCTGCACGACGCGACGGTGGATCGGACGACCGAGGGCACCGGGCGCATCGACGCGATGACGCTGGCGCAAGTGCAGGCCCTGGACGCGGCGTACTGGTTCGTCCCCGACGTCGGCACGACGCACTCGGCTCCGACCTCGTCCTACGTCTATCGCGGCATCGCGACCGGCGCGCGCCCTCCGCCCGCGGGCTACGTCGCGTCCGACTTCACGATCCCCACGCTCGACGACGTGCTCGCCACGTTCCCCGGCGTGCGCGTGAACCTCGAGATCAAGCAGACCGCCCCCGACACGAGGCCCTACGAGGGGGAGCTCGCGGCGCTCCTGCGCGCGCACGGGCGCAAGACGGACGCGATGGTCGTGAGCTTCTCGGACGCGGCGGTGGAGCTCTTCCACGCGCAGGCGCCGGAGATCAGCACCGCGACGGGCACGGGGAACGCGGCGCTCTTCTTCGCGAGCTCGCAGGGCCCCTCGCCGGGCATCCCGAGCATCCACCAGGCGCTCCAGGTGCCGATCGTCTTCGAAGGCATCACCGTCGTCACGCCCGAGTTCGTGCAGGATGCGCACGCGAGCGGGCTCGCGGTGCACGTGTGGACCGTGGACACGCGCAGCGAAATGGAGATGCTGTTGGATCTGGGAGTCGATGGGATCATGACGAACCGGCCCACGCTGCTGGAGCAGGTGCTCGCCGAGCGGGGACCGTAGCACACAAAGGACCGGACGACCGAACGGCGCCAAAGCGCCGAAGCCAGGAACGCGCGGCGCTTCGGGACCTTGCGGCGCTTCGGCTTTCTCGGGTCCGAGGATCCGCAGGGCGGAACCGAAACCCCGAAGCCAGGCCGATGTCGATGGCAGCCCATGACCACGACCGCGAGCACCCGGCTGCGGCTGCGCGCGAACCTGCATCTGCTGGACTACGCGATCCTCGCGCTCGCGTTCATGAGCCTCCTCGTGTTCGTGCTGGATCGGACGCGCAACCTCCCCGCGCGCGAGGCGTCGCTCCTGCGCGTGCTCGACCTCCTGCTCGTGGTCCTCTACGGCGGGGCGTTCGCGACGAAGTGGCTCCTCGCCGACCGACCGATCGGGTGGATCCGCCGCAACGCGCCGCACGCCTTCGGCGTCCTCCCGATCACGATCAACGTGCTCGGCTTCTTCATCGCCGACCGGTACTTCATCGTCATCCAGGTGATCGTCGTCGTCATGCGCACGGGCGAAGCGCTCGATCGCGCGTTCGGCGAGCGCATCCTGCAAGGGCTCTGGCAGCGCTATCAGAGCATGATCGTCGAGGAGCTCACCCAGCCGCTCCTCATGCGGCTCGCGATCGTGCTGGAGGAGGCCGTCACGAGCCGCGACTACGCCGCCGCCATCGGCCGCCGCTTGGACGATCGCCGCGACCTCGTCGAGGCGGCGATCAAGCGCTCCATCCAGGCGAGCCCGAAGCTCTCGCGCATCTCGCAGTTCGGCCCGGTCGAGCGGTGGATCGACGAGACGACGCAGGAGATCGTGGATGCCGCCTACGCGGGCCTCACGAGCGAGGAGATCAACACGCTCATCCGCGAAGGGCTGCACGATGCGTTCACCGAGCTCAAGCTGGGGATCGCCGAGCGCAAGTGGCAGGGCAAGGGCGTGGGCGTGACGGATGTCGCGCGCGGGGTGGTGGCGGGTGGGGCACCGCCGTAGCGAGATCGAGTTTTGCCGAGAATGCTCGGGTTGACGTATGTTTCCGCATGCGACAATATATGGCTACGTCGGCCATCGGGATGCCGGGGAGGAATTCCATCCGCACCATTCCGTATCTTGTGATCAGCCTGCTTCTTGTCCCGGCCGTCGGCGCCACCGACGTGGACGAACCCACCAAGGCCGCGCCGCAGTCGCTCGGCAGCCTGCGCGGGGACCACACGCGTGAGCAGCACGAGCAGACGAAGGCCATCCCTCGTGAGCCCACGCACAGTACGCACGTCCGCGGCGGCGACGTCAGCGCAGCTTCCGCCGGGAGCGGGATCCTGACCGGCACGCTCAGTCTCGGCGGCCAGCTGCTGGCCGACGTCGACATCGTCTTCGACGAGCTCGCTACGGGCGAGGAAGTCGTCCTCACGACGAACTCGCACGGCGTCTTCGCCGGAACGGTCCCGGCCGGCCGCTGGTATACCTACTATCTGGACCTGGGCGACGGCTTGTATTTGGACCAACCGACACGCGCGAAGGTCACCAACGGCAAGACCACGAGCGTCGCGCTCACGGCCGTCTTCGAAGAGGCTGGCATCACCTTCTCGTGGCCCAGCTCGACCCATGAGACGGGTTTCGCGGCATATTTCTTCACGATGGATCAGGACATCGAGACGGACGATCCCGTGATCACGTGCAACGTCGACGTAGAGGATGTGGAGATGGACTGCGACACCGAGACACTCGGCATGACGCTCTACACTGACCAGTCCTTCTTCGACTGGGATGGCGGCAACCTCCAGGTCCTGATCGTTCCGGATGAGACGGACAGCTTCCTCCTCTACGACATCTGGATCGAGACGTGGGAGGTCGCGCCGGTCGTGCTGCGATTCTCCGACACGATGGGCGAGCTCGACGTGGACCTCAGCGCCGCCGCGCAGGCACTGGCGAGCGACGATGAGCTTGAGTACAGTTTTGTGCTCAGCGACAAGTCAGGACAGGTCGGCTGGTGCTACATCCAGCTCGTCGAAGGAGACCTTGACTGGCAAGAATGCGGTGGGGCGATCCGGACCTTCGAAGACGGTGCGGGAACGGACTTCCTTGTCCCCGCCGGCACCTACCAGGTGACGTTCTCTGCTGATGGCGCCAAAGACGTCGTTGTGAAGAAGGTCGCGATCACAGCGGGGGGATCGAAGCACGCATCCGCCGCCTTCGTCCCCAACACCGTGAGCGTCGCGGTCACCGGGACGGGCTCCAGTGGCGCTTCTGCGCTGCTCACCGTCTACAGTCCGAGCAATTGGCTCGTGGGTTGGAACGCGGCGAATGTCATCGGCGGGACCGCGACCTTCACTTGGGTGCCCACGGGATTCGTCATCGTCGAGGTCCTCAACGACGATCTCGGGACGTACGCAGACGTCGAAAAGGCCTACACGGGAGGCGCCCTGAAATTGAAGGCGGCTCTCAAGTAGCGGAACGCCAACGTTCAAGGCGAAGGGCGGCAAGCGGGTCTCATGCCCCTCCAGGATTGGTTCGATCGCTTCGGTGGCGTGACCCCCATCCACGGCCGGATCCACCGCTCGCCGCTCCCCTTCCTGCCCAAGCACTTCGAGCAGCTCCGCGAGGCGGGGATCAAGGTCATCTTCAGCCACGAGGAGGCGATCCCCGGCAAGCTCGCGCGCGAGATGGGGTTCGACTGGCGGCCGCACTTCTGGACCGACGACGCGCCCCCGACCCCCTTCCAGATGCGCGCGTTCCTCGACGACCTCGCGACCGTGCCCGAGGACCAGAACGTCCTCGTGCACTGCAAGGCCGGGTGGGGGCGCACCGGCTCCGCCATCACCTGCGCGCTCGTCGAGCAGCACGACATGACGATCGAGCAGGCGCTCGCGCACTACTGGTCGCGCGTGCCGGCCGCCGAAGCGGTCATGACGGGCAACGGACAGGCCGACTTCGTCCGCGGCTGGGCCGCCGCGCGCAAGGGCCGCGGGCTCTACTGAGTCCGCTCCGGCTCATGCGCCCGGAGTGCGCCTCGTTCCGCTCCCGTGGTGCGGCCGCATCCTCGAAGAGAGCGCCTCGAACCGGAACACGCGCCCCACCTGCGGCCGCGCGGCTTGCAGCGCGCGCGCATTGCGCTCCGCGACCGCGCGCCAGTGTGAGAGCCAGCCGTCGCGGGGGGCGCGCGCCGTCCAGATGCCCTCGTCGCGCAGGTGCTCGGCCCAGAGGCGCCGGCGGGCGTGGGCGGCGAAGGACGCGTCCTCGATCACGAGGTTGAGCTCGACGTTGGGCGGGACGCGCACCGGGAACTCGGTCGACTCGTGGAGGCTCAGGCTGTCGAGGTTCGCCGAGCCGATCGTGAGCCAGCGATCGTCCACGATCCCGACCTTGCTGTGCACGTAGATCTGGCGGGCCGTCGCCGTGCGGGAAGCGGCCCACAAGGAGAAGGCGCCCAGGCGCGGGTGCGCGCCGGCGCCGATGCGCGCGAGGCCGCGCGATTGCCATGCGTCGTATCCGGGGATGTCCATGTGCTCGTTCACGACGAGGACGACCTCCGCCCGCTCCGCAGCGCGCGCGAAGAGGTCGTGCATGCGCGGGCTCGTGAGGTATTGCGTCTCCGCGTAGACCAACGAGCGCGCGCCCAGGATCGCCTCTTCGTAGGCGCGCAGGATCCCGAGCTCGGCGTTGGCCTCGAAGAAGCCGGGCGGCGCGGTCCACGCGAGCCGGATGGGGATCGCCCCCGCGACGGCCGGAGCGGGCCTTGGCGGCGGCGCCTCCTCGCCGGCCGCGACGAAGAGGCGCGCGACGAACGCGTGCAAGTCCGCGACGGCGGGGCCGCGCACGCGGGTCGACACCGAGTGGAAGGGCCTGCGCCGTGGACCGGCGGAGGAGAAGGCGTGCAGGGAGCCGTCCAGGTACTTCGCCTCGAAGGGCGCGTCGAGGACGAACGCCTCGCGCCCGTCGGCGACGAGGATCTTCGCATGCATCACGTTGGGCGTCATGAGGATGCGCGCGACCTCGACGCGCGTCCCTTCGAAGCGCTCGCGCAGCTCGTCCCAGCTGTCGGGCACCGCGGCGTTCTGGTTCACGAGCACGCGAACGCGCGCGCCTCGCTTGCCTGCCTCCTCGAGCTCGTCCGCGAGCGGGATGCCAAGCGGCGCGAAGCTTGGCGTGAAGAAGAGCTGGGTGAGAAGGATCTCCTCGCGCGCATCGCGGATCGCGCGCAGGAGCGGACGCCACAGCTCGTCATCGACGAGGAGGTCGACGGCGTTCCCCGCCCGCGGCTCACGCATCGAGCTCCCGGTCGGCGCGCAGGCGACTTGGTCGTTGCGGCTACGCGGCCGATGCCGCCTCTTCCGCCGCCTGGATCTGCCAGCGGCGACGCACCCAGGCAGGCGGCCGGTAGGCCGCCACGATCATGAGCGCCGCGACAAGGCCGATCGCGCGCGAGACGCCCTGCCACCAGGACGCGGTGTTGATGCCCATGCCCCACGCGGCGAGCGAGCTCCCGAACCAGGCGACGATGGTGAACGAGATGAGGCCGATCCGGTAGCGGGCCGTCGGCTCCGTGACGCGGAAGAAAAGGCGCGCGTACCCGATCCCGCCGAGCACCGGCGGCACGATGAGAAGAAGCGTCAGCGCGGCGACGACCGGCCCCGTCGTGAGCGGCCGCTCGAAGGTGAGCTTCACGGCCCACGCGCTCACGTCCACGCCGATCGGAGTCTCCCAGACGATGAGGTAGACGATCCAGATGTAGAGCGCGAGGTAGAACCCCGAGAGGGGCAGGAGCCAGCGCCTTTCCCCCGAGAACAGGTAGACGAGGTAGTACTGCAGGGCCCAGAAGGCGAGGCAGAGGCCGAGGATCGCGATGTGGGTGAGCGTCACGAAGACGCCAAGCTCGCGCACGCCCGCGTAGGCGAGCACGCGCGTGAGGGCCGCGCTCCCGCTCAAGGCGCCCAACGCGTACCACCAGACCGAGAACATGCTCGCCGCGAGCTGCGCGTCGCCGCCGATGCGGCGCCTCGCGCAGACGCGCCCCACGTAGGCGTAGAAGATGCCGGTGACGACCTGCAGGAGCGCGTCCAGGAGCAAGGTCTCGTTCACGTGCGCCAACCCCCTGCGGGGGTGGCGAGCGCGAGCCGCGATCGCTCTCGTCGCTCGCTCGACTTCGTCGCGCATCGGCGAGACCGCGATCCCGCGGCTCGCGCGGTGACGCTGCTGCGCAGCATCAGATCAGCTCCTTGACGCGGCGGGCGAGGCCTTCCTCGGGCTTCTTCACCTGCACGATGAACCGGCAGCGCGGCGCGCCTCGCGACTGGCACTCGATCTCCGTGCCCAGCGTGGGCTCGCCCCTGTGCAGGTGCGCGACCGCCTCGCTGAGGTAGCCCAGCGTGAACGAGCATGTCGCGACCCGCGACTCCGGCCGGCGCTCCAGCAGGTCCTGTCCGCTGAAGGCATAGCGGCCGCCCTCCTGCTTCTCGACCTCGATCGCTCCCAGACCCATCTCCCGGTATGCGGCGAGGTGCTCGACGAGGGACTTCGCGCTCGTCTCGGTCGCGAGCTTGCGCCCGACCTGCGTCAGGGTCTGGTGCGCGACGCCGCCCTGCTCGACGAGGTCCTGCACGATGCGCCGCGCGAGCGGCCGCGCGATCCGCGCCTCGCGCATCGCTGCCTCGGTCTTCATGCGGTCGCTGATGTCGACGAAGATGACGGACGCGCCGACGAGCTTCCCGTTCTCGCGGATCGGCGCGACGGTGTATTCGACGGCGAGGCTTTGTCCGTTCTTCTTCCAGAACACCTCGCCGCTCGCGTGATGCACGCTGCCGTCCGCGACGGAGCGGTGGATCGGGCACATCTCCTCGGGATAGGGCGTCGCGTCCGAGCGGTGATGATGGATGCGATCGTGCTCGGACTGGCCAACGAGCTCCTCCATCCTATAGCCCAGGAGCTTCGCGGCGGCGGGGTTCGCGAAAGTGATCCTCCCGCCCACGTCGAGGCCCAGGATCCCTTCGGTGACCGAGTTGAGCAGCAGCTCCTGCGAGCGGCGCAGCCGATCCACCTCGTGCTCCACGCGCCTGCGCTCGGTCACGTCGCGGATGCTCGCGGAGACGAGTGTGCCCGACGTGGAGCGGATCGGAGAGAGGCTGATCTCGATCGGGAACTCGCTCCCGTCCTTGCGCGCGCCAAAGAGGTCGAGCCCGCCCATCATCGGGCGCGCAAGAGGCTCGCGCTCGTCGCCGTCGCGGGGAAGCGCGTGGCGGCCGCGGAAACGCTCGGGGAGGAGGCTCTCGAACGGCCGGCCGACGAGCTCGTGGCGGGTGTACCCGAAGAGCCGCTCGGCCTGGCCGTTCACGAAGACCATGGTCGCGTCGCCACCGACGATGACGACGGCGTCGGGCGCTGACTCGAGGATGCTCGCGAGATCCACGCCCTCGAGCTTGTCGACCACGAAGCGTCAGCTCCGCAGCCCGTAGAAGTCCTTCTGCACGACGACGCCGCCTTCCCTGGACACGCGGAAGGGGTAGGGCCGGCTGTCCACGCGCACGCCGCGCGCCTTGACGAGGCGCATGACGGGGCGGCCGCGGTCGTCCGCGCCGCGCAGGTCGCCCCAGTCGGGCGTGTACAGGTCGATGACGACGTCGAAGTGGTTCGTGAGATAGCTCTGGAGCACGTCCTGCGACGCCATCACGGTGTCGAGCATCGACACCTGCGGCGAGCTGGAGAGCAGACGCCCCTTCGTGAGGATGGCCTTGAACTCCTCGGGCGACATGCCGACCATGAGCGGCGTGAGCGAGTCCACGACGCGCGTGCAGGGCTTGGGCATCTCGTCGAGCCAGGTCGCAACGAGGTTGATGAAGCTCTCCGGGTCCTCGAGGTCGAGCTCGTGGTTCTCCTCCACGGACTTGACGACGAGCTGGCCGCTCTCGACGTAGGGCTCCGTGAGGAGGCCGAGGCGCTCCATGGCGTTCAGCACCGTCTTCGTGCTGGCTTCGGTCGCGACAAAGAGCACCGCCTCTCCGCTGCGGAGGCGCTCGACCGCGTACTGGACCGCCCAGACGGACTTGCCAGCGCCGGGTCCGCCGCGCACGAGCCACGTGTGGTTGTACGGGATCTCGCCTTCGACGACGGCTTCCACCGGCGAGAAGACGATCGGCGGGGGCGCCTCGACCGCGGCGCGGTTCTCGGGCGACTTGTAGAAGATGCGCAGCCCCTGAGGACCGATGTCCATGCGGTGGCGGCCGCGCACGTGGTCGGTCGTGCGCATCTTGTACACCTCGATGTAGCGCACGCGCTTGCCGGCGCGAAGCTCCGTCGAGAGGACGATCGTCCCGTCGACGACCGTCTCCTCCACGCCCCAGCGGGAGACGCGGTTCGCTTCGTGCGTGGGCACGTCGCTGATGAGGAGCGAGACGGCGCCGACACGGTGCACCATGCTCACGAGGTGGAACGCCTTGTCGCGCTGCACCGACGAGTCGCGGATCTTGGCGAGGAAGGCGCTGAAGCTGTCGAGCACGATGCGCGCCGGGCGGAACTCCTGCACCTCGTGCATCATGTCCTCGAGGTTCTCGTCGACGCGGATGTCGGTGACGGGCTTGCTCACGATGCGCAGGAGCCCGGCGTCGATGTGGCGCTGCAGGTCCCAGCCGAACCCCTTCGCGAGCGTGGAGAGGCGGTCGGCGGTCTCCTCGAAGCTGTAGAAGACGCCGCGCTCCCCCCGCGCCGCGCCCTCCATGAGGAACTGGAGGCCCAGCGTCGTCTTCCCGCTGCCCGAGACTCCCGAAAGCATGATGCTGCGGCCTCGCGGGATCCCGCCCAGGAGCAGCTCGTCGAGCCCTTGGACCCCGGTGGGAAGGCGCGTCGAGTCCTCCTTCTCGAGCTGGGGGAAGCGCGCGAGCGTGAGCTCGGGCGTGAAGACGCGGATCCCGTCCTTCGAGATGCTGAAGGGGAACGCGGCCATGTTCATGGCCTGCCCGCGCATCTTCTTCACCTGGATCATGCGCTGCGGCTCGCCGTTGAGCTCAGTGCGGCGCAGCGTGAGGATGCCGTCCGCGACGGCGAACTCCGCCCCCTCGGCCGCCTCGACGTCGTCGTACTCGCCGATGAGGAGCGTCGTGCACGCCGCGCTCGCGAGGCGGACGCTGAGGTCGTAGCAGAAGCGCCGGAAATCCTCCTGCGCGGGCATGAGGTCGCGGATCGCCTTGAACGAGTCGATGCAGAGGATCGCGGGCTGCACCTCTTCCACGAGGCGCATGATCTCCTCGAGGAGCTCGACGCTCGGGTGGTCGCGCAGGAAGCCGCCGACGTCGCGGTAGACGACGCTGGATCCGAACGCCTCCGCGTCGTAGTAGCCGAACCCCTGCAGGTAGCGGATGACCTTCATCGCGGGCTCGGAGAGCGTCGTGAGGTAGAGCACGCGCGCGCCCGGGTTCGTCTTCACGTAGTGGAACATCGCCTGCTGCGCGAGGATCGTCTTCCCCGTGCCGGGCTCGCCCGAGAGGATGTTGAGCGTGTTCGCGGGGATCCCGCCGCCCAGGAGCTCGTCCAGGTTCGCCGCCCCGGTCGAGATGAGCTTGATGCGATGCGGCATCAGGCGTCCCTCTTGAGCTCGAGAAGGATCTCGCCGTTCCCCGCCACGACGGTCCCCTTGTACCGACCGGAACGGCTTGCGGTGAGCGCTCCCTCGACGAGGCCGAGGATCACGCCGTGCATCGCGCGCTGGTTCTGGTCGATGAGCGCCGAGGAGTGCACGCGCAGCGTGACGCTCGCGCCGTCGTCCTTCAGGATCTCGGTGCGGTGCAGGAGGAGCTGGTCGAAGCGATCGAGCACCTTCGCGAGATCCGTCACGCCCGTGCCCGCGCCGAAGCGCTTCCCCTCCTCCATCGCGCCGTAGTGGAGCATCGCGTAGCAGGCGCCATCGCCCACGATCTGGCGCATGTGCGAGATCAGGCCGGAGATGAGCTGGACCGTGTCGCGCGATGCCTCGACCATGGACGGCCAGCATGCGAATTCTTAGGTATAAGAAGCCTGACGAAAGTCCGGTCGCGGACCAACGCCGGCCGGGAACGATATGCTTATGGCGCGACCTCCCCCATCGAAGGGCGTGGCGGACGATCCCGCTGGGGCCGGGCAACGGCGCCAGACCATCCTTCTCGTCGACGACGAGGAAGATATCCGCGAGTCGCTGAAGGCGCTCTTCGAGACCTGCCTCGAGGAGGTCGACGTGCGCACTGCGCCCAGCGGCCAGGCGGCCTTGGAGCTGCTCGATCGCGAGGTCGTCGACGTGATCGTCTCCGACTACAAGATGCCGGGCATGAACGGCCTCGAGTTCCTCGGCCGCGCGCAGAAGAAGCTGCCAAGCGTCCCGCGCATCCTCGTCACCGCCTTCCCGGACCTCGAGATCGCGATCCGCGCGATCAACGAGGCCAACATCGAGAACTTCTTCACGAAGCCTTTCGAGCCCGACCAGGTCCTCAATGTCGTGCGCACCCTGCTGCACGAGCAGCGCGTGCAGGAGATGCGCAACCGGTCCTTCGCTCGATCGCTGGATCTCGTGCGACGCAACCTCGACGCGCCGAAGAAGTGAGCATCGTCCTCTGTACCGCGACGACCCGAGGGACACGGGAGCCCGGGACCCGAGAAGATGTCACGCTCTGGTCCCTGCGGTCCCAGGAGTCCCTCTGGCGACGCCGTTGCCCCCAGGGACGTTCCAACGATCCGACCCTAGCCTTCCTTCGGGATCTGTGGCGCCCGCAGCACCACCACGGGCTCGACGGGCAGCGTGAAGTGGAACGTCGTCCCGTGTCCCCGCCCTCCCGAGGTCGCCCAGATGCGCCCGCCGTGCGACTCGACGATCCCTTTCGAGATGAAGAGCCCGAGGCCCGTCCCGGCGCGGCTCGTCGTGGTCGTGTCGTGGACCTGGCTGAAGGGGCGGAAGAGCTTCTCGATGTCCTCTGGCGCGATGCCTGAGCCCGTGTCCGCGATCTCCACGTGCACCTCGGCGCCTTCGCGGCGGGCGCGCACGTCGATGTGGCCGCCGGCAGGCGTGAACTTCAGCGCGTTCCCGAGGAGATTGAACACGACCTGCTTCACGCGCTGCGCATCGCCTTCGATGTGGAGCCCTGGCGTCGTGGCGAGGCGGATGTCCACCGTCGCGTTCGCGCTGAACGCCTCGACGGCCTCGGCGAGCGTGGCCTGGAGGTCGACGGGCGCGGAGCGCAATCGCAGCTCCTGCGATTGCACGCGCGATGCGTCGAGCAGGTCCTTCACCATGAGCCCCAGGTGGTCCACGTTGCGCGAGAGCACGTCCACGGCGCGCTTCTGCTTGTCGTTGAGCTCGCCCATGCCCCCGAGGCGCAGCAGATGCGCCTGGAGCTTGATCGGCGTGAGGGGCGTGCCCAGCTCGTGCGCGGCGTTGTTGATGAAGCTCGTCTTCAGCGCGTCCATCTCGCGCAGCCGCTCGTTCTGCATCGCGAGCGCCTCGCGCTCGAGGACCGCGTGCTCCGCCTTCTTGCGCTCCGTGACGTCCCTTAGCGCGACGACGCGTACCGTACGCCCTTCCCAGGGCAGGTCGCGCGCCGTGATCTCCGCGTCGAAGGTCGATCCGTCCCTGCGACGCGCGACGACGAGCCACGGCTCGTCGCGGGGGTGTGCGAGGTGCTCCGCGAGCGCCGGAAGGGAGACGGGGTCGACGAGTCGGTCGGCCGCCATGCCCACGAGGTCGTCAGGCGCGTACCCCATCATGGCCGCGAAGGAGGCGTTCGTCTCGAGGATGCGGCCCTGCTCGTGGATCGCGATGCCTTCGAAGGTCGCGTCGGAGAGCCGCTGGAAGCGCTCGCGGCTCTCGCGCAGCGCGCTCGTCACCTCCTGGAGCTCGACCTTCGCGCGCGTCTGCGCGTACACCTCGCGCGACAGGAACCCGCCCAACGCCGCGGTGAGGAACAGGTAGCCCAGCCGCGTGGCCACGTCCCATCCGTGCCCAGCGACCTCACCGAGGGCGGCGAGCAGGCCGAGATAGCAGAGCGCGTACACGCCGGCGGCGAACAACGTGGCCCGGGCGTCGTAGCGGAAGGCGACGGCCGTGACGCTCAGCATCCAGAGCAGGTAGAACGGCGACTCGAAGCCCCCCGTCGCGAGGAGCCAGACGGTGATGAAGACCGCATCGAGCGCCGTCGTGAAGTAGCTCGACAGCATCACGGGGAAGCGGCGATACGGACGCAGCGCCCAGACGCCCAGGCCATAGACGTTCGCCGTCACGATCACGCTCCAGGCGAGGGGCGGCAGGGTGGCCGCCTTGTCCACGCCGAAGGCGTAGACGATGCTGTTGAGCGCGATGACGGCGACGCGGATGCCCGCGATCGCCGACTCCGCCGCGAAGACCTTCTCGGCCTCCGCGGCGACGTCGGCCCTCGGCATAAAGGACGGTCGACCGGCCAGCGCCTTAAAGGGACCCCCCACGTCCGCCCCGCGCGGGTGTTCCGACTATATTAAGAGCAAGCGCCCGAATGATTCGACGAGCCGATGCAGACGTGGACCAGCTTCCGCGATGTGGCCTCGACGCTGCTGGAACGACGCCGCGCCCAGCGCGGCTTCCCGACGCTAGGTGACGACGCCGACCGCGCGCTCGTCGCCGGGCTCGCGTCGCTCCCCGCCGACGCGGGCGCGCTCGCGCGCGAGACCGGAGCGCTCCTGGGCGCGCAGGTGTTCGCGCGGCGCTATCACGACGACACGCTCCCGCGCGGCGTCGCGCTCCTCTCCGAGGCGATGGCGGCCTCGGGCCTTGGCGCGCTCGACGTGGACCACGCATTCCACCGCGCGGCCCGCGTCCGCTTCCGGCCGTCGCGCGATCTCGACCGCGCCCCCGAGCCCGTGCGCGCCGCGTTCGTCGAGGGCGTGCTCCTGGGATTCTTCTCCTCCACGTACAACTGCGAGGCGCACGCCGCGCGCGTCGCGCCGGATCTCGTCGAGCTGACGCTGGGTGAAGGGCGCGACGTGAACCGCCGGGGGCAGCCCGCATGATGGACCGGCAGGCGCGACTTGAATCACTCCTGGAGGAGCTCGCCGGCGAGAAGGGGGTCCTTGGCGCCGCGCTCGTGAGCCGCGACGGGCTCGCAGTGCGGGCGAGCGGGCGCCTTGCGCAGAGCCGCGAGACGTTCAGCGCGATGGTCGCGACCGCGATGGGCGCGACGGAGATCGCGATCGCGGAGCTCGACGGCGGCAAGACGCACCACATGATCGCGACCACCGACCGGCTCAAGCTCATCGTCGTCGGCGCGACGCGCGACCTTCTCCTCGTCGCCGCCACGCAGGCGGACACACCGCACGACAAGCTCCTGCCGAGGTTGGAAAGCGCAGCGCAGAACGTGGCCCTCGCCCTGTCGGGTGGTTAGGTGAGCGTCGAGCGGATGGGGATCCCGCACCTCGAGAAGATCGTCTCCCCGGTCCCGGCGCACGCCACGCTCCTCTTCGTGAACGACCCCGGCGTCGAGGCGGAGCCGTTCCTCTATCAGGCCGCGCACCAGCACCTCTCCGACGGCGGCGAGGTCGTCTACGCCGTCACGAACCGCAGCCCCGGAAGCGTGCTCACGGCGATGCAGGCGTTCGGCCTCGACGTCTTCGAGCACCGCGGACGGCTGCGCTTCATCGACGCGTTCTCCGCCCTCATGGGCGCGCCCACCCCCGCCGAGCACGTCGTCGCCGATCCGAACGACCCGCAGCAGTTCGCGGCCATGCTCGAGAAGGTCGCGCAGGAGCGGCCGGGCGCATGGCTCATCGTCGATTCGCTCTCGACGCTCGTGGACCAGGCGAACGAGACGAAATTCGCCGCGGCGTTCCCCCGCCTGTTCGCGGCCATGCAGCGCTTCGCGTTCAGCGAGTCGCTCTTCACGCGCTGGCCCTACGGCAACGACATCGGCCCGCTCCTCGATCGCTTCGATGGCGTCGTGAACGTGAAAGGCGTCGAGGATCGCGTCATGACGGGCCAATACTTCGTCGTCGAGCGCGCCGCGTGGAAGCCCACGCTCGAGACGCGGCCGCGCCTGTTCAAGGCCCTGAAGCCGGGCGGCGTGCACGTCTACATCCCGAAGATCCTCGTCACGGGGCCCTACAACGCGGGGAAGTCCAGCTTCCTCCACGCCGTGAGCGACGTCGCCGTGAGCGCAGACCACCTCGGCACGACGGTCGCGATGGACCACGGGCGCGTCACGATGGACGGGCTCACGGCCGACCTCTTCGGCACGCCCGGCCAGGCGCGCTTCGACCCGATCCTCAAGATCCTCGCGGGGCAGGCGCTCGGCGTGATCGTCGTCGTCGATAGCACACAGCCCGACAGCTTCGCGCGCGCGAAGGACATGCTCACGCAGACCTGGAAGCAGGGGCTGCCGGGCATCATCGCCGCGAACAAGCAAGACGCGCCCGGCGCCTTGTCCCCCGACGAGGTCGCGCGCCTCCTGCAACCCCCGCCGCGCGTGCGCGTCGTGGGATGCACGGGCCAGGATCGGGAGTCGGCGCGCAAGGTGCTGCAGGATCTCATGGAGCAGATCCTCCTCTCGACGCCCCCCGAGGTGCCCGCATGAGCGGCAAGGTCGAGACGGGCGTGAAGCGCCTGGACGAGCTCCTCGATGGAGGCCTCCCTCCCCAGTCGACGACGCTCGTCTACGGGCCTCCCTTCCTCGGGAAGGACGTCCTCACGAAGCTCTACTTCCTCCATGGGCTGCGCAACGGCGTGCCCGGAATCATGCTCCTCACCGGCGACGCCGCGAGCGACGTCCGGCAGCGCCTCGCGGAGCTCGACCCGAGCTACGCGGACTACGAGCGGCGCAACCTCGCGCACTTCGTCGACGTCTACAGCAAGTCCATCGGCGCCGAGGACGACGCGGCCAACTGCGAGTACGTCGACGGCCCGATGAACCTCAACGCGGTGAGCCTCGCCGTGAACAACGCGCAGCGCAAGATCATCGCGGACCACCCGCAGCACCGCCTCGTCTTCGACAGCGTGAGCACGCTCATCACGTACACGAACGCGCAGACGACGTTCCGTTTCCTCCAGGTCCTCGTCGGCAAGGCGAAGCGAGCCGGCGCCACGAGCATGCTCCTCATGGAGCAGGGCATGCACAGCGACGCGGAGGTCCAGACCTTCAAGCACCTCTGCGACGGCGTCGTCGAGATGCGCTCGGACTCCGGCCACACGCAGATCAACGTGCTGGGCGTCGGGATCACGGACAACCGTGGCTGGGTCGAGTACAAGTTCAGCGAGAAGAGCTTCGACATCGTCGGCTCGTTCGGCGCCGGGCGCATCCGATGATCGAAATTCGAGTTCAAATCTCGGCGGGGCCACTCATCATCCCGGCGGCAACGCCGGGGGTCGGTTTCGGGGGCGGCACGGCGACTGCCAGGGGCCCTGACGCGCTCCTCACTCCTCCAGCTCGAGCTCCGCTTGGGGCTGCAGCAAGCGGCCCTTGTGGATGCGGACATGGTTTGGGTGAGGCCGGCCGACGTTGGACCTGCGCGGCTGGCAGTCGATCGCGTCGCGGTCGATGCCTCCGTCTCCGCCGCTCTCAAGGCCGCAGAGCGCCCTGCAGCCGCTGGCCCAGGCGTCACTACTAGAAGCATGCGCCGTGCTAGCGGCGCCGACGGTTGAGGCGTCGCTGGATCCCGGCCCCGCCGTGGACGAGTAGGTCGATAGGGGCCGCGAGATCCTCGCCCGCAGGCGCGAGATGGACGCGTTCACCGGTCCAGTTTCCGACGGCGCCTGCAACGGTTGCGACGAGGCCCTCACTTTTCAGTCTCGAAGGGAGACGGCGCGGGGGACAATGCCCCGCACCTGCGCCGCATCTGCGCCGCACCTGCCCAGCACCTGCGCCGCACGGTGCGCCGCAGATGCAGATGTCTCCCTTCGTCTTGCCCCGACACAGCCACTGCCTGTGCCACGATCCCGAGCTCGCGTCGAGGCGCGGCTGCAGGTGCATATGCACCTGCGATCCGCGTGTCACGTCTGCCGATCGCAGGTGCCCATGCACCTGCGATCGCTCCCTTCGGACCTTCCGTCCTTCGGGGTTCCGGCTCCTTCGCGGAGCGCTCGAACTCGCACTAGAACTCGCACTCGCACTACAGCAGGATCCCCAGCGCAAGCACCGTGCAGGCCACGAGGATGCACGCGTGCTTCAGGCCGGCCTCGATGCCGCCCTCGCTCATCACGCCGGCCACCATGCCGGAGCCCAGCGCCTGGACGAGGCCCGTGCCGAAGTAGATGAAGCGGAAGTCGTCGTACTCGAGGCGGCCACCCACCGAAAGGGCGCCGATCGAGCCGCCCTCCACGCCGCGCGTGGAGGTGAGCAGCGACGGCACGAGCATGCCCTGGAGGGCCGCGACGACGCCGAGGAAGACGAAGAACGCGACGTATACGATGATGACGTAGAGCGCCATCCCCGCGCGTCGGTCCGCCTGCAGGCCTCCGATCTCGCGCGCGTCGCGCGCCGCCGCCGCGAGCACGTCCTTGACGTTGCCGCCCGCCTCCGTCGCCTTGTTGATGAGCGAGACGGCGCGCACGACGAGCGGCGTGCCCACGCGGTCCGAGAACATGCGCAGCGTGTCCGGGAAGCTCGTCCCCCAGGAGATCTGGTGCGCCATGCGGCGGACCTCGGGGTTGAGCTTGCCGTAGTCGCCTCGCGCCGCGACGCGGATCGCCTGCGCCATCGTCATGCCGGAGGCGTGCGACTCGTTGAGATCGCGCAGGAGGTCGGGGAAGCGCGCCTCGATCGCGCGCGCGTTGCGCTCCCGCTGGTAATCGAAATACGCCATCGGCGCGCAAGCGACGAGGAGCGCGATCGCGCCCATGACCAGGGGCGCCATCGGCTCGGCGGGAAGATGCAGGAACGCGACGACGCCGCTCCAGTGGAGGAACGCGAGGACGCCGATCGCCGCCGACACGGGCGCGCTCACACAGAGGGTCGCGAACTCCCACGTCGAAAGCTGGCTGTCGAACGCATCGCGCTTCGAGCGGGCAAGAAGGCCAGGGACACGCTTCGCGGCGTAGAACGCCATGACGAGCGTGCCCGCGATGCCCAGGAAGATGACCGCCAGGTCCCACGGCGTCGTCTGGCTGCCCGTCCGGCCCGAGATGACCCCCGTCCGGATGAGCACGACGCACGCGCCGAGGATCAGCGGCACGAGGAGCAACGCCACGTAGATGACACGCGGCGCCCGCGAAGGACGATGCGGCGACTCCGGCTGCAACGGCACGGTCATCGTGGGCGCAGTCCCATCGCGCAGATCGTCCTCGCCGAATGCGACCAAGTCTCACGCCTCCGGTGCCATGTTCTTGATGACCCACGCGAAGACCGTGTGCGCGAGCGGGAGCATGATGAACGTGAGCATGAAGAGGAACGCCTCGCTCGACGCGCTGGAGTTCCCGATGAGGAGCATGATGCTCAGCATGACGAGCATGAAGAGCGGGCCCGCGATCACGACCGTGACGTACGATTCCGCCATGAGGCCGAGCGACTCGATGAACTCCCTCTGCGTGCGGCGGTTGTCGTTCATGTACTGGTCGGCCTTGCTGAGGAAGTACGTCTTGAGGTCGCCGCCCGAGAGGATCGTGGTCTTCGCGCCCTGCAGGAACTCCTGGAACTTGCGGCTGGGCGTGCGGCCCGTCGCGCGCTGGATCGCCGTGAGGAGGTCGATCCCCAGGAGGTCGATGTCGCGGACGAGCCAGGAGACCTCCTTCGAGACCTCGCCGTACGCCTTCTCGCGCGCGAGGTCGCGCAGGAGGACGGCAGGAACCACGCCCGCGCTCGACATGGCCGCGATGAAGTTCACCGCGTACGGCAGCTCGCGGTCGATCGCGCGTCGGCGCTCTCCCGCGCGATAGTCGGGGTAGACGACCTGCGCCACATACGCCGTGCCGGTGAAGAAGATCGGCAGGACGAGCGCGACCGCGACGACGGCGAGCGGAAGCGCGGCGCCCGCGGCGGCGAAGGCGCTGAGGACCGTGAGCACGAGGGCGTAGCCCACGATCGCGGTGACGAGCGAGTTCGTCCACACGAACGCGAGATAGGCTTCCGGGAGGAGATCGAGGTGCGCCTGCTCGAGCGCGTGTCGCAGCTTGTTGGCCTTCGGCGCCGAAGGGCGCGCGAGGTCGCCAAAGAGGCGCAGGCAGAAGCGCAGGTACGCCTCCCGCGCGTCCTTCTCATGGGCACGAACGGGGAGGCGCTGCGTGGCGGCCGGCGGCGCGGGCGCCTCGGCGATGCTGGCCCGCACGGCGACGCGCTCGGGGCCCGCCACGATCAGCGCGCCTCCTGCTCCGCCACGATCGCGTCGGGCTCCATGGCGTACGCGGCCACGATGCGGGAGAAGGTCGCGATGTCGCGCGCGCCGCGCTTCTGGACGGCGCTGAGGAGCCGCACGCGGCGGTCGAACTCCTTGCGCAGGCCATCTTCCGTGAGGTGCGTCTCCTCGGCGATCTTGCCGAGGACGAACGAGGTGCCCGAGTAGCGGAAACGCTGCTCGCTCGTGTCCCAGTGGAAGACGCGGTTCGTGAGGAGCTCGCCCGTGCGTGGGTCGATCCCCGTGATCTCGACGAGCTCGCGCATCTTGCGGACGCGGCGCTCGCCGACGCGCGTCTCGCCCTGGATGACGACGAAGTCGAGGCTCGCGAGCATGTTGCGGGGGATCTCGATCGGGCGCGACTCGAGGCGGTGGACCGCGCTCGCGACGCTGTCGGCGTGCATCGTGCTGTACACCGTGTGGCCCGTGGCCATCGCCTGGAAGAGGACGTACGCCTCCTGGCCGCGCACCTCGCCGAGGAGGAGATACTCGGGGCGCTGGCGCAGCGCGGCCTTCAGAAGGTCGAACATGTCGACCTCGCCGGTGCGCTTCCCGGAGGAGTTCCTCTCGCCCGCGCCGCCCGCGCGCGTGACGCCGGGGATCCAGTTCTCGTGGGAGAGGTTGATCTCGCGCGTGTCCTCGATGGAGACGATCTTCTTGCGCGAGGGGATGAACGTGGAGAGCGCGTTCAGCGTCGTGGTCTTGCCGCTAGCCGTGCCGCCGCAGATGATGCCGCTTGCGCCGTGCTCTACGGCGAGCCACAGATAGGCGACCATCTCGGGGCTCGCCGTCTCGAACGCCATGAGGTCCGTCGGCGTGAACGGATCCTTCCTGAACTTGCGGATGGTGAAGGTCGAACCGCGCGTCGTGACCTCGCGCG
Organism: Thermoplasmatota archaeon; assembly: GCA_035526585.1. Lineage (GTDB taxonomy): Archaea > Thermoplasmatota > SW-10-69-26 > JACQPN01 > JAJPHT01 > JAJPHT01. The sequence continues at coordinate 17,246 of DATLCC010000011.1, read as the reverse complement.
AGAGCGAGGCCTGCAGGCGCGATCCATCGGGAAGGGTCGCGTCCACGAGGGGCTCCGCGACGCTGATGTGCTTGCCTGAGCGCTGCACGAGCTGCAGCACGAAGCCGTCGAGCGCGACGTCGGTGGGGAACGCGAGGTTCGTCCGGACGCTCTCGTACTTGCGGTGGAAGATGAAGAGCGGGACCTGCGGCCCGTCGCACGAGATGTCTTCGATGCTCCCGTCCATCATCATCGCGTCGATGGGGCCGAAGCCGAGGAAGTCACGCTCTAGGTAGTACGAGATGCGCGCGCGGGCGAGTGGCGTCATGCGCACGTCGTGGCGCTCCAGGAGCTTCGCCAGGCGGTCCGCGAGGTAGTCGCGCGCGCCGCGGCGGTCCAACGCGTCGATGTCGAGGTCGAGCGTGCGCAGGAACGCGTCCTTCACGAACGCGTACGTGTGCTCGTCCTCGGGCGAGAGCGGCGGCTCGATGACCTCGTAGCGGTACGCGTTGCGCTCGGGATCGTGGGCGATCCGCACGAAGGCGAAGGGCGCGCGCACGGGGCGCATCTCCACCGCGATCTCGCCAGGCGCAAGGGGCGGGATCGGCGTCACGTCCTCGTCGCGGTACACGCGAGCGAGCTCGGCGTCGCGCTTGCCAAAGAGGCGCCGCAGCTTGTCCGTGAAGCCGCCTTCGTGCCGCTCGGGCTCGGGCGACGACACGGTGACCTCGACCGGCTCTCCGCCTGGGGCGGACGTCGTGGCCTTCTCGTTCATGCGGACCCTCCGCTCTGGATTGACCCGTCGGGGGGTAAAGAACCCGCCGGAACACGCGCTAGGGGCATCAGGAGAGCCTCACCCCGTAGACGGCGACTCCGCTCGTCAGACGGATGTCGTTGCCGTTGGAGGTCCCGTTGACGATCCAGGTGACCGCGGTCGCGTTCGCGCCGACGTAGTATTGGGTCCCGTTCACGAGACCCGCGTCGTCGGAGATGCCCGCAAGGTAGCTCTGCCAGGCGGCCGGATGGTCGGTCGCAAGCACGAGCGTCACGTTCTGCGCGTTGTTGGCGGGCGGGCTCACGAGCGTCGCGGATTCCGTCGTGACGAGGAGCCGCACCGGGGCCGTCCCGCCGACGTTGAACTCCGTGCCGTTCAGGATCCGCGGCTGCACGTTGATCTTGGTCGTCGAGCCCGCGATCTCCACGCTCACCGGAGGCTCGTAGCGAACGGTCGATGTCGAGCCGCCCGTCGCGAGGATGGCGCCATTCTCGACGTCGATGACGCCAGCTCCTCGGAAGACCGGGTGCGGGTCGAACGTCAAGCGTCCGAGAGCGAAGGTCGCCGCGGGGTTGCCGATGTCGTAGAAGGCGTTCGGAGCCCCGTTCTTGTAATGGAAGAGCTTCACGTCGCCGTAGCCAGGCTCGAAGGTGAGCTCGCCCGACGCGCGCGCGGGCGTCGCCATGAAGAAGCTGAAGAAGTCCTGGCCGATCGTGCGGTGCGGCGCGAGGGCGAGCGAGGCCGCGACCGTCGCGCCCTCGTTCCCTTCGAGCGCGGCGCTCTCCGCGTCCGCCTGGAGCCCGTTGAGCGCCGAGAGCACCGTTTCGTAATGCTCCTCCTCGGAGGCGAGGCCGGCGTTGGGGACGGAGGTCACGTTCAGGATCGCGATCACCGTCACGAAGATGCCAAAGAGGATGAGCGCGCCCACGACCTCGGCGCCTGCCTCGTCGTCGATGCGCGCACGCGCGCTGCGGTTGGCCTTCACGTCGTCACCAGCCCGATGTAGTCGATGCTCCAGCTCGAATTGTTGCTGTCGGGGCCATTGTCCACGAGCCGGATGGTGAGGACGCCGCTTGGCCAGTAAGTGGACGCCGCCGCGCTTCCGGAGAAGACGGTGAGCGTCGTGAAGGTCGAGTCGAGCGTCGCGATCGTGTCGTACGCGCCCGTGCCCGCGTTCAGCGCCTTGATGAGCAGGTTCTCGGCGGCGTTGTTGCGCACGCCCGCGATCTGGAGCGACTGCGTGCCGGTGACGCCGGTCATGTTGATCGTGAAGGTCATGTTGAAGATCTTGTTGCTGCCGGAGCCGCCTTCCTGGAGCGCGGCGAGGACGCCGTCCTTGCCCTGCAGCGCGCTGCACGAGTCGAACGTCCCGGTCGTCTGCACGACGCTCGCGCAGTTGACCTTCATGGCCGCGTCGGGCGTCGCGCTCGCCTCGCTCGAGAGCGCGCCGCTGCCGATCGCGTTCACGGCGAGCACCTTGTAGTAGTACGTCGTGCCGTTCGTGAGCCCGAGGTCCACGTAGGTGGTGTTCGTGCCCGTGTAGCTTGCGAGGAGCGTCTGGGCGCCGCTCGACGTGCTGCGCCAGATCTCGTAGCCCGTGACGCTGCCGCTTGGCGCGGTCCAGTTGAGGGCGACCTGGTGGTTCGCGGAGTTGGCGATGAGGCCGGTGGGCGCCGCCGGGACCGTGCCCGCTGTCGCGCTGCGCTCGACGCTCGGGTTCCCGGTGCCGACCGCGTTCACGGCCTTGATCGTGTAGAAGTACGTCGTGCTTGCGACGACGTTCGCGTCCGTGTAGCTCGTGTTCGTGCCGATCGTGGCGAGCAGGGTCTCCGCGCCGCTCGACGTGCTGCGGAGGATCTGATAGCCCGCGATCGCGCTGCCGCCCGTGCTGCCCGCGGTCCAGGAAAGACCGATCGTCGTTCCGCTCGTGGCCGTGAAGGTGGCAGGCGGGAACGGAACGCCCGCGGGCGTCGCGCTCACCTCGCTGGAGGATGCGCCCTGGCCGTTCGCGTTCGACGCCGTCACGTTGTAGAAGTACGTGTTCCCGTTCGTGACGGTCGCGTCCGAGTAGCTCGTGTTCGTGCCGATCGTCGCGAGGAACGTGGTCGCGCCCGTCGAGGTGCCACGGTAGATGGTGTAGCCGGTGATCGCGCTGCCGCCCGTGGACGAGGGCACGCTCCACGAGAGGGCGACGCTCGCGTTGCCGCGGGTCGCGGACGGGGAGAGCGGCGCGCTGGGCGTGCTGCTGGGGGTCGCGCTGCGCTCGACACCTGGGTTGCCGGTGCCGACCGCGTTCACGGCCTTGATCGTGTAATAGTAGGTCGTGCCGAGCGCGACGTTCGCGTCGGTGTACGACGTGTTCGTGCCGATGCTCGCGAACAGCGCCTCCGCGCCGCTCGACGTCGCGCGCCAGATCTGGTAGCCCGTGATCGCGCTGCCGCCCGTGCTGCCCGCGGTCCATGACAGGCTCACGGAGGAGCCCGCGGTCGCGCTGAAGGTCGCCGGCGGGTTGGGCACGGTGGCGGGCGTCGCGCTCACCTCGCTGGAGGAGGCGCCCTGGCCGTTCGCGTTCGACGCCGTCACGTTGTAGAAGTACGTGTTCCCGTTCGAGACGGTCGCGTCCGAGTAGCTCGTGTTCGTGCCGATCGTCGCGAGGAACGTCTCCGTGCCCGCGCTCGTGCTGCGGTAGATCGTGTACGCCGTGATCGCGCTGCCGCCCGTGGACGAGGGCGCGCTCCACGAAAGCGCGACGCTCCCGTTGCCGCGCGTGGCAGAAGCGGACTGCGGCGCGCTGGGCGTGCTGCTGGGCGTCGCGCTGCGCTCGACGCTCGGGTTCGACGTGCCCAGCGCGTTCGTCGCCTTGATGGTGTAGTAGTACGTGGTGCCGAGCGCGACGTTGGCGTCCGTGTAGCTCGTGTTCGTGCCGATCGTCGCAAGCGTCGTCTCCGCGCCGCTGCTCGTGCTGCGGAGGACCTGGTATGCGGTGATCGCGCTGCCGCCGGTGCTGCCCGCGGTCCACGAGAGGCTCACGGAGGTCCCCGCCGTGGCCGTGAAGGTCGCCGGCGGGTTGGGGATCGTCGCGGGCGTCGCGCTCGCCTCGCTGGAGGAGGCGCCCTGGCCGTTCGCGTTCACGGCGGTCACGTTGTAGAAGTACGTGTTCCCGTTCGTCACGGCGAGGTCCGAGAAGCTCGTGTTGGTGCCGATCGTGGCGAGGAACGTCGCCGCGCCGCTGGAGCTGCCGCGGTACACGTTGTATCCCGTGATCGCGCTGCCGCCGTTGGAGCTGGGCGCGCTCCACGAGAGCGCGACGCTGCCGTTGCCCCGCGTGGCGCTGAACGACTGCGGAGCGCTGGGCAGCGCGCTCGGCGTCGCCGTGGCTTCCGCGCTCGTCGCGCCCTGGCCGTTCGCGTTCACCGCGGTGACATTGAAGAAGTACGCGACGCCGTTCGTGAGCGAGTTCACGACGAACGTCGTGTTCGCGCCGCCCGTCGTCGCGAGGAAGGTCGTCGCTCCGCTCGCGGTGCCGCGGTAGATGTTGTAGCTCGTGACGGCGGATCCGCCGTTGGAGGCGGGCGCGCTCCACGAGAGCTGCACGAGCGTGTCGCCCTTCGTCGCCGAGAGCGACTGCGGAGCGCCCGCCGTCGTGGAGGGCGTCGCGGTGGCCTCGTTCGAGGAGGAGGACTGGCCGTTCGCGTTGATCGCCGTGACGTTGAAGAAGTACGCCTGGCCGTTGGTGAGGCCCGCTGCGACGAAGCTCGTGTTCGTGCCGATCGTGGCGAGGAACGTCGCGCCGCCGCTCGAGGTGCCGCGGTAGATGGTGTAGCCCGTGATCGCGCTGCCGCCGTTCGAGGCCGGCGCGCTCCACGAGAGCGAGACCTGCGCGTTCCCGGCGGTGGCACTGAGGCTCGCCGGCGGGTTCGGCGTCGTGCTGGGCGTCGCCGTGGCTTCGTTGGAGGTGGAGCCCTGGCCGACCGCGTTCACCGCGGTGACGTTGAAGAAGTACGCCTGCCCGTTCGTGAGCGAGTTCACGACGAACGTCGTGTTCGAGCCGCCCGTGGCGCCAAGGAACGTCGTCCCACCGCTCGAGGTGCCGCGGTAGACGTAGTAGTTCACGATCGCGCTGCCGCCATTCGAGCTGGGCGCGCTCCACGAGAGGCTCACGCTCTGGTTGCCTTTCGTGGCGCTGAGCGTCCCTGGCGCGCTCGGCACGGCGGCGGGCGCCCCGCTCACCTCATTGCTGGCCGCCGAGTCGCCGACCGCGTTCACCGCGACCACGGTGAAGTAGTAGGTGACGCCGTTCGTGAGCGAGTTCACGACGAAGCTCGTGTTCGCGCCGCTGCCGGTCGACGCGACGAGCGTCCCGCCGCCGCTCGAGGTGCCCACGTAGATGCGATAGCTCGTGAGCGCGCTTCCGCCGTTCGACGCCGGCGTCCACGTCAGGGTCGCGCTGCCGGAGCCGCCCGTGACGCCGAGCGCGGCGGGCGCGCTGGGGACCGTCGCGGGGACGACGGTCGCCTCGTTCGAGCCCGCGCTCATGCCTGCGGCGTTGATGGCGGTCACGTTGTAGTAGTACGTCTGCCCGTTCACGAGCTCGTTCGCGACGAAGCTCGTGTTGGTGCCGATCGTGGCGATGAGCGTCTCGCCGCCGCTGGAGCTGCCCTGCCAGATGGCGTACCCGGTGATCGGGATGCCGCCGGTCGTGGACGGCGCGGACCACGAGAGCGACGCGCTCCGGTCGCCGCGCGTTGCGGCGAGGCCGGAGGGCGGGTAGGGCACGCCCGCGGGCGTCGCGCCGGCCTCGCCGCTCGTCGGGCCGACGCCCACCGCGTTCACCGCGGTGACGTTGAAGAAGTACGCGACGCCGTTCGTGAGCCCGTTCACCGTGAACGTCGTGTTGGGGCCGCCTGTCGTCGCGAGAAGCGTGGTCGCGCCCGACGAGGTGCCGACCCAGATGCGGTACGTCGTGATCGAGCTGCCGCCGTCGGTCGCCGGCGCCGCCCAGGAGAGCGTCACCGTCGTGTTGCCGCGCTCGGCGGAGAGCGACTCGGGCGCCGAGGGGACGGTGGTGGCGGCCACGGGGTTCCCCGTGTCTTCGGGGGAGGAAGCGCTGACGCCGTTGGCGTTGCGCGCCGTGACGTTGTAGAAGTACGTCAGGCCGTTGATCGCCGTAAGGTCGAGGAACGTCGTGTTCGCGCCGCCCGTCGACGCGAGGTAGGTCGCAAAGCCGCTCACGGTCCCGCGGTAGATGTCGTAGTCCGTGATCGCGGAGCCGCCATCCTCGCCCGCCGTCCAGGAGAGGGTGACGCGCGCGTCGCCGGCGGTCGCGCCGAACGTCTCGGGCGGGTAGGGAAGCGTGCTCGGCGTCGCGCTCGCCTGCGAGCTGGACGCGCCCTGGCCGAGCGCGGTCTGCGCGGTCACGTTGAAGAAGTACAGCTGGCCGTTCGTGAGCGAGCGCACGATGAAGCTCGTGTTGGCGCCCCCGGTCGCGCCGAGGTACACCGTCGCGCCGCTCGTCGTCCCCGCGTAGATGCGATAGTCCACGATCGCGCTGCCGCCGTTGGACGCCGGCGCGCCCCAGTTGAGCGCGACGCTCTGGTTGCCCTTGGTCGCGAGGAGCCCCGTGGGCGCGCCCGCGACGGAGACGGGCGTCGCCGTCGCGCCGCTCGACGCGGGGCCTTCGCCTTCGGCGTTCACCGCGCGCACGTCGAACGCGTAGAGCTGCCCGTTCGTGAGCCCGTTCACGCGGAACGTGGTGTTCGTGCCGATCGTGGCGAGGAGGACGCCGTCCTTGTAGATGCGATAGCCGGTGATCGCGCTGCCGCCCGCGCCCGGCGCGCTCCACGAGAGATCGACGTAGGCGTTCCCGGGCGTCGCGGCGAGCGGGGAGACGCTCTCGGGCTCGGTGATCACGACCGCGTGCGGCGGCGCCCAGGTGAAGTCGGCCTGGCCGAGGCCCAGCGAAAGGGGCGCCGCGGTCACCGAGTCGCCAAAGAAGGAGATGACGGCCTCGTTCGACGAGCCGATGCCCGCGTTCGCGTACGCGAACGTCGATCCGGAGCCCACGAGGTTCCACGGGTGCGTGTCGCCATCGTCATCGACGCTCGCCGCGAGGTTCACGAAGTCGATGCGCGCGTCCGGCCCGACCGGGAAGCATCCCGACGCGGGCGTGTAGACCGCGCTCCCCGAGACCCCGTCGCGGCGCAGGATCACCTGCGAGACGCTGGGCTCGGGACACGTCGGGCTCCCGACGAAGCTCACGAGCGCGCTCCACGAGCGCGTCGCGTCGTCGAGGTCGTTCACGCGCAGCTCCACCATGTCGTCGTCGAGGACGGCCGCGTCGCGGAAGCTGAACGCCGTGAGGTTGATCGCGCCCGTCGTGCCGATGATGCCGCTGGATCCGATGTTGCGGAACGTGACGCCGGCGGCGACCTTGCTCGCCGGAGGCGACGCGAGGGTGAGCGGCGTCGTCACCTCGAAGCTCGTTCCGAGGACGTCGGTGATCGTCGCCGTGCCGTCCACCTCGGCGGTGGCCGGGAGCGACAAGAACGTGTAGTTGCTCACGACGAAGCGCGCGCTGAAGACGCCGTCGCCCGCGATCGCGTCGGGCGCGACGCCGTCGTCGAAGAGGGCGAGCGCGCCTTCGCCGCCGAAGTCCGTGAGGTCCAGCGCGACGGTGTCGATGAGGATGAGCCCCATCGTGCTCTCCACCGTGACGGTGGCGTTCACGTAGGTGACGCCGTCGGCCACGAGCGTGTCGCGGTCGAAGGCGAGCGTCGCGGCGATGGCGTTCTCGTGGATGTCCGCGGCCGTGTCCGGACCTGGCACGGTCCCGTACGCGACGCCGATCGATCTGCCCGTCGCCTTGTCGACGGCCATGAACAGGATGGTCTGGCCCGCGTCGAGCGTGCCGGTCGTGAGCGGGAACGTCAACGTCTCGCCCGGCTGCCAGGCGCCCGGTACGGCCTGCGCCGCAAGGGTCGGCGCGCCGACCTCGGCCGCGCCGCCATCGAGCTGCAGCACGAGCGTCGTGTCGCCCAGGTGCAGGAGGGACCCGCCCACGAAGCCGATGTCGACGCTCGCCGCGCCGTTCTCGGGCTGGATCGTGAACGTCGCGATGGGCGGCGTCGGCGTGTCGCTGAGCACGTTGCTGAACACGACCGCTCCGAACGCGCCAAGCATCGTCACGGCGAGCGCGAGCATCAGCACGTTGCCGAGCACCTCGCTCACGCCCGCGTCGTCCTTGCGACAGGGGCGGGCCTTGGACGTGGCACGGCGGAGGGGCAAGACCTTCTCTAGAAGTGAGTCCGGGACACCTTAAAAACCGGAAGGAAACCGCCAAACGCCCGGTCGGCGCGACGACGCCTCCGTCGCAGAGGGGTCGTTTCGGCGCCGGTGAGGCGAGAGATGCGGCGAACCAGGCAGGCAGCCCTTATCCCCTGTCGCGGATCGAGAGCACGTCCATGATCCGCTGCGCCAGGGCCGGCTCGACGGCGAGCGCGCTCCGGAGGCGCTCGAGGAAGGAGCGCTCCTCGCGCGCGAACTCGCCGTCCGCGACGACGAGCTCGGCGCCCAGGCAGAACGCGGTCTCGCGCAGCTCCGGGGGGAGGGCCGCGGCCGCGTGCGCGAGGAGCGCCGCGTCCCCGTGCTTGCGCGCGATCGCGTCGACCTTCATCATGGCCGCCCTCAGGTCCGCCTCGTCGAGGTCGACGAGGGCGTGGCAGGACTGGAGCTGCTCCGAGAGCTCCTGGTCCTCCTCCGCGCCCATCGTGCCATCGGAGTATGCGGCGCAGAAGGCGATGCCGACGAAGGCTTCCGCCGGCGTCAAGGGGTCCATCGCCCCCCACCCTGCGTGGGGGGCAATGAAGCTGCTCACCCGTCGCGCGGGCAAGGGTCGGCGGAGCGCGCGGCGTCGAACGCCGCATCCACGAAACCGTCGAACGCGTCGCGGCCCGTCGTGTCGAGGAGGTCCTGCAGACGGTCGCGCGACGATTCGGACGGGACCGTCGGGTGGTTGGAGGGGCAGTGCGCGCCCTCGAGGAGTTCCTCGGCGTCGACCGCGCCCACGACATCGTCGGCGGCATCGGTGGCACGGTCCTTCAGACCCCCGATGAGGTCGAGGAGGGTGTCAGGGGCGCCCGGCGCGTCCTCGACGAGGCCGGTCACGGTCTCGACCGCGGAGTCCACGGCCTCGCCGACGGCCGTGAGCGCGGCATCGACGGCCGCCGTCGCCGCCTCGACCGCGTCGTTCACGGTCTCCGTCACGGTCGCGATCGCATCCTCGGCCGCCGCCGTCGCCTCCGCGACGACGCCGTTCGCGGTCTCCACCGCGTCATCGGCGGTGTCGGTCACCGTCGCCAGCGTGTCCTCGGCCGTGGCCGTCGCTTCCTCGACGACGCCGTTCGCGGTCTCGACCACGTCGTCGGCGGTGTCGGTCACCGTCGCGAGCGTGTCCTCGGCCGTGGCGGTCGCTTCCTCGACGACGCCGTTCGCGGTCTCGACCGCATCGTCGGCCACGGCGGTCGCTTGCTCGACGACCCCGTTCGCGGTCTCGACCACTCCATCCGCGGTCTCGGTCGCGGTCGCGATCGCTTCATCCGCCGCGGCGCTCGCCTCGTCGACCACGCCGTTCGCGGTCTCGACGGCTTCGTCGGCCGCGGCGGTCGCCTGGTCGACGACACCGTTCGCGGTCTCGGTCGCCGTCTCGAGCACTCCTTCGGCCGTGGTGGTCGCGTCTTCGACGACTCCGTTCGCGGTCTCCACCGCATCGTTGGCGGTCTCGGTCGCCGTGGCGACCGCGTCATTGACGGTGGTGGTCGCGGTCGCGACGGTCTCCTCGGCGGTGGCCTGCGCGTCCTCGATGGGATCTGCGGCGGCTACTGGGTTCACCAGGACAAGGCTCAAGATGATGAGAACGACGATGGATTTCACGCTGACAATCCTCCCGCGCCGCGATGCCGCTCAAATGACTTGTGCTTTCGCATCAAAAAGGCTGCACGCATATTCTCTCGTGATGATGATGGAGGCGTCGGGCTGTAGTCTCCACGCGAGAAAACAAGGTGACGATATCGCGATCGGAGTGTCTGGCGAGAAACCAGAGCCGGCCCTCTGCCCGGTCGGAGTTGGGGGCTCCCGCCTCTGGCGAGAAACCAGAGCCGGCCCTCTCCGCGGTCGGAGTTGGGGGCTCCCGCCTCTGGCGAGAAACCAGAGCCGGCCCTCTGCGCGGTCGGAGTTGGGGGCTCCCGCCCCCAAACCCCCGGCTGGGGGCCCCGGCCCCCAGACCCCCTTGAGCACTTTTGATTCGACAGCCTGCGGGCTGTCGAATCAAAAGTGCTCCCTACGGGATTCGAACCCGTGTCGATAGCTTGAAAGGCTACAATCATTGGCCGGTCTAGACCAAGGGAGCGGTGTAGCTCCCGAAGCTGGCCCCCCTGATAAAACGTTCGCCCGGCTCGTCACACAAAGGGGAGCTTGACCACGCGCGCCGCCACAGGCTTCTCGCGCACGATGATATCAAGCGCGGTCCCGACGGCTGCGTGCTTCAGGTCGACGTACGCGAGCGCGATGCCTTCCTTCAGCATCGGGCTCATGGTGCCGCTCGTGACGACGCCCACCACATGCGCGCCCACGCTCACATGCATGCCATGGCGCGGGATCCCCTTGCCGGACACGCGCAGCGCCACGAGCTTTTGCTTCGCGCCCTCGGCCTTCTGCTTCACGAGCGGCGCCTTCCCGGCGAACTCGTGGTCCCAGTGGATCAGCCATCCGAGCCCCGCTTCGAGGGGCGTGCGTCCGCCGGCGAACTCGTTCCCCGCGAGGCAGAACCCCTTCTCGAGGCGCAACGTGTCGCGCGCGCCCAGGCCCACCGGGACGAGTCCGTGCTGCTTCCCGACCTTGAGCAGGAGGTCCCACGTCTCGGGCGCGCGCTCGCCGGCCATGACGAGCTCGAAGCCGTCCTCTCCCGTGTAACCCGTCCGCGAGATGAACGCGTCCGCACCTAGCTGCGGGGCCTGCGTCAGGTGGAAGCGCTTGAGGTCGCTGAAGCTGCGCCCGAGCGCCGCCTCCAGGATCCGCTCCGAAGCGGGCCCCTGCAGCGCGAGGATGGCGGTGCGCGACGTGACATCCTCCACCGGCGCGGACCCGAGCTGGCGGATGCGTTGCGCGACGGTCTCGTTCAGGCCGGCGTTCGGGACCACGTGATACCCTTTCGGCACGTGGAAGACGTACAGGTCGTCGATGATCGTGCCGTCGTCGCGTAGGATCGCGGTGTACTTCGTCCCGTTCATCGGGATCGCCCCCACGTCCGCGACGAGCGCCTTGGAGAGCGTCGCCGCCGCGTCGGGCCCGGTGACCCACAGGTTCGACATGTGGCTCACGTCGAAGAGGCCGGCCGCCGTGCGCACCGCCTCGTGCTCTTCCAGGATGCCGCTGTAGTGCACCGGCATGTCGTAGCCGGCGAACTCGACCATCCGCGCGCCCGCCGCGACGTGCTGCGCGTGGAGCGGCGTCCGCCGCAAGGAGCTGCTCACGACCGACCAACTCCTTGCGGCGAGGGCGCAGGGGCCGAAGGCCCGGCCCCGCAGGGACGCGTCGGGATCAGGAGCGACATGCGACGCGCGAGGAGAAGCGGGCACCTGAAGGTTGCGGACCGCCCTTCCGCGGGACATGTCCGCCGGAAAGATGACGGCCTGCACGTGCATCAGGGGCGGCCCAACGCTGCGTTGGGAGGCAATTCGGAGTGTTCCCCATGAAATACACCTGGTTCGCGCTCGTCGTGGCCGCCGCATTCGCGCTTCCGGCCGCTGGCGCCATCGACATCGACACCCCCGTGACGGAGACCTCGCAGTGGATCGTCGGCTTCTACGAGATGCCGGAGATCGCCGTCGGCGACACCTACCAGGGCGCGGAGGTCGTCTCCGTCACGCCCGAGCTCGCGTTCGTGACCGTGAAGACGGACAGCGTCGACCTCTTCCGCGTCCGCGCGGACCTCGACGAGAACGTCCGGTACATCGAGACGGACGTCTCCGACCACCAGCTCCAGTTCGCGCCCAACGACTACTACGTCGCGCACAGCTCGAACTGGGCCATGAACAAGATCGGCCTCCCGACGGCGTGGGACAGGACGCTCGGCTCCACCTCGATCAAGGACGGCCACATCGACTCCGGCATGGTCATCGGCCACGAGGACCTCTCCGGGAGCCGCTTCCTCGCGGGCTGGGACTTCTACGAGAACGACGGCACGCCGCAGGACACGCAGTACTGCTCGTGGCACGGCTCGCACACGATGGGCACCGTCGCCGCCACGATCAACAACGGCAAGGGCTTCCCCGGCACCGCCCAGATCACGGAGATCCCCATCAAGATCTTCAAGGGCATCAACAGCGGCCCCTACGGCTGCGCCGCGGCCTCCACGACGGGCATCGCGAACGCGATCCGCTACGCGGGCGACCAGGGGGCGCACATCTCCAGCAACAGCTGGGGCGGCGGCGCGTTCAGCACGGCGATCAACGACGCCATCACGTACGCGCGCGGCAAGGGCACCATCTTCGTCGCGGCGGCCGGCAACGGAGGCTGCTCGAACTGCATCGGCCAGCCCTGGCTCAACCAGGAAGCGAACGTCATCATCGTGACGGCGACGGACGTGAACGACGCCGGCGCGTCCTTCAACTCGAAGGGCCCGCAGAGCGACGTCTCCGCGCCCGGCGTGGACATCGGCAGCGCCGGTGGCCCGGGCAACTCGTACTACGTGATGTCCGGCACGTCGATGGCCACGCCCTACGTGGCGGGCGTCACGGCGCTCATCAAGTCGCTCAACCCGACCTTCACCGAGCTGCAGGTCGAGGCGCGCCTCAAGAGCACCGCGAAGGACCTCGGCGCTGCCGGCGAGGACGACACGTTCGGCGCGGGCCGGATCCAGGCGAACCTCGCGGTGTACTGAGGGCCGAAGCCACCCTCTTCCTCTTCCCCTTCCTCGTCCTTTCTTCCTGCGAGGCATGCAGGAAGGAGGATGAGGAAGTGGGAGCGTCCCAATCTTTTTCCCCTTCATCCAGACTCCGAGGCTCCACCATGCGTCTTGCGCTCCTGCTTGTCCTCCTCCTCGCCGCGCCTGCTGCGCTCGCGCAGTCGGAGGAGGGCAACCTCGACGTCCGCATCACGCTCGCGCCGCACGCGGAGCCCGAGATCGACGCGCCGCCCGGCCTCGTGCGGCTTGCGAACGCCACGTCCGGCGAGCTCTACGCGTTCGACCTCGCTCTCACGCAGCCGTACACGACCTTCGAGGTGCGAGCGCGCTCGTTCGACATCACGCGACCGAGGCAGATCGTGCCCTCGCTCCGAGTGGACGAGAGCGCGTATCCGCTCTTCTACGAGTTCCCCAACGAGCGCATCTGGGACGTCGACGAGCCGGCGCGCGTCTTCTTTGCGAACGGCAGCGCGGCCGACGTCGTGCTGCGCCTGGGGATCCCGGGCCCCGCGAACGTGACGCTCGTGCTCGCGCGCGACGTGACGCCGCCCACGTTCACGCTCGGCGAGGTCACGAACATCACGACGTACGGATTCTACCAGGAGACGACGACGAACGAGCTCGCCATCGGCGACATCCAGGTGCGCGCGAAGGGCGCGAACGAGTGGGTCGTGAACCCGACGCCCACGCTCCATTTCCGACAGCGCTTCCCCGTCCAGGGGCTCGATGCAGGGAGCGAGTACGAGGTGCGCGCGGTCTTCACCGACTGGGCGGGCAACAACGTCACAAGCGACGTCTACACCGTCCGCAGCGCCGACGAGCCCATGCGCGCGCCCGTCGACGTCACGCCCCTCGCGCCGCCCCCGAACGCGACCCTGCCGCCCGGCGCGATCAGCGTGCGCGCGAAGATCGACGCGACGGTCGGCGTGCCGCCCGACGGCGTGCGCGTCTTCTTCGACAAGAAGGAGGTCTCGCAGCAGGCCGCGTACGACGGCGTCGAGGTGCGCTACACGCCGAGCGACCCCGTCGGCGCGGGCCACCACAGCGTGTCAGTCGAGGTCACTGACTCGGCGGGCGGCAAGGGGCTCGCGCGCTGGAGCTTCGACGTGACGGACGGGACGGATGGCGCGCCCCTGCCGCCCACGCTCGCCGCAGGCGCGCTCGTCCTCGCGGCGGCCTTGCTCGTGGGCGGTCGCGGATCACTTCGACGCTAGAAAAGGATGACCTGTGCGTCTGGGTCGATCGCGCCCCGGCAAGTGTCATCATGGTCGTCCCATGAGACCTGCAGGCCGTTGTAGAAGTTGGATTCCTCGTAGATCCGGATATCCGTGCACAAGCCGCCGCAAGGTTGGGTGACGTAGAAGACGCCTGTCCCATCGCTATCGAACGAGATCGGCATCTGTGGAGTTTCAAGGATTGGGCGCGTCTGGCCGGGCGTGCAGGACTCACCGTCGGCCGCTGCGAATGCGGCTGCGATGGCAAGAGCAGCCATCATGACGGAGGCCCGCACAAAGACAGACACGCTATCGCCTCCCATGTATCTTCGCGCCGGGGCTTTTCAGCACGCCGCAGACTGTTCCGGCCCGCCCGTCGTTCCGCGCAACGCCCGCCGCTTTCGTTCCCGTTCGCGGTCGCCGCGGCTCCCGCCTCGTTGCGCCCGCGAGGCGGCGGCGCGGGCAACGCGCGTATGACCCTTGCGTTTCGCGCGCGGCGATTTCGGGACCCTCTCGACCATCCGCTCAAGGCGCCGATGGTCGTCTCAATCACATGCACGACGTCCTTGAAGCGCGCTGCCCCTCCTGCGGATTCTCGATGAAAGGCCTCGCCGACACGCACGGGCTCCCCGAGCCCTCCTGCCCCTTCTGCGGGATCGTCTTCAGCGTGCGCACGAACCTCTCCATCTCGCGCCGCCTGCCCGTGGGCATGGGGCTCCTCATGGGCGCCTTCGTCGCGAGCATCGACGCGAGCCCCCTGATGGCGAGCGAGTCGACGCCGATCCCCGCGCTCGCGCGCATGCACGCGATCCCGCGCTGAGAGCATGCGTCCCCCCGCCCTCGTGCTTGCGCTCGTCCTCGCCCTCGTAGCGGCAGGCTGCGCGAGCCCGAAGAGGGAGCGCGGCCTGCCGGACGGGATCGCGGTCCTGGGCGACAGCATCAGCCGCGCGACGAACGTGCAGGGAGACTCGTTCGGCGACCAGCCGCTCCATAGCTGGGCGACCGGCAACGACGCGAACGACCCGGTCCTTAGCCACTTCGAGCGCCTGAAGGCGCTGGACCCGTCGCTCGACGTCGTCGCGTTCAACGACGCGCGCCCCGGAGCGCGCATGGCGGACATGCAGCAGCAGGCGCGCGAGGCCGCGAAGCAGCGCGCGCGATACGTCGTCGTCCTCCTGGGCGCGAACGACGTGTGCGCCGGCACGGCCATCTCCGAGTTCTCGGCCGAGCTCCACACCGGCGCGGCGGCGCTCGCGGAGCTCGACGCGACCGTCCTCGTCGCGAGCGTGCCCGACGTCCCGGAGCTCGTGGAGCTCTACGGCGACAACGCGACCGCGCGCGCGGTGTGGAGCGCGTTCGACGTGTGTCCCCGCGTGCTCGCGCGCGGCGCCGACCTCGCCGCGGCGCGCGCGCTCATCGACGCGTACGACGCCGCGCTGCGCGACGAGGCGCAGGCGCGCGGCTGGATGTGGGACGGCGGCGCTGTGCACGACGTGGCCTACGAGCGGGCCGACGTCTCCACCGTGGACTACTTCCACCCGTCGCTCGCCGGGCAGGCGCGGCTTGCCGAGGCCACGTGGAACGCAGGGCCGTACGCACGCTGGCCAGCGCACACTTGAAACGTCGACCCCCCGCTCGCCGAGCGTGAGCACCGAGCTGGACGTCTCCGTCCTCGACGGCCTGATCCGCCACCCGCCGTTCCACCAGTGGCTGGGCGTGACGGTGGCGAGCGCCGAGAAGGGGCGCGTCGTGCTCGCGCTTCCCCCCAACCCCGAGTTCGTGGGCAACCCCTTCATCCCCGCCGTGCACGGAGGGATCGTGGCGGCGCTCATCGACCTCGCCGGAGGCGCGGCGCTCTTCGTCGAGCTGCGCTTCCCGACGCCCACGATCGACATGCGCGTGGACTACCTGCGCCCCGCGATCGCAGGAAAGCGGCTTCTCGCGGAGGCGCGCGTGAAGTCGCTCGGGAAGACGGTCGCCTTCGTGGACATCGACGTCACCGACGAGGAAGGCCGGCTCGTCGCCACGGGACGCTGCGCGTACTCCGTCAAGGACCAGGAGAAGGGGCCTCGCGGATTCCCCATCGGGTGACCTGGAGGGACCCTTGCTCGTCGAGAAGGAGGAGACCGGGAGCACGAACGACGACGCGCGCGAGCTCGCCGCCGCCGGCGCGCCGCACGGCGCGCTCGTGCTCGCAGGCGCGCAGCGCGCGGGCCGCGGGCGCGCGGGGCGCTCCTTCCTCTCGCCCGTGGGCGGGCTCTACGCGAGCGTCGTGCTGCGACCGCGCGCGCCGCCGCACCACTGGTCCGTCCTGCCCCTTGTCGTGGGCGCCGCCGCCGCGGGCGCGCTGCGCGAGCGCGGGTTCCCGGTCGAGCTGAAGTGGCCCAACGACCTCATGATCGGGGGGCGCAAGCTCGGCGGAGTGCTCGTGGAATCGCGCATGGGCGCAGAGGCGTTCGCGATCGCGGGGCTGGGGCTCAACGTCGCGCAGGCGCCCCGGGGCGTGGAGCACGCGACGGCGCTCGCGGAGCACGGCGCGCCGCCCGAGATGCGCGCGCTCGCGGAGGCCGTGCGCGGGGCGCTCCTCGCGCGCGCGGCGCGCCTCGACGCCGAGGGCCCCGCGGGCGTGCTGCACGAGGTGCGCGCGCTGTGCGGCACGCTGGGGCGGCGCGTGGTGTGGGAAGAAGGCGAGGGCGTCGCCGTCGACGTGGCGGAGGACGGCGCGCTCGTGGTGGAGGTGGACGGCGCGCCGGCGCGCGTCGTGGCCGGGGACGTCAAGCTGCGGGCGAAGTAGTCCTCAGGCCTCGTCGCTCACGAAGAGGGACGGGTCCGTGAGCGACGGCATGTCTTCGGGGCGCTGCGACGCGAAGTACGCGTCGAGCGCCTCGGTGATCGCGTCGCTGATCTGCTTGCCGGTGAGCACCTTCATCGAATGGAGCTTGATGTGGTGGCTCACCGGGATCTTGACCTTGACTTCCTTGGCACGCATCGGGTCGGTCTTGGGTTCGCGGATCATCATAGGTTCAATCCTCCCCCGAGGATGGGGCCCGTTGCGGGAACGGGTGCTATCACTCCCTGGTCACGAGGGCCCATAAGGACTTCGAGAATGGGACCCGGGGCGCTCGGCCTAATCGGCCGAGTGCGGGCTCGGGCTCGGGCTTGGACTGGGGCTCGGGGCGGTCGCGGGCCAGGGCGGGGGCGGTCGCGGGCGAGGGCGCGGGCGGTCGCGGGAGCGGGCCGCGCGCACATCCGCGCCCAGGCCCTCCCCTCGCCCGAGTCCACGTCCACGCCCGTGATATCAGAAGGGACCGCTGCGCTG
>DATLCC010000010.1:0-5608 GCA_035526585.1 Thermoplasmatota archaeon | reverse complement strand
GGACCACCTCAGCCTTGTCCTCGCGCCTCGTCCTCGCGCCTCGTCCTCGCGCCTCGTCCTCGCGCCTCGCGCCTCGCGCCTCGTCCTCGCGCCTCGTCCTCGCGCCTCGCGCCTCGTCCTCGCGCCTCGCTCTTCGTGCCTCGTGCCTCTTTCCTCGTGTCAAGAAGGAAGGAGGCAACGAGAACGAGAGCGAGGCACCGAGGCAAGGCACCGAGGCGAGGCACCGAGGCGAGCGAGGCACGAGGGGCGGCTGTCCCCTTCGTCGCGAATCCTTTTTACCACGTCCAGGAGTCCCCGCCCCAAGGAAGGACCCCGGCATGGTCACCATCGTCACGCTCGTGAAGCAATCCCCCGACGTCGAAGCGGTCCGCATCGACGCCAGGTCCGGCCAGCCGGACCTCAGCGCCGCCGGCCTCAAGGTCAGCGACTACGACAAGAACGCGGTCGAGGCCGCCGTGCAGCTCAAGGAGAAGAACGCGGGCTCCAAGGTGTTCGCCCTGAGCCTTGGCGGGGCCAAGCTCGCCGAGTCGATCAAGGAAGTGCTCGCCATGGGCTGCGACGAGGCCGTCATGCTCACCGACGCCGCCTTCGCGCATGCCGACACCGCCGAGAAGGCGCGCCTCCTCGCGGCCGCCGTGAAGAAGATGGGGAACGTCGACCTCGTGATCGCGGCTGAAGAGTCGCTCGACTCGCACAGCGCGCAGACGGGCCCCCGCGTCGCCGAGGAGCTGGGCTGGCCACTCGTGAGCTACGTCACGGACGCCCTGCGCCTCGAAGGGAAGACGCTCAAGTGCGAGCGCGAGGTCGACGAAGGCCTCGAAGACGTCGAGGTCGACCTCCCCTGCGTCATCACCGTCACGGAGTCGCTCAACACGCCGCGCCTCCCCGCGCTCATGCAGATCCTGCAGGCGAAGAACAAGCCCCAGAAGACCCTCTCCGCGGCCGAGCTTGGCGCCGGTGATATCAAGCCGGTCCTCGCGCGCCCGATGACGATCGCGCCCAAGAGCGACCGCAAGCAGCAGGTCCTTGCGGGCACGCCCGAAGAGGCCGCCGATCAGCTTGCGGGGATCCTCGTGAAGGAAGGGGTGGTCCAGTGAGCACGGCCGTCGTCTGGGCGCCCGACGCGCGCGGCGCGCAGGAGCTCATCGCGAAGGCGAGGTCGCTCTCGCTGGAGCCGTGGGTGCTCTGGGTCGGAGGCGATCCCAAGGCGCTTGTCCAGCACGGCGCTGCAGGCGTCCTCCATGTGACGGATGCCAAGGCGAAGGACCTGCAGAGCGGCCCGATCGTCGACGCGCTCGCCGCGGCCGTGAAGGAAACGGGGGCGAAGGTCGTCCTCGTGAGCGGCGGCCGCCGCGGCAAGGAGATCGCGCCCAAGCTCGGCGTGAAGCTCCACGCCGGCGTCGTGACGCTCGCGCAGAAGGCGAAGAACGAGGGCGGGAAGATCACGTTCGAGCGCATGTTCCTCGGCGGCAAGACGCTCGCCACGGAGCACGCGCTCTCGGAGGTCGTCATCGCGACCGTCCCCTCGCGCATCATCGAACCGCTTCCCGCGGACGCGGGCGCGAAGGGCGAGGTCAAGGCGTTCGCCCCGCAGATGCGCGACTCGAAGGTGCGCGTCACGCAGAAGAAGCCGCGCAAGGAGAGCGGCGTGAACCTCGAGGCCGCGACCGTCGTCGTCGGCGCCGGTCGCGGATTCAAGACGAAGGACGACCTGAAGCTCGCCTTCGACCTCGCGCAGGCCCTGGGCGGCCAGGTCGGCTGCAGCCGCCCGCTCGCGACCGACCTCGGCTGGCTCACCGACGAATACTGGATCGGCCTCTCGGGCAAGGAAGTGAAGCCCAAGCTCTACATCGCCGCCGGCATCAGCGGCCAGATCCAGCACACCACGGGCATCCGCAACTCGAAGGTCATCGTCGCCGTGAACACGAACAAGGACGCGCCGATCTTCAAGATCGCGGACTACGGGATCGTCGGCGATCTCTACAAGGTGCTTCCTGCGCTACAAGCCGCGGTGAAGAAGCACACCGGGAAATAGCCGGCCCTCTCAGCGCAGATCTTGTCGCTTTCGGGATAGGGATGGGGTTGGGGAGTGGCGAGGGACGAGCGACGTCCTTCGCCACTCCCGACCCCTACCCCCATCCCGAGGGCACCAGGCATGTTCTGACCGCGTCGGCCGACGCAACGTTGTTTCCTTCGACCAGCGGCCGTGAACCTGTGGCGCTCGTCCACCAGGCTTATCGACGGCGCACCGGTTGGCTCGCGCATGGGAACGCTGGAGCAGGGCGCCCGCAACGCGATCGTCACGTGCATGGCCGTGAAGCCTGGGGAGAAGGTCGTCCTCGTGACGGACCGGCTCGTGCCGGAGGTCGGGGACGCGCTGGAGAAGGCCGCGCGGGCCGCGACGCCGCACGTGCGCCGCTACGTGCTCGAGGAGCTGGGCGCGCGTCCCCTCAAGGAGCTCCCCAAGGAGCTCGCGGACGCCGCCTCGATGGCCGACGTGAGCCTGTGGGCCGCCGCGAGCGTGAAGGGGGAGCTGCCGGTGCGCATGGCGTACCGCAAGCATCTGGGCGGCGCGCGCCACGGGCACATGCCGGGCATCACTCGGCAGCTCATGGAGATGGGCATGTGCGCGGACTACGACGCGGTGGCCGACCTCACGCTGCGCTTGTACGAGCGAGTGCAGGGCGTGCGCAAGGCGCGCGTCACCAACCCCAACGGCACCGACTTCACGGTCGTGTTCCACCCGGACTGGAAGTGGCTCCCCGACACGGGAAAGTTCCACGAGCGCGGCAGCTGGGGCAACCTTCCGGCGGGGGAGGTCTACACGGCGCCCGCGTGGCTCCACGGGCGCATCGTCACCAACCTGCTCGGCGACTTCTTCAGCGAGAAGTACAAGGAGCTCTCCCCGCCCCTCGCGTTCGACGTCTTCGACAACCGCATCGTCCTCGACTCGATCACCGGCGGGACGCCCGAGGTGATCCGCGAGTTCAAGGAGTATCTCACGAGCGATCCCATGGGCACGCGCGCGGGCGAGTTCGCCATGGGGACCAACACGGGGCTCACGAAGCTCGTCGGGAACCTCCTGCAGGACGAGAAGATCCCCGGCGTGCACGTCGCCTTCGGGCACCCGTACAACGACCAGACCGGCGCGCCCTGGACCGCGCGGACGCACGTCGACGTCGTGATCCTCGACACGGACGTCTGGCTCGACGACGAGCAGGTCCAGGCACGCGGCCGCTATTTGATCTAGTCATCGTGCAAATGGAGCGCGACTTCCCGGCGCGCGACCTCGTGCTGCGCGACCTCGAGCTCCTGCTCCGCTTCCTCGAGCTGCGCGCGGCGGATCGCCTGCCAGGGGGTGGGCGCGTGGGCCCAGGCCTCGTAGGCGACCGTGAAGCGCCGCGTCGCCTGGAGCAGCTTCCCGACGGCCTGCCGGATCGCGTCTTCCTGGGGCATGGGTGGAGGCTTTGCGCCCGGGGGATTTAGGCTAGGCGACTTTCCGGGCCGGCGCTTTTGACCGCCACGTTCAAACGACGCCCGGCTCTGGCAGTGCGCGTGGTCGAGGCGGCGACGCTCATCCAGTACGCGGTGAACGGCATCGCGTTCGGGGCGATCCTCGCGCTCGGGGCCATCGGCCTCTCCCTGGTCTACGGGATCCTCGGACTCTCCAACTTCGCGCACGGCGACCTCCTGACCTTCGGCGCGTTCATCGCGCTCTTCTTCGGCGTCGCCGCATACCCGGGGAACCAGCACCTCGTCCCCTGGGCGCTCGCAGCCGGCGGCGCGCTCGTCGTGCTCGCCCTCCTCGACCACGTCGCCACGCGCCGCCTCACGAGCGCGGAGCGGGCGACCGGCGGCGCCTTCGGCCTCGCCCTCCTCGCCGCGACCGGGATCGCCTGGCGCAGCGGCATCTCCATGGGGACGACGAACGCGGTCCTCGTCCTCGCCACCCTCCTCGCGATCGCGTGCACGGTCGCCCTCGTCGTGGGCCTCGAGTTCGCGATCTGGCGCCCGCTGCGCCGCAAGCGTGCGACGCTCCTCACGCTCGTGATCGTGAGCGTCGGCGTGAGCCTCGTCGTGCGCAACGGGCTCCAGCAGTATTTCGGCGGCGATTCGAAGCAGTTCCAGCGCCCGCAGCTCGAGGCGCACGCGTACTTCGGCGTCCTCGTCTCGCCGGCGCAGCAGATCACGCTCGTCCTCGCCCTCGTTCTCATCGCAGCGGTCCACGTGTTCCTGCGCTACACGAAGACCGGGAAATCGATGCGCGCCGTCGCGGACAACCTCGACCTCGCGCGCGTCTCCGGCATCGACGTGGACCGCGTCGTCGTCTACGTGTGGGCGATCGCGGGCGCGCTCGTCGCCGTCGCGGGCGTGCTCCTCGCGTTGACGTTCAACAACAACATGTACGTGAACATGGGCTTCGGCCTGATCATCCCGCTCTTCGCGTCGGTCATCCTCGGCGGGATCGGCTCGCCCTACGGCGCGATGCTGGGCGGCTTCGTCGTGGGCGTCGCGATGAAGATGAGCTCCGCCGTCCCCTTCCTTGGCTCGGAGTACGAGCTCGCCTCCGCGTTCGTGATCCTCGCCGCGATGCTCCTCATCCGCCCGCAGGGGTTGCTCGGGGTGAAGCATTGAGCCGCGACCGCCGCGAATGGCTCGCCGTCGGGATCGTCGCGCTCGTCGTCTTCGGCGTGCTGGGCTCGATGAACAACGGCGCGCGCGGCCCATGGAACTACCTCACCGGCGTCGCGCTCATCATGAGCATCTACGCGATCTTCGCGCTGGGCCTGAGCCTCCAGTTCGGCCACGGGGGGCTCCTCAACTTCGGGCACGTCGCCTTCATGGGCGTGGGAGCCTACAGCGTCGCGCTCGTCACGATGCACTTCGGCGCGACGCTCGTCCCTCGCATGGAAGGGGTCGGCGCGCTCGGGCTCCTCACCGCGCTCCTGGGCGCGATCCTCGCGGCCGGGATCGCCCTCGTCCCCGCGCTCCTGCTGTCGCAGCGCGTCCTGCGCCGCCGCACGCCGCGCGCGCAGTCTCTCGCGGCGGCCGGTGTCGCCCTCGCGGCGGGGATCGTGGCGTTCGCCGCGATGTTCCCCTTCGATGCGCGCACCGCGCCCAACGGCGTGGTGCTCCTGGGGATCGTCGTCGGCGTCGTGGGCGCGGCCCTCGCGAGCCTGATCCTCGGCATCCCCGCGATCCGCCTGCGCGAAGACTATCTCGCCATCGTGACGCTGGGCGCCGCGGAGATCTTCCGCTCTTTCGTCGCCAACGAAGAGCCGCTCACGCGGGGCACGCTCGGTGTGATCGCGCTCCAGCGCCCCGTCGCCGAGTGGGCGCTCGCGAGCGGCTGGTGGCAGGGCGTCGCGGACGCGGTGAAGGTGCGCCCCGTCGCCCTCGCGCACGCGACGCTCGCGCTCCTCGTCGTCGCGTTCGTGTTCCTCCTTCTCGAGACGCTCGCGCGCTCGCCGTGGGGGCGCGTGCTCAAGGCCGTGCGCGAGGACGACGCGGTCGCCTCGTCCCTGGGCAAGAACGTCACCGTCTACAAGCTCGAGGTCCTCATGATCGGCGCCTCCCTCGCCGCCGTCGCGGGGATCCTCGCCGCGTG
>DATLCC010000009.1:0-5111 GCA_035526585.1 Thermoplasmatota archaeon | reverse complement strand
CCTAAGTGGCCTAAGTGGCATAGGTGGCCTAAGTGGCCTAAACCGTCCGAGTACCTATGCGGCTAGCGTCGCGAGCATCGCCTCCCGGTAGTTCGGGTCCTGCAGGAATCCCAGGTGGGGCGCATCGAGCTCGTGCACGCGCGTCCTGTCGGCGGGGGCGGCGTCGGCGACGCGCTTCGTGAGGGCGGGTGGAGTGACTTCGTCGCGGGTGGAGCTCGCGATGAGGATGCGCGTGGGTGCTGCGCGCGCGATGTTCGCGTCGGCTTTGATCGCGCGTCCGGTCGCGGGGAAGAGCGCGTCGAAGGCTTCTATGGCGAGCTTGCTGGCGCCTTTGGCGTACCATGCGTTGAACGATGGGTATGGCGATTCGAGGATGAGCGTGCGCACGAAGTCGAGGTGGGGGCTTGCGTTCGCGGCGGCGAAGGCTCCCATGCTGACTCCGAGGACGTGGATGGGGAATCCGCCGGCCCAGTGGTCGGCGAAGCGCGCGGCGGCGAGGAGGTCCTCGTGGTAGTAGGTCGCGGGGCCGTGGCTTTCGCCGTAGCCCGTGAAGTCGAACGTGAGGACGTCGTACCCTTCGGAGAGGAGGAGCTCGACGTATCCTTCTTTCACGAACCAGTGCTTTGCGTAGCGTTTGTCGGGGTGCGCGAGGACCACGGCGCCGCGTGGCTTGTCGGCAGGGAACCAGGTGCCGGCGATGCGTGCGCCGGTGTTGCCTTCGAAGGCGACGGGCGTGTGCTTGAGGTGCGCGGGTGGGAACCAGGGTCCGCCGCGGCGGTCGCGCAGCCAGAGCGACTGGACCAGTGCGCCTGCGACCTTTCGTTCCAATCTGGATGGTGCTTCCATACGCACAGTACATATGCGTTCAACACCATAAGGGGGTCAGAGACCATGGCGAAAGCAGCTGCGTCCAGGCACAGCTACGAGCTGCATGAGAAGGACTGCCCGCTCTCCGAGCCACCTGTGCTCGCGAGCTTCGACGGCTCGCTCGCGGCGTCGAAGTCCTTCAGCGGCGAGGTGCTGAAGTTCCTCGCGCGCCGCTCGCCCGAGGCCCAGACCAAGTGGGCGCAGGCGAGCGTCGAAGCGGGCCGCGTGATCTTCCAGCCGTGGAGCATGGAGATCGTCTTCGTGCTTGCGATCGCGCGCGAGGCTCGCTTCGGCCAGCTCCAGACGATGCTCGGCGGGATCAGCTCGCGGACGCTCAGCGACAAGCTGCAGACGCTGCGCGACGAGGGCCTCGTCGAGCGCGAGGTGCACGACGAGCAGCCCGTGCGCATCGAGTACCGTCTCACGAAGGAAGGGCGGATGACCGCGGCGCTCGCCACTCCCCTGTTCGCTCACCTCAACCATCGCAAGATGTAGAACTAGCCATCGATGACGACGATCCCGGTCTGGATGCCACGCGCCGCGATGACCTCGGGCGTGGCGTGCAAGCACGCCGTCATGACACCGCTCGTCCAGAAGTGCTGGTGGAAGGCGCCGACGAGCTCGTAGCCCTCGTAGGCCTGGCAGACGTTGAGCTTCTTGTCCCAGTTCCACTCGCCCTTGAGGCTCACGATGAACTGGGGGTGATATCCTTCCGTGCCCCAGCCGTAGACCTTCACCTGCTCGGGGTGCGTCAGATACGCATAGAACGCGTACTTGATCGTGCCCCCGTCCACCGCGATCTCGTCGCCAGGCTGCAGATATCCGTCCATGTGCTCGGCCGCCCGCAGGTCGCTGAACTTCACTGGGCTGTAGATGGTGGCCGCGCAGGCGATGAAAAGGCTCACGAGCATGACGACGTAGCGCGCGCGGAAGCTCGCGCGCTCGACGCGCGCCTCCCGCACGACGAGCCACCCTAGCGGGAGGAGGCCGATGACGACGTAGCGGTGGTTGTCGAGCCAGTAGAGGCTGCTCTTCTCGAATACCCAGAACATGCTCGCGATCGCCCACGCGATGACGAACACGAGGAAGACAGAGAGCCAGAGCGCGCTCGTCTCCTCCTCGCGGATGCGCTTTGTGGCCTTCCAGCTCTCGGGGAGGAACGCGATCACGTACCACGCGGCGAAGGCGAGGAAGAGCGGGATCTTCGCAAGGAGCGCCTTGCGCCAGAGGTCCGGATGCTGGAGTGCCTGGTCCTGCACGTAGCGCGTGTAGCTCGATGTCTCCCACAGGGGGACGTTGACGGTCCAGCTCTGGCCTAGGAGCGTGACGTGCTCTTGCGAGAAGCCGAACAGGCTCACGTTGCGGATGGCCCACGCGACCGCGACGCCGAGGAACACGACGATCGCGAGCATGTACCAGTAGTTCGTGAAGAGCTTCCAGCGCCGATAGTAGAAGCGCCACAGGAAGCCGCCCGCGCCTGCGACCGCGAAGAAGTATCCGACGCTCGCGCGCGAGAGATACGCGAGCGCCGCGAAGAGGCCCGCGAGCACGATGTACTTGTCGTCTTTGAGGGAGCGGACGATCGCCCACATCGTGAGGGCGAAGAAGAGGAGCACCATGTTCTCCGAGAAGCCGGATCCCGTGACCCAGAGAAGGTGGGGCTCCAGGCCGAGGAGCCCCCCGGCGAGGGCTGCAGCGATCTTGCCGTACAGGTCGCGCGTCGTCACGTAGACGACGGCGAGAGCCGCGAGCGAGACCACGACCGCGGCCCACTTCGCCTGCCAGAGGCCGTAGCCAAAGAGCGTGAAGACGATCCCGAGGTAGAACGGGTACGCGGGAGGATAGTGGTTCGAGTACCCGGGCGGAGTCGGCGCCCACGTCGTCACGTCGCCATAGGGCATGAGGAACGCATGGTGCATCTGCCACGCGTGGCCCATCGCGACGTACGTGTCGCCATCGCTCCTGAAGTCCATGAGGAACGGCGCGGTGAGTCGGAGGAGGATCCCCGCCGCGAGCGCCGCGAGGCCGATGCGCTCGAGCGGGTAGGCTTCGACGGCCTCCACCATGCGCCTCCACGTGATGCCGGGTGACCAGCGCGCGGATGCGTCGGCCATGGGGAGCGCCACGCGCGCGCGACGGGCACGACCACCTTAAGCGTTCTTGTGACGAGGGAGTCGTTCGCGTCCTAGGGAGAAGGGACGAGCACCGTCAGGCCCACCGCATCGTCCACGGCGAACACGCGCCCGTCGTGCCAGCGCGCGTCGCCGACCGCGCCGCCGACGTCGTCGAGGTCGAGGAGCTGCGGCGCGCGCGGGTCGCTCGCGTCGATGAGCGCGACGCCCGCGTGGAACCATCCGTACGCGATGCGCCCGGTGCCGGCGCCCAGCTCCATCCCGTTGTGGGACGTGCACATGGCGCCCTGGAGCGGGAGCAGGAGCGCCGGATCGGCGGGCAGCGTCGTGTCGGGCGCCTGGATGTAGGAGAGCGGCGCCGGCGGCGACACCGTGAGGTCGTAGAACCAGAGCGCGCCCGCCGGAAGGCCCGCGCCGACGCAACCCCAGACGAAGTTGTCGAGCCACTCGTCGCCGATGACGAGCACCGTGTGGTCGAGGATCGGGAACGCCGTGTGGTGCGACGTGATGAGCGGGTTCTCGATCGCGGTGAGGATCACGGGGCGTTTCGGGTCCGCGATGTCGAAGACGAGCGTCTGTTCGTACGCCGCGCAGTACGCGCGCTCCTCGTCGGGCCACACGGTGAAGTCGTGGCACCCCTGGTCGTGCACCGTCGTCCCGTCCGCCGCGAGCGGCGGGAACGTGAACACGCTGTCGAGCCGGATGTCGAGCGGATCGCTCGCGTCCACGATCTCCATCGCTCCGCCGACGCCGTCCCACACGTTGCGCGCGTTGTAGATGATCTTCGCGTCCGGGTGCACCGCGACGTTGTGGCTGCCGAACGGGAACGATGCGAGGCGCGCAGGCTCCTCAGGATCCGTCAGGTCCCACACCTCGAGCTCGGTTCCCGTGGAAAGGGCGACGGCGATGCGATCGCCATAGTCCAGGACGTCGACGCTGCGCGCGAGCGTGCCTACGATCCCGCCAAGGTGAACGGGCGCGAGGGGATCGCGGATGTCGAACACGCTGATCCCTTCCTCGGTCGTGAACGTCGCGACGTACGCGCGATCGCCCAGGATGCGGAGCGCATAGCCTCCGGGCGCCTCCGCCTGCGCGACGACCTCCAGGCCGCCCGACGCATCGTCCTCGGCGGCGCGCGTCCCGCCCGCAAGCCACGTGGGTCCATGTGGCGCCACCTGGCCGACCTCGGGGCCCGCGACGCAGCCGACCGTGAGGACCAGAAGCAACAACAGCGCGCGCATCGCCCCGGAACGAAGCGAGCCCCTGATGAGCTCTTTCATGATACGACCTCCCATTGCTCCCCATATTCACCACTGGCCCACGGGACGAGCACGCTTCCACGCTGCACCCCGAGCGCCCCGATCGCATCCGCGCCGCCCAGAAGGCCCTCCGCGCCTGGGGCGGCGCACAACTTCTCGAGCCCGAACCCGCGCGCGAAACCGACATCCTCCGCGTCCACACGCCCGAACACCTCACGCGCGTCAAGGCCGCGAGCGCCCGAGGCGAGATGCTCGACCCCGACACCTACACCACGAGCGCCACCTGGACCGCCGCCCTCGCAAGCGCCGGCGCAGCCATCGCCGCCGCCCGCAGCGCCGCCACCGGCGAACCCGCCTTCGCCCTCGCAAGGCCCCCAGGCCACCACGCCTACGCCGACCGCGCCATGGGATTCTGCCTCCACAACAACATCGCCATCGCCGCCGCCTCGCTGACAGGCCAACGCACCATCATCGTCGACATCGACGTCCACCACGGCAACGGCACCCAAAACATCCTCGCAAAGTCGCCTGCGGGCGACTTTGTGAGCCTCCACGGGTGGCCCCTGTATCCGGGCACAGGCTCCATCGAGGAGCAGGGGCCGCGGCTCCTCAACCTCCCGCTCCCGGCGGGCACGGGCCACGAAGGATATCTCGAGGTCTTCGACCGCGCGGTCATCCCCTTCGTCGAGCGCGCGCGGCCCGATATCATCCTCGTGAGCGCCGGCTTCGACGCGCACCACGCCGATCCCCTGGGCAACCTCGCCCTCGTCTCGAGCACGTATTACGAGTGTATTACGCGCCTGCGCGCCGTCCAGCCTCGCATCGCCGCGATCCTCGAGGGCGGATACGACCT
>DATLCC010000008.1:0-2822 GCA_035526585.1 Thermoplasmatota archaeon | reverse complement strand
GGCGCGCGCGAGCACGTCGGGCCGGTCGGCGAACGACGCGGCGCCGATCATGACGGTCGCCGATGCGCCGCGCGTGTGGAGCGCGGCCTCGCTCTCGTCCAGGAGGCCCGCCGCGTAGGCGAGGATCGCGCGCTTGTGCTCGACCTTTCCCGGCACGTCGCCGTCCGGGTCGCGGCGGTGGCGCGACGTGCGCACGAGATGCCCGCCCTCGCGCGCGAAGAGCCCCGCCTTCACGAGGTCCTCGGCCAGGGGGCGCTGCGCGGGAGCAAGGTCGCTCTCGACGAGCGGTTGGTCCAAGGAGCTTTCGTAGAGCTCGATCGCTGCCGGCGTGGAGAGGGCGCGCAGGGTCTCCTCGGTGTGCGGGACGATGTTGCGCGGCCACGATGCAGGCATGCGCGTCGCAAGCCGGGGAAGCTCCTAAGACTATCTTTAGGTCCCACCGTCAAGACGCCGAGACAGCCGCTGTCACGAGGAAGGGCGCCGCTTCCGTCGCGCGGAAGGCAGCGCCCACGTTGGGCGCGCGGCCGGGCAGGATCGCCTGGTGGACCTCGGCGACGAACTCGTCCGTGGGGACTGGCAGGAACAGGTTGTCCGTGTCTCCCGTGAAGAAGAAGTGGATCCCATGCGCGCCGTAGGAGCCGGGTTCCGTCCCCGTTCCGTCGAAGAACGTCGCGTCGTCACGGTAGTAGGGTGTGAGGACGCCGCTCTGCGACCGGAGCGCGTGGATGTACGTGAGGATCGTGCCGTGAGCGCCCGTCGCTTCGTCCCACGCTTCGTTCGCGACGGCGCCCGAGAGCGTCGGGTCCGGCGCGTCGATGAGGAAGAGCGTCTCCCCGAGCGCGTCCTCCTGCCACTCCGAGTTCGTCCCGTAGATCTCGTCGCCGACGCCGTCGATCGGAACCCCGTCGCTTCGCACGGACGTGTAGTACGTGTCGACCATGCCGGCGCTGTGGTCCCAGAAGGCGTACACGCCGTCGGGCGGGATGGGGTGGACGCGCATGTGGTACACCTGGTCGAACCCGGCCGGATAGAACACGTCGAGGCGCGTGACGGACGTGCCGCTGTCGGCGCCCCACGTCTCGCGCAGCGCCCGGACCGGGCCGACCTTCTCACCGAGCGTGACGCTGCTCTTCGTCCAGTCGTTCTCGTCCTCGAAGCCGCCGATGTCGGCGGCGTTCCCCTCGCGCTGCTGGAACGCGCGCCCCTTCCAGCGGTCCACGAGCGAGTCGCTGAACGAGTCGCCTTCGGCGACGCGGATGCCGTCCATCTTCCAGCGGCCCGCGTAATGGAATTGATAGCGCGGCGTGGTGACCGTCGCCGAGTCCTTCGGGCGCCGGTGCGAGCACCCCGCGACGGCGGGGCCCAGCGGCGCGTCGACGCCGTCGCCCTCGTGGCACGTGCCGCCGGGAGCGCCGCCGTAGTCGCCGTGGTTGCTCTGGATGTAGAGGTCGGCGTCCGCGTCGCGTGCGTACTCGACGCCTGCCGTAACATACGGGCGCGGCTGGTCGCCCTGCACGATGTCGACGTAGACGTACCGCGTCTCCTGCGAGAGCGGGTCGAGGATCGCTAGCTCCGTCGCGCCCGCGGGGACGCTCGGGGCGCGCGGGCCCGCGTCGCCCCAGAGGAAGACGACCTCGTCGTCGCTGTCGAGGCCCGGGACGGGGTCAGGCGTGGTGACGGCCCCGTCGAAGGCGGCGACATCGGGCTGGCCGGGGACCTCGCCCGTCTTGCGGACGCCTTCAATGTCGAACGCGTAGCCGAGCTCCATGTCCGCTTGCGAGTAGATGCCGAAGCCCGACGCGTAGTTCGTGAGATACCGCACGAAGCGCTCGTCGACCTGGAACGGGATCTCGTGGAACGTAGCGCCATCCCACGCGCGCCCTCGCAGCGCGTCGACGGGCGCGCCCGCGGGCTGGCCCACCACGGCCGGGAGCGGAAGATAGACGCCGTCCTGCTCCTCCTCGGCGAAGAGCGCAGGCGGGCGCTCCACGTAGTTCGCGACGACGGCGAACATCGGGAGCTGCGCGCCGAGAATGACGACAGGCTGGTCGTCGCGGCTCACCGTGGGCGCCGCTGCTGGCGCGAGGGGAAGGGCGACGAGGAGGGCCAGGGCGAGCACGAGGGCGCGCATCGGGGCAGGAGCCGCCCCCCAGACTATGGTCTTTCCTCGGCCGGATACGGTTCCGAGAGGAAATCCTTCAGTGTCGTCTGCGCGCGCGCCTCCTTGGGCAGCACCGCGCGCTTCACCCACTCTTTCGTGCGCGTGTGGCGCACCATGTGCCTGACCGCAGAGGCCAGGTCCCCGAAGACGAGCCCCCTCCCTTCCATCGCGGTGCGCACGGCCTCGCGGATGACCCAGACCCCGAGCGGCGCCCAGTATTCGTCCGTGATCTCGCGGTACACGAAGACGCTTGCCTGGCGCTTCATCTTCACGAGCTGCTCGAGCACGGAAAGGCGCGCGGCGTAGTACGCGCCGGCCGTCTCCTGCACATACTGGGAGCGGCCGTCGTACGTCTCGATGTCGTGACCGAGCATCCATGAGCCCCCTTCCGACCAGGCCTCGATGAACTCAAAGCTCCAGACACGCGGCATCAGAAGGATGTGGAAGTAGTTCCCGAAAAGGTCCCCCGCGAAGACCATCGGCGCGTCGAGGACGCCGAATTCCTTCGTCTCCCCGATAAGCCGCTTCCCGAGGATATCGTCGGTCGCCGTGATGCTCCAGCGCGTGGGGACGAGCTTGCGGCGCCTCGTCTCGCCGAGGAGCCCCACCGAAAGCAGCCGCTGCACGTGGTACGCGTTGATGCCGGCGCCGTACATCTCGT
>DATLCC010000007.1:0-11911 GCA_035526585.1 Thermoplasmatota archaeon | reverse complement strand
CGTGATGAGGACGCCCTTCGCGCCGCTCTCCATGATGCGCTGGAGCGTCGAGTGGCCCGCGCGGCGGAAGTGCCAGCCGCGCTCGAGGGCCTCCGCGAGCTTCTGCGCCATGATCTGCGGGTTGAGCGACGGGTCCTGCGCTTCCGCGACCTCGATCTGGGGGTTGTCCAGGCCGAAGCGCTCGTGCAGGCTCGTCGTGAGCTTCTTGATCGTCTCGCCGCGGCGCCCGATCACGAAACCGGGGCGCTCCGTCACGAGGTGGATGCGCGTGCCCATGGGCGTGCGGGTGATCTCCGCGCCGCCAAAGCCCGCGCGCTCGGTCTCACGGTGGAGGTACTCGCGGACGGCGACGCGCTTCTTGTGTTCCTTGATGAGCTTGCGTTCGACCGCCAAATTCACTCCTCCGTGTTCTTGAGCACGATCTCGATGTGGCTGCACTGCTTGTTCCACTGCGTCGCGCGGCCCTGCGCGCGGGGCATGAAGCCCGGCAGGGGCGCGGCGCGGTGGGTGCACGCGTGCCACACGTACATGTTGTCAGGGTCGAGCCCCTTGTACTCCGCGTTGGATGCGGCATCGTTGAGGATGCGCAGCGTCGCAGCCGCGACGCTCACGGGGTACTGGCCGGGGCCGACCTTGCCGCGCCTGTGCTTGACCTGGCGCTTGTGCACCTTGAACGGCACGGGCGTCTTGAGAGCGACGACCTCCTCGAGGAAGGTGCGCGCCTGCTTGACGCTCTTGCCCTTGATGGCCTTGCACACGTTCACGCCGAACTTCGGCTTGACCGGGATGTCCCGGCCGGCCGCCTTCGACGTCTTTTCTGCATCGACGTTCTGTGCCGCGTAACCGATCGCCATGTGTTTTTCACCTCACTTCAGCGGCATGAACTTCGACGAGCGCGTGGCACCGACGCCGGGGCCGGTGTGCTTGACGGGCTTGCGCGTGGGCGCGAACTCGCCCAGCTTGTGGCCGATCATGTCGGTCGAGATGCCGATCTTCTGGAATTCCTTCCCGTTGTGGATGTGGACGAGCTTGCCCACGAACTGCGGGGTGACGGGGAAGTCGCGAAGGTGCGTGCGGAGCTCGTCGCCCTCGCCCGCGGCCTTCACCTTCGCCCAGAACACCTGCGTGTCGTGGTCGAACTCGCGCGAGAAGAAGCGGCGCGCGCGGGCGGGCAGCAGCTCCAGCTGCTGGTCCCACGGC
The DNA here is from genome assembly GCA_035526585.1 of Thermoplasmatota archaeon. GTDB lineage: Archaea > Thermoplasmatota > SW-10-69-26 > JACQPN01 > JAJPHT01 > JAJPHT01. The sequence goes on along the minus strand of DATLCC010000007.1, from coordinate 10,711 downwards.
ATGCCGTTGAGCTCCTCGATCGTGAGCCCGCGGTAGACGGCCTCCTTCGTGCGGCGCGTCTCGACGGACAGTTTCTTCTTGCGGGCGCGACGGGTCTGACGCGCCGGGGGCGTCTTGGGGGGAGTAGGGTTGTCTGCCATGTGCTATCACCCCTTCCTGATGCCGGTGCGGCGCGCCGCGATGTGGCCGACGTTGCGGCCGGGGGGCGTGCCACGCTTGAGGGTGGTCGGCTTGCCTTCCTTGCGGTGCGCGTTTCCGCCACCGTGCGGGTGGTCGACCGGGTTCTTGGCGACGCCACGAACACGGGGGAACAGAGCGCCCGTCGAGCGGTACTTGTGGTGCACCTTGCCGGCCTTGGCCAGCGGCTTGTCGCCGCGGCCGCCGCCAGCCGTCACACCGATCGTGGCGCGGCACGACGGGTGGAACTTCTTGAACTGGCCGGAGGGCATGCGCACGGTGACCTGGTCCTGCTCGCGCGAGACGATGAACGCCGCCGTGCCCGCGGCGCGGACGTACTTGCCGCCATCGCCCGGCTGCCCTTCGATGTTGTAGACAGGAGTACCTTCGGGGATCGCGTGGAGGTACGCCAGGTTGCCGGCCTTGAGATCGCTCGTGGTGAACGAGATCGTCTGGCCGATGTGCGTGCCTTCCGCGGCGATGACGAGGGTCGTCTTGCCGTCGTTGAATTCCACCTCGGCCATGGGAGCGGAGCGGCCAGGAGCGTGAATGATATCAGTCACGGTTCCGGTCGTTCCACTCGGGACCTTGGGGTGCTTTGCGGGACCGAGGTGGCGGTGGCCGGGGCTCTGGTGCACCGGCGACGCCTTTCCACGGCGCTGAGAGATCAGTCGCTTGCCCATTGCTTCACCTCAGAAGATTCCGATACGGGTCCCGACGTCCTCAGCCTTCGTGCCCTCGCCGAACTTGACGATGGCGTGCTTCTGGCCGTCGCGACCGATCTTGATGTTCACAGAGTCGACCTTCGCGTCAAAGAGGACCTCGATGGCCTTGCGGATCGCAGGCTTCGAGGCGTCGCGGCGCACGAGGAACTCGAGCTTGTTCTCGCGTTCCATCGCGGCCATCGTCTTTTCCGTGACGAAAGGGTGGATGATGACGTCGTAGGCGCTGCCTTCGGACATGGTCACATCTCCTCCAGGCGGGCCAGGGCGCTCTTCGTGAAGACGACGAGGCGACCCGGGTCGCCGCCGGGGGCGCAGAGCTCGGTGCTCAGCATCTCGGGCGTGGCGACGTCGACGCCGGTGATGTTGCGCGCGGCCGTGAGGACGGGCGCTTCCAGACCGGAGACGACGAAGAGGATCGACTTGGGCGTCTTGTAGCGGCGGCCGCGGAGCTTGCCGATGCCGGGGCGCTGGTGCTTGCCTTCGTCCGCGCGGACGAGGTCGTCGCCGACGCCGATCGCTTCGAGGGCGTCGTAGAGCTCCTTCGTCTTCTCGAGGCCTTCGACCGCGTCGTCGACGACGACGGGGAGCGTGAGGCCTTCCTTGAACTTGTGACCGCGCGTTCGGACCGCGTCCTCGCTCGCGGTGGCCGCGAGCGCGGAGGCGCGCGCGAGCTGGCGTTCCTTGCGGTTCGCCTTCTCGGCCCAGACCTTCTCGACCTTGGGAGGGTGCGCGCGGCGGCCGCCGACGGCCGGCGGCACGAACGTGGCCTGGCCGCCCTGCGTCTCGCGCGGGATACGCGCGATGCCCTGGCCCGAGCGGACCGAGGCGTGGGGGCCGTGGCCCGCGAGCTTGTAGGAGCCGTAGGGCTGGCGGCGGTTCGCCTGCGCGGCGTTCACGGTCTTGCGGATGACGTCGGGCCGGAACTCCGTCGCGAAGACCGCGGGGAGCTCGACTTCGCCGGACGCGTTGCCTTCCTTGCTGTAGACGTTGACCTTCACTGATATCACCGTCCCTGCTTGGACGCCGTGCTGATGTAGGCGAGCTGCGGCTCCGCGATCTCGATGCCGCGGAGGTAGCGCGTCGCGTCTCGCAGACGGACGAGGCGCTTGGCGGGGCCGGGGATGCTGCCGTGCAGGATCACGTAGCTGTTGCGCACAAGGCCGTAGTTCATGAAGCCGCCCGCGGGCGTGATCTCGGCGCCTTCGGTGCCGATCTTGAGCACGCGCTTGTTGTACTCGGTGCGGTTGTGATAGCCCATCTGGCCGGGCATCGGGACCTTCATGCCGCGGATGAAGCGCGGCTGGAAGGGGCCCAGCGGCGAGGCGTCGCGGCGGTTCTTGCTGTCCTTGTGCCCCTGGAGCTTGACGCCCCAGCGGGGAACGGAGCCCTTGACGCCGTGGCCCTTCGTGACGGCCGCGACGTCGATCATCTGGCCGTTCGTCGTGAAGTCCGCGATCGTGATCTCCTTGCCGAGCTTCTCCTTCGCGAAGGCGATGCGCGCCGCGATGTCGCCGCCGCCGATGCGCAGCTCCATCACTTCGGGCGTCTTCTTCGACGGGCCCGACACGAGCTTGGGCTGCGTGTACGCGAGGAAGCGCACGTCGTCGACCTTGCCGGCCTCAGGCTCGAACGCCTTGGGCGCCTTCGGGACGGGCGTGCGCAGGTTGAGGCGCGCGTCCGTGCCGGTGGCCCACTGCTCGCCGAGCGTCTTCAGGCCGTACGGCGTCTCGCGGTAGTAGCGGACGGCCGCGATCTTCATCGGAGGGACCTCGACGACGGTGACCGGCACGGTGACCTCCTGGCCGGTCGTGTCGGAGTGCGGACGGTAATCGGTCATGACGACGTGCGTCATGCCCGCCTTGTATCCTGCGAAGCCCTGGATCTTCGGCGCGTCTCCGCCGACAGGCCACGAGGTGAGGCGGGGGGTCTGCTTGTCCGCGCGGATGCGCGGCGAGAAACCCTTTGAACCCTTCTTGGGACGGTGGGGCTGGCCCATGGTGCTCACTTCTGCCTTGAGCAGCCCGTCTCCAGCCCGATCCGAGATGCGCTCGGAGCGACCTGTTGGCGTCTGATATCAGCATCGGGCGCCGGAGCGCCCGACTTCATCCAACCGTGACGTCTCCTTCGACAGACACTCCGGCATCGCGAGCGATGCCGAGGACCGTCGAGCGCGGGGTTCCGCCAGGGAGGAAACGGTGCCGGGCACCTGCGCGCCCGGAGGCGCGCTTCTTCCCTTTTTGGGGCGGATTGCCCCTCGCGTCTGGTCTGGACTACTCAGGGTGTAGCGCGCCGAAGGCGGGACCCCCATATAAGCGTTTGGCACGTGGGCTTCCAGTGGAACGTCGGGCCGGGGCGTTGCCCACGTGGGGGGCGTCGGCCTCACTCGGTCGGCTTCTCTTTCTCGCTGACCTCGGCGAAGTACGCCTCCAACGCGTCCTTCACCGTGTCCGAGATGGGCACGCCGCTCACGACCTTCACGGTGTGGAGCTTGATGTGGTAATCGAGCGGGATGCGGACCTTGATCTCCTTGTCGTCCGCCATCGCGGTGGGCTTGCGCCGCTCCTGGAACTCATCGATCATCATGCTTGACAGCCTCTCGTCTCCCGATCGCCCGGTGCGGTGCCGAGCGAGCGACCAACGGTAGCATGGCGAAGAGTGTCATGGGAATCGTACTTTGGGAAAAGGACCCGAAGGCGAAGGCGTAAACCGGCGAGCAGGCGAGCGGGAACGGCGCAGGGGCGTCGTTCCGACGCCCCGCAGGGTCGTTCTCGGTCCAGGGAGGAGGGACCGACGCTTTTCCCTTAGAACGAGAACGGTCCCCTCGCTTAGCGCCGCCCCTTCGCGCGCCCCTTGCGGCTCGCCGGCACGTCCTCGCGCGCCGGGCGCGCGGGCTTCGGCTGCAGGCGCGCCTTCTCGGCCTCGCGCTGCGGCTTGGGCGCGCGCGGCTCCGTGCGGACCCGCACGCCGGCCGGCGCGCCCTTGCGGGCGGGGGCAGGCGGCGCGCCGGTGGGCTTCACGACCTTGCGGCTCTTCTTGACGTGCTTGGGGTCGGGGACTTCCGTCGCCTCGATGAGCTTGGGATCGATCTTGTACGGCTCCCACGCGCCGCCGCTCTCGCGCTCGAGGATCAGGCGCTCGTCCTTCTCGCTCGGGAGCACGATGTTCACGACGCGGCCGGCGCGGCCGAGGCGCGCGGCGCGGCCGGCGCGGTGCGTGTACGCTCCCGGCTCGTCGGGGAGGTCGAAGTTCACGACGAGCTCCATCTCGGGCACGTCGAGGCCGCGGCTCGCGATGTCGGTCGCGACGAGGATCTTCGTCGTGCCGTTGGCGAAGAGGTCGAAGACGTGGCGGCGCTGGTCGTGCGACATGTCGCCTTGGAGCGCGTCGGCCGCGAAGCCGGCCGCCTTGAGGAGCTTCGCGATGCGCGTCGCCCAGTCGCGCGTCCGCATGAAGACGATCGCGCGCTGCGGATCCTCCTTCTTGAGGAGCGCGAGGAGCGCGTTCTCCTTCTTGCCCTTGAACGCGTTCAGCCTGTGATGCGTGAGCGTCTGCGGCAGCGCGCGCGGGCCGGCGCGCACGTCCTCGGGCTTCTTGAGGTGCGCGCGCCCGAGCTCCAGGACGTCGCGCGGCAGCGTCGCGCTCACGAGCGCCGTCTGCTTGCGGTGCGCGGTCGCGACGAGGATCTTCTCGATGTCGTCACGGAAGCCCATGTCGAGCATGCGGTCGGCCTCGTCGAGGACGACGAGCTCCACGCGGTCCATCTTGAGCTTCCTGGCTTCGAGCAGATGGAGCAGGCGCCCGGGCGTCGCGACGACGCAACGCACGTCGCCCGCGAGCGTGCGCTCCTCCTGCTCGGCCTGGACGCCGCCCGTGACGGCGACGGCGCGGAAAGGGGAGCCCGTGCCCAGCGCGCGCACCTCCTCCGCGACCTGGCGCGCGAGCTCACGCGTGGGGACGAGGATGACCACGCGCAGGCCCGGGCCCCGCGAGCCCACGACGACCGCGGGGACGCCGAACGCGGCGGTCTTTCCGCTGCCGGTCTGCGCTTCGAGCGTGACGTCGCTCCCCACGAGGAGCGGCGGGATCCCCTTCTCCTGCACGGGCGTGGGCTCCGCGTAGCCCATCTTGGCGAGGGCTTCGAGGATGCGTGCTGGGACACCGAGCGCGTCGAAGCCGGCCATGGGTGCGCGAGGCGGGTCTGGTAGAAAAAGGTCATCCCATGCGGCGCCGCTAAGCGCGCCGTGACGAAGGTCGTCCTCGACTGCGTGACGATGGTGGGCGCCGAGTACGTCCTCTGGGACAGGAACGGCCTCACGTTCCCGCACGGGGAGCTGCGCGATGGCGAGGCGCCCGGCGACGCCGCGCGGCGCATCGTGCTCGACTGGACGGGGACGAGGCAGCCGAAGCTGGAGCTTCTCGACATGGTGAGCGCGCCGGGCGTCCTGACCCTGATCTTCCGCGCGATGCTCGTCGAGGAGCCGCAGGGAGCGGCGAAGCGCGCGAAGAGGATGGAACTCCCCGAGACCGTGGGCGCGCTGAAGGGGAAGTACGTGGAAGAGGCGCTGAAGACGAGCCTCGCCTACAAGCTCACGCGCGGTTGAGTGGCATGGCCTTCGGCTTCGGTCGGGTTCGACCGCCGAACATGGATCAGCTCGCAGAGCCTTTCTTCTTCGAGCGGGCCGCCTTCTTCGCCTTCGGGGCAGGAGGCACCGGCCGCGGCGGATGCGGCGGCAGCGCCCGGACCACCTCGTCCAGCGAGCGCGACGCGCGCGGCGGCGCCTCCTCGACCACCTGCGCCTTCTGCGCCGTGATGCGCGCGAGGCGTGCGCCGACCTGCGAGTCGAGCATCCAGAGCTTCACCCAGTCCTCCTCGTGGCGCAGGCCGCGCCCGACCATCTGCGCGAGCGTCCGCGACGCGATGTCGTCCGCGTAGGTGAACAGGAGCTCGGATCCCCACTTCTTCTCGAGGATCTGGAAACGGCGCGAGCGCAGGTTCGGCAGCGGATCCTTGATCACGACGACGTGGCGCGCCTTATCGCCCGCGAAGTCGACGCCGCGCGCGATGCGCGTCGACGCGAGCACTTTTCGCTCCCCGCGGAAGAACGCGTCCAACCGCGCTTCGTGACGATCGCCATCATCCTCCAGCTCGCCCGCGAGCCAGCGCGCGATGGGCGAGAGCTCCGCGACATCGAGGAGGCGCTGCTTCCCATGCACAAGGACGATCGCCTGCTCGTCGGCGGGGATGCGGCGGAAGACGTCGTGCAGCGCCTCGACGAACGCCTGCCGCGTCCCCTTCTCCTGCCACGTCGTGTGCGTGATCTTCGGAGGCTTCGTCGCCATCACGCGCAGCGTTCCCTGGAAGCGCGGCTCGCCCTGCACGATGACGGGATCGCGGAAGCCGTACACGCGGCGGAGGATCTGCTCGCTCGGGAACGTCGCGCTCATCCACAGGCGCAGGGGCGCGCTGCGTTCCGCGAGCCGCCGCAACGGCGCCGCGAGGTTGCTGTACGTGAAGTAGACGCCCGTCGCGTCGTACGCGAGGAGGAGCGAGTCCTTCGACTCGACGAACCCCTTGATCTTCGCGACGATGTTCTCGTCGTCGTCCTGGATGCTGCCCCCCACGAGGAGCTGCTCGACGTACACGGAGGCCCACGGGTGCATGGCGAACTCGTGGCGCAGCCGATCGAGCGCGAGCTTCGGCCAGCCCGAGAGCATCCTGGGCACGGCCTCGAGCGCGCGCCATGTCTTCTCGTCGTTGAAGTCCTCGGGCTTCTCGAAGGTGCGCAGGCGCCGCCCGAGCGACTGCAGCGCAAGATAGCCCTGCGGATCCGGAAGCCGCTCGGGGTCGGGATCGCGGCGCTTCATCTCCTCCGGGTCGCGCAGCGCTTCCTCGGGGAGCGAGAGCACCTTCGCCGCGAAGGAGATCCGTTCGAGAAGTTGCCAAACGCCTTCCGAGGTGACGCGCTGCTCGTCGAAGAGCTCGTCGAGGAATCCGTCCGCCTCGTCGAACACTTCGAGCTCGACCCTGGGCTTGCGGCCAAGCTCCGTCTCCACCTGCCACTTCGCGTTCGAGAGCACGACGACGTCCGCGCCGCCGACGCTTCCATCAGGAACGTCGGCGGGAAGGCGCGTCCAGGGGGACGCGCCTGGATCCGCGAAGGCCGCGTGCGCGTCGAAGTAGCCGCAGCCGCGCCGCCCGACGTGCACGTACTCCTCGCCGTTGATGCCATGGAACGAGACTGCGTTCTCGTCCAGATGGTTGAGGAACTCCGCGGCCTTCGGGTCGATGGACTCCGTGCGAAGGATGTCCTCGCGCCCGTTCACCAGCGCCTCGAACCCGGGCCGCGTCATCGTGGGCGCCCAGTGCGGGCACGTCGCGGCCTTGCGCCACGCGCGGTCCTTGTTCTTCCCGCCGCGCTGGCAGACGTGCGGATCCGCCGCGGTGCCGCCCTCGAACGGGCACGCGTACCGCCGGCGCCCCTTGACGCTCGCGACCGAGACGGGCTTTCCGTTGGGCTTGAGCACGCGTTTCGATAGCGCCGCGTCCTCGTACTGGTCCTGCAGATTCACCGTGGGCGCGGACACGATGGCGCGGCCGCCGACGCGCGCGGCGACGTTCAACGCGACGAGCGACTTCCCGCTGCCCGTGCCCGCGATGAAGAAGACGTCCTGCTCGCGCCCCGCGCGGCGCGCGGCGCGGAAAGGGGCAAGGATCGCCTTCACGGCCTCGTCCTGCGTCAGGCCGGTGCTGTAGGCCCGCGGCGCCAGGGGTTTCCCCGTCTCGGCGTCCACCACCGACCAGAAGGGGTTCACCGACTGGGCGGGGAGCATGGACGAGCGAGAGACCCCAGGGCCTTCAACGCTCGTCGGTGGCTTCCGGTGGAGCGCCGGTGAGCACGACGGTCCGGCTCCACTACGCCCGCACGTCGAACGCGACGTCGTCGACCTGGGTGCCGGATGCGAGGCCCCAGAACGTGAACTGGATCACGCGGAACTGCATGAGGAGCGCCCGGCGCTCCTGCGCGTCCGCGGCCGCCCACTGCTGTGCGGTGGGGTGCTCGTCCGCATCCTCGACGAGCCAGCCGCCCGCCGCGGGGCCCGAAAGCGAGCCGGCCAGCGGATCGATGGTGACGACGTCCCCCGCCACGCTCCACGCGCTCGCCGGGACGGTGAGCTGGTAGTTGTAGAACGCCTGCGGCCAGTCCGCCTGGCTCTCGACCGGGAAGCTGTCGAGGACGAGCGAGAGCGAGCCGGCCGGCGCGCCCTTCTCGAGCGACAGCGTGACGGCGCGCACGAGCCCCGCAGGGATGGCGCTGTGCGTGCTCGTCACGGCGAAGGTCTGGTAGAGCATCTGGTTCCCGGCGAGGATCGTCGCCTCGCGATCGCCATCCCCGTCCGCGTCGCCGAAGGCGATGCTGCGCTCGGGGAACTGCTGCCAGTTGGCCGCGTACCAGAGGTTCTGCTTCGCGGGCGCGACGACCGCGAGATCGCCCTCCTGCGCCCCGGGCGCGGTCCAGGCGGCGAGCTCGCTTCCCGGGTCCGAGGCGATCGCGCCCGCGTCCGAGGCTGCGTCCGTGGGCGCGCCGTGGCAGTCGGACGAGAAGACGAGGTTCGCGGTGTGCGTACAGCCGAGGGCCTGGTGGCCGATGCCGAGGCCCTCGCCATCCAGCGGCGTGTCGCGCAGCGCAGCGGCGCCGAGGGGCGCGGCGACCTCGAAGTCGCCGTTGAACACGGGGTTCACGGGCCCGGCGAACGCGGGCGCGGCGACAAGGAGGACGACGGCGAGGCTGACAAGGGGCGTGATGCGCATGCGGGGTCCCATGCGCGCGAAGCGACCCGCGCCGTTTCAGGGATCCTCGGGCGAGCGTATCCGACCGCTCCGCGGCCCTCGCGTCCGCGCCGCAGCAAGCTGCGGAACTGCGTTCAAATCCCCCTCCCCCGCTTTCTCCCCTCGCTCTCGCTCGGGGAGGAAAGCGTGGGAGGGGGGATTTGAACCCCCGAGCTGAATCAGCATAGGATTAGCAATCCTACGCCTTACCAGGCTAGGCTACCCCCACAGAGGGCAGGCTGCGACCGGGGTCATCCTAGTTAAAAGTTGTTCGCGCCCGACCCCCCGCGCGGCAGAGGGCCGGCGCGGAGGTGCGGGCGCACGAGACCACGAAGGCCCCGCGAGCAGGGGAGGAGATCAGGGGAGGGGGGAGGCTTGAGTCATGTGAACGTCCTCACGAGCCCTGCTCGCCCCATGCTCTGCCAGATGGCGTATTTCAACGTGGTGTCGTTTCCACGAGGGCTTCCGGGGCAGGGGGCCGCTGCGGACCTTTGCCGGTTCAGCGCAGCCCACGCACGCGCGTGACGCGGTTCACCCGAACCGAGGCCGCGGGTCGCAAGCTGCGCCCGCATCCGAGGCATCGCGGCAGGTCGTCGACGACGTCGCTCGGGACGTGATCGAGCCTGAATCCACACGTACACGTGTACGTGATCCACTTCGCGTGGCTTTCCATCTGGTTCCCGTCTACATATCGGGCCTCAGAAGGTATCCCTTTTGCCGTGACTCCATCTCGCGTCGCGCAGATGCTATCCCGCTATCATTCTGTCCAGACCGTATCGGTCGGGCTCAGCGCCGCAGCAGCGCGCGCAGAGGCGCCGCGTCCATCTCGACCCACGCGACCGGCGCGCCGAGGAACTCGTACGTTCCTGCATCCGTTCGGTCGAGCACGAGGTTCTCGACGTTCGCGATCCCCGCGCGCCCGAGCGCGTGGTGCACGTCGAGCGTCTTCGAGTCGACCGCGTCGAAGCTTGGCGCGTCGATGCCCACGAGGCGCACGCCGGCCGCGCGCATGTGGGCGACCGCATCCATGGTGAGCACCGGGAAGTCTGTCCGGAACGCGTGCGGGTCGCTCCTGCGCGCGGTCTTCAGCAGCACGCGCGGCGCGGCGGCGAGGTCGAGCCCGCGGAAGGCGTCGACGTCGATGCTGGCGCGGCCGACGGCGTCGACGACCACCGCGCGCCCGACGAAGGCCGCGAGGTCCAGGCCGCCGACGCGCGCGCCGCCCGCGTCGTAGTGGTAGGGCGCATCGACATGCGTGCCGACGTGGGGCGTGCCCTTCTGCCAGCCCAGGTTCACCGAGGAGCCGTCCTGTTTCGTGGCCGTCCAGCCGCAGCTGAATGGGACGTCCCCCGGAAACACCGCGTTCTGCGCGGTCACGGGCTGCGAGATGTCGAGAAGCACGGCCTGCGAACGACGCGGGGGGGTAAACCCGCAGGACCCCCTTCTTGCGTCAGCTTTTTAACCAATAGGCTCTACCTCGGACTTAGAGAGCTTATGACGACGCTCACCGAGTCCCCCGCGTTCGTGCTGACCCCCAAGGCGGCCGAGATGGTCAAGACCATCATGAAGAACGAGGGCCGCGAGGGGCACGCTCTCCGCGTCACCGTCATGCCCGGCGGCTGCGCCGGCTACACCTACGGCCTCGACTTCGCGGAAGCGGCCGCGGCCGACGACATCACCGTCGAGTCCGAGGGCATCAAGGTCTTCATCAACGAGGACGTCGAGCCGCTCGTGCACGGCGCGAAGCTCGACTTCGTCGAGTCGCTCCAGGGCGCCGGCTTCGTGCTCGACAACCCCAACAGCACGAGCTCGTGCGGTTGCGGCAAGTCGTTCATGTGAGTTTTTCAACGCACTCCGTCGCACGCCGCTCCTACGGCTCGACGGGGGCCCCGGCGCGCTGACGCGCGCCACCCCGTCACGCCTCCGTCGCGTCGTGCGACTTCGTGGCAAGGGGTGCTTCGCCCCCCTTGCAACCCCGCGA
>DATLCC010000006.1:0-12264 GCA_035526585.1 Thermoplasmatota archaeon | reverse complement strand
GCGGTCGCGGATGTCGCCGGACACATGTGTGAGTGGTGTTCGGCTTATCCGCGACTGCGGTCGCGGATGTCGCCGAACACATGTGTGAGTGGTGTTCGGCTTATCCGCGACTGCGGTCGCGGATGTCGCCGAACACATGTGTGAGTGGTGTTCGGCTTATCCGCGACTGCGGTCGCGGATGTCGCCGAACACGTGGCGCGGCGTACCTACGGTCCCACGTTGTCGCCGGGCGTGACTCCGGACGTCGCGTTCGAGCCGCCGCCGGTCGCATTCGTCATGTTGCGCTCGTCCGTGTCCGCGATCCCGTTGTGGTCCGCGTCCTCATTGAGGTCGGTCGGACCGTTCTCCTGCGGGGCGGCGCAGCCGGCGACGAGCGCGACGATCGCGACGAGGAGCGCCGTGCGGCGCAGCATCCTGAGCACGTGCATCGCGCCCCCTTCGCCGCACGCTCTCCAGCCTGTTGTGGGACAGCGCTCGAAACGGTCCGCTCGCCTGCCCGCGGGACGCGCGCGCGTAGGCGAAGGCATGATGCATCGCATGCGCATGGGAGGCTGCTCCCACAGGAGGATGCGCCGTTTGACCATCATGGACAAGATCCAGGGAACGATCGAGAAGCTCACGAACGACGACACGCGCATGAACACTGCCGAGGTGACCGCGCTCCAGCAGTCGTTCTACAACCTGCAGCTCGGGCTCGTGAAGATCGAGTTCTTCCTCACGCAGACGCAGAACCCCGAGGTCCGGGGGATCCTGACGGAGCTGCGCGACGAGTTCGTGAAGCCGAACCTCGAGAAGCCCACGCGCATCCTCGGGAAGGCGCAGATCCCGTTCTACAACGTGGACGTGAACACGCGCGTGCAGAACATGCCGCGCAACAACGTGCAGACGTTCTTCACGACCGAGGAGATCCTGCTCGACACCGTCTACAGCATGCAGGCCGTCATCGCGGGCATGCAGGCGGGCGCGCTCGTGGCGGTGCGCGGCGACGTGCGCGACTTCTTCCTGAACGCCCGCGACGCGGCGTTCGACCAGTGGCGCAAGGTCGGCCTCGTCACGTACAAGCTCATCCCCCAGGTGCTCCCGCCCACGATCACCGGCGTGAGCACGAGCACGAGCACGAGCACCCCGGGCCGCTGAGCCGCCCTTTTGGCTTTACCCCCTGGCCCGAACGACCGTTGCCAGGGGCGAATTGTTTCTGATGACAGGTTTCTCCTGATGATCTCCGGGACCGCGGGCCGCCTCGTCGAGTCCGCTGCCGGAGCATCCCGCGCCTCGTTTCCGCGCAGATGCACTTCGTCATGGTTAAGAATGGCGTCGTCGCAGTACGAGGCAAGGGATGTACCGATGCCTTTCCTAGTCGACAACGCTCCGCCTGTGGACGCGGCCACGCTGGCGGCGGCGCGCACCGAGCTGCCGCGAGAATACGGTGTTCGCGTGGTCACGCAGCTTGGCCACAAGACGATCCTGGCCCGCGTGCCTCGCGCAAAACCCGACTACAACTACGAGCTGGGCACGGTCGCCTTCTATGCGACCCTCGATGACGTGAAGGACGCGAAGGACGTGCTCCTCATCGGCGACGAGAAGACCGTGCGCATGGAGCCGCTGCGCCTGCGCGACCACATCCGCGAGCAGATGCGCGAGGACAAAGAGGCGGCGCCTGCGCTGCGCTCCAAGCTCAACCGCGAGTACGGCTGGTCGCTCCAGACGAGCGCCGTGAACCAGAACCACAAGGCGCTCGCGCTGCGGCTGCCCGTCACCTCGATGGCGGACGCGAGCGAGGCTGTGCTCCTGCGAGCGAGGGCCGCCGTCGGGGCGGAGATCGTGAACGCGCTCACGCAGTGCCAGTTCGTCTACTTCATCACGGACACGGATTACTCGCGCGTCGGTCGCCGCGTCTTCCTGGACCACGTGGCGAGCGACCTCGTCGAGCAGGTCGCGGTGCGCGAGAGCAAGACGGCGAACCCGCTCCACCTTTCGTACCAGACGCCGGGCGCCTTCATCGGGGCCAAGGACCTGCCGCGCGGGTGAGGGGGCGGAGGAACCCTTCGTGCTCCGCTCCTGAAAGGGTTTCATGCCTCACGCGAAGGGCGGGTCCGCTTGCTGCGGCCCATCCTCGCCTTCGTGACGCTGTGTCTCGCCGCGTTCCTCATGGCGCCCACCGTGGCGAGCGTGCACCAGCGGGTCACCGCCCTCCACATCGACCGGGACCTTCCGTGGCAGATCTGGAAATGGCGCGATGATCCGCTGCCTCCGAACATCGACTGCGGGCACGAGGATCGCCACCTCTACACCGAGGTCACGATCTGGCCTTCGACCATCTCGAAGGACAAGGCGTTCACTCTTCGTGGGGTAGCCCAGAGCGAGGAGGATGGCCGCGCCGGCGTCGCGGACATCGACGTGGAAGTCTTCCTGAACGCGACGAAGGAGGAGCCCGGGCCTTCGCTTGGGACGACGAGGACGGGCCCCGATGGCAACTGGTGGATGAACGTCAAGGTCCCGCGGGACATGCCCGCGGAGCACTACCACATCGTGAGCTACGCGAAGGAGCGCAAGGTGGACTGCAAGGTCTACCACGCGGCCTGGAGCGATCCCGAGACGGACATCTTCGCCAACACGACGATCGAGTGGAGCGACCCGGACCACCCCGTCGTGGGCCGCGAGACGCAGTTCACCGGGAAGCTCCTCGATTCCGAGGGCGCCGCCGTCGCCGACCAGAACGTCACCCTCACGTACGCCGGCCAGACGGAGATGGTGAGGACGAACTCCGCCGGCCGATTCTCGTTCACGTACGCGCCGCCGAAGCCGGGCGCGCTGCAGGTCGCGGCGGCCTTCGAGGGCGGCGGGCACTACAAGCGCTCCCACAACGAGACCTCGTTCGAGATCCAGAAGGAGTACTTCGAGCTGGACGGCGTCGGGAAGACGCTCTCCATCCTCCGCTCGACGCCCTTCGAGCTCTCGGGCCACGTCTACGTCGCCGAGGAGGCGAAGGCGCCACAGGTCACGCTGCTCTTCGAGGGCACGAAGGTCGCCACCTGCCCCACGTGCGCGGCGAACGCGACGCTCGTCGTTCCCCTCGAGACGGACGGCTCCTTCTCGCTCGACCTCGTCGTCCCCCCCACGCAACGCCCCGGCGAAGGGACGCTCACCATCACGGGCGGCGGCATGGAGGAGACGTACTCCTACGGCCTCTCCATCGACGTGCCTACGACGCTCACGCTCGACGCGGCCAACGACGGCCTCTTCGCGCGCGGCTTCCACGGCACCGCGCGCCTCACCGACGAGACGGGGCGCCCCTACGTCGGCCTCGTCGGCTTCGCGACGCCCGCGGGCTGGCTGCAGAACGGCACCGACGACAATGGCACCGCTGTCTTCGCCGGCAGCGCCGGGTGCGGCCACAGCGCGATCCAGGCGAGCTTCAACGGCAGCGCCCACGTGCGCCCCTCGACGGCGGAGCGGCCCCTCCTCGTGTGCGGCTACCTCGCGTTCATCCCGCCGTGGCTCGCCGCGGTCCCCTGGTGGGTCTGGCCCGCCGCGCTTCTCGTCGCGCTCGCCGCGTGGCAGACGGTCCGCAGCCTGCGCCAGACATACGCGCCCGTCATCCGCAACGGGCCACCGCTCACGCTCACCTTCACCGAGCCGGCCGACGACGCTTCGGGCTTCACTGGCATCGGCGAGGCCGTCGTCGCGACGGCCTTCCTGGAGCAGCCCTTGCCCGACGGCCACCGCCTCCGCATGGGGACGGCGCGTCAGACGCAGGAGCGACCGATCGACGCCGACCTCCGTGCCCATGTGCGGATCGTTCCCGATAAGCTTGGCGTCCTTCCCATCCGCGCGGAGATCGTCGACGCCAAGGGCCGCGTCGTCTCCCGCCGCACCGCGACGCTCCACGTCGTCCGCTACGCGCAGGAGATCGAGCGGCGCTACCTCCGACTGCGCGCGAGCGCAGGCGCGACCGAGAGCGTCAGCCCGCGCGAGTTCGAGCGCTGGCTCCACGAGCGCGCGCCGACGCTCGACTCGGCCGTCGCGCGCCGCCTCGTCCACGTCTTCGAGGAGGCGGACTACAGCCCGCGCACCGCAGGCCGCGCCGAGTTCAGCGCGTACCTCGCGGCCGAGCGCCTCCATCTCGACGCCGCCCACGCGGAGGTGAGCGCCCCTGCGCCGCGCGCTTAGGCTCCTCCCCGTGTTCGCGATGGGCGCGCTCGCGATCGCGTACGTCGTCATGCGCCCATCCCTCGCGTCGCGCGTCCGGCACCTCGGGATCCTCGAGTTCCCCGCAGGCGCGGCGCTCGTCGCGGCGTTCCTCTGGGCATCTCTCGCGCGCCGCAAGCCCGAGCCCGCCCCGCGCTGGCGCCGCCACGAGCAGATCGTGCGGCCGCTTCCGGATCCCGCCCTCACGCCCGCCGTCGCCGTGCTCGAGCGCTGGATCGAGACGGGCGAGGCGTCCGATGAAGCTGCCCGGGTCGTGGCGCGCGCTGCGACGACCGACGAGGGCGAGCAGCAGGCGCTCGCCGCCCGCCTCGCCAAGGACATGACCCTCACGAGCTCCCGCAAGAAGCGCGGATCGTTCCTCAACAAGCATCTGAACCAAGGAGTCTGACAAAATGCAGCCAACCCACCAGAAGGCGAATGAGATCCTCGACCGCGTCGAGAGCGTCTTCGTCGGGAACCGCGCGCTGACGGAGAAGCTCCTCGCCGCCGCCCTCTCGAATGGCCACGTGCTCTTCGAAGACAACCCCGGCCTCGGAAAGACGCTCCTCGTGAAGGCGTTCGCGGCGGCCGTCGGCTGCGACGCGAAGCGCGTCCAGTTCACGCCCGACATCCTGCCCGCCGACATCCTCGGCACCAAGGTCTGGAACCAGAGCAACCGCACCTTCGAGCTCCACAAGGGCCCCGTGTTCACGCACGTCCTCCTTGCGGACGAGATCAACCGCGCGCCCCCCAAGACGCAGAGCGCCCTCCTCGAAGCGATGGAGGAGCGCCAGGTCACGATCGAAGGCGAGACGATGCCGCTGAAGGCGCCCTTCTTCGTGCTCGCGACCCAGAACCCCATCGAGCAGGAGGGAACGTACCCGCTCCCCGAAGCGCAGCTCGACCGCTTCCTCCTGCGCATGAGCACCGGCTATCCGAACGACCTCGATGCCGAGGTCGAGATCCTGGAGCGCCGCGTCTCGTGGAAGCGGGACGATCCCACGAGCGACCTCGCCCCCGCCGTCACGCTCGCCGAGTTCCAGCAGATGCAGAAGACCGCCGAGAACGACATCTACATCGATCGCGAGGTGCTCCGCTACATCGCGCGCATCGTGCGCGCCATCCGCGAGCACCCCGACGTGCGCGTGGGCCCGAGCCCGCGCGGCTCGCTCGCGCTCCTGCGCGTCTCCCGCGCGTACGCCCTCGTGCAGGGTCGCGACTACGTGACGCCGGACGACGTGAAGGCGTTCGTCGGCGACGCGCTCGCGCACCGCACGATCCTCGACCTCGAAGCGAGCCTTTCGGGCAAGAGCGTGCGCGAAGTCCTGGACCAGGTGCTCTCGCAGACCGCCGTCCCCACGCGCTTCTCGCAGTCGGGTGGCAAGGCCACCGGGTGAGGTGCACGAGATGCTGACACGCGCGGGTCGAGCGTTGCGCACGGGCGGGGTCGTCTTCGCCATCGGGGGTCTCCTGTTCGGGAACTGGCCCTTCTTCGGAGCGGGAGCGCTCCTCCTGCTCCTTGTCGCCTCGTCCGCCCTCGCGAAGGCGCCCACGGTCGATCGGACGCTCAGCGCCACGCGCATCGACCGCGGTGGACGCATCGCCGTCACGCTGGACGTGACGCTCCCGCGCGGCCCCGGCGTCGTCGAGGTGCATCAGGAGCTGCCTGAGGAGTTCGAGCTCGTCTCGGGCAACAACTTCCACGCCCTCACCGCGCCCCTCTGGGGGCGCCGCGAGGTCTCGCTGCGCTTCGAGGTCCGCGCCCCCAAGCGAGGCGAGTGGACGCTCGCGCCGGTGGGCGTGAAGCTCCTGCATCCGATGGGCCTCGCCGAGACGCCGGCCCTCGTGCAGGGCGAGCCCGTGACGATCCACGTCGCGCCGCGTCCGAGGCGCGCGCGGCTGCCGCGCGACCTGCGCGCGCGAGCGAAGCGTCCGTTCCCCGAGGGCGACATCGCGCGCCTCGGATTCGCGACGAACGAGTTCCGCGAGCTTCGTGAGTACGTGCCTGGCGACCCGCCGCGCCGCATCAACTGGAAGGCCACGGCGCGCCGCATCGGGAGCGGCGAAAGCGAGGTGCCCCTTGTGAACGAGACAGAGTCCGAGGGGAAGAAGTGCGTCTGGATCATCGTCGATGGGCACGCGAAGCTCTCCGTCGGCACGAACCTCGAGGACGCGCGCGAGCACGCGGCCGACGCCGCCCTCTCGCTCGTCGAGCTGTACCTGCGGCGCGGCTACCAGGTGGGCCTCAGCACCGCGCGCTCGGGCGACATGCCGCCGCTGCGCTTTGGCACGGGCGAGTCGCACGTCCTGCGGGCGCGCGATCTCCTCTCGCGCCTCACCGCGGCGGACGGGCCAGGGCTCGTCGAGGTCATGCAGCGGGACGCGGGCCTTATGCACCGCTTCAAGCCGCTCATCGTCCTCGTCACGCGCGTCGCGGGCGACGATCCCGATCTGCGCGCCGCGATCACGCGCATGGGCGCGTTGGGCCACGCGTGGGGTCGCACGGTCGTGCCTGGCTTCATCCTCGACGTCGAGCCGTCGTCGGATGCCGAGGGTGACGCGCCCCTCGCGCTCGCGCGTCGCGCGCTCGAGAACGAGCGCATCGCGACGCGCGCGGCCGCGCAGGCGGTGCGCGTGCCCGTCGCGACGTGGCGCGCCGGAAGCGTCCCCCTCGAAAGCGTCCTCGTCCGCGGCAAGGTGAGCTGATCATGAAAAAGAGCCGTCCGTGGTCCGCGTATCTTCTGCGCCTCGTGTGCTGCGCGCTCCTCTTCGGGAGCGCGTACTCGCTCCTCTCCCAGAGCACGTTCACGCTGCGCATGCGCAACGACTTCCCCGTCGGGACGCTGGTCCTCGCCGTCTCCGCCGCGGTGGCGTTCCTCCCGATCCTCTTCGGAAAACGCTATCTGGGCGCGCTCGTCGCGAGCGCGATCCTCGTTTCCGCGATCGGCGGCTACTGGTGGACGACGATCCCCTGGGACGAGCTCGTGAAGGATAGCGGCTTCCCGGCGACGACGCGCCCGCAGCTCCTCGACTACGTGATGGTCGCCGCGCCGGCGATCGTCGTGGCGTTCTACGCGATCGCCTCGCGCCCGAGCACGCTCCACACGGATCTCACGAACCGCGGCGCGGACCCGGACGAGATCCGCAGCGCGGCGGCCACGAGCTTCCTCGCAGGAGCGGCGCTCCTCGTCGTGTGCGGCGCGCTCGCGTTCGCGCTCTGGTGGCTCATGGCGGGGGGCGCGATGTTCGCGGCGATGGGTCGCGTGCCCGTCGGCATCCCTGCGCTCGTGCTCGTCGCCGCGCTGGGCACCGTCGCCTACGCGATCTTCGCGGGCCGGCTGCCGCGCCCGGCGCTTCGCAAGCCCCGCGCACCCGTCGCAGCCGCGCCGAGCGGCGAGGGGCGCGCGGCGAAGAAGCGGAGCGTCCTCGCGCGGCTCGCCAGGCGCAAGGCGCCGGGATGATGCGGGGCCTGCCCTGCCCTGGGCGTCAGACGCCCATCGTGAGCCGCAGCACATCCCGCAGGCCCGGCGCGAAGCCGAGCACGAAGATCGCCATCTTCACGAGCCCGACCATGTTGCGCGAGTCGAACGACTCTCCCTGCGGCGTCCTCGCCTCGCGATCCAGCATCCACGCGACGACGAGCACCATGAGGAGCTTCGTGAACGGGAAGAGGAACCCGTTCCAGTAGCGCAGCAGGAACTCGCTGAACGGGTGCTTCTCGCTGTACTGCGGGATGCCGAACCCGACGGGGTCCGCGAGGGCGACCCACGTCGCGAGGCCGTCCACCATGTGCGCGAAGACGAGCGCGACGTTGATGCCGAGCGCGAAGACGAGGAGCGCGCCCGGGACGCGCGACCGCTCGCGCCCCAGATGCACGAAGGCGAACGCCACGAGCGCCGCGAGCCCGCCCAGCATGAGCGCGGGGATGAGCCCCTCGCGGTAGGGCACCTGCTGCACGAGCGGCGCGAGGTTGGGGAGGATCCCCGCGAGGAGAAGGCCGATCCCGAGCGCGATCGCGCCCCACTTGCCCAGCGCGCGCTCGGTCGACTCTGGCACGCGCGCTCCCGCCGCGGCCCAGCGATCGGCGAGGCGGCTGCGCCCAAGCCAGCGCGCGCCCGCGTAGACGAGGGCGGCGACGAGCGCCGCCATCGCGAGGACGAATGCGCCGGCGAGGAGGAAGAAGCGTCCGTTCCACGCCGCGCGGGACCAGACGTCGCCCGTGAGCCAGCGCGCGATGAGCCAGATGCATCCCGCGGCGAACGGGACGCCGAGCACGAACGTCGTGAGGTTCACGCTCGCGAGGCCCTCGCGCGCACGTACGTGGAAGAGGGCGAGCGCGCCGGCGCAAGCGAGGGCAAGGAACCACAAGGGAGGCAAGGCGCTGAACCAGGCGCCGCGCTGCGATGCGAGGACGGCGAACATGGTGAGGCCGAGGGCGAGGAGCGCTCCGACGATGGCGGTGAGCTTCGCGGGGCGCTCGTGCGCGCGCTCGCGCACCCATACGCCCACGAGGAGCGCGCCGATGACGAAGAGCGCGATGAAGATGTAGATGACGGGGCTGATGAACACGTACGCGAAGGGGCCCGGCGTGCAATCCGTGCCGGCCTGGCAGAACACGTTCGCGTCCTCGAGCGCCCGCCCGAGGGGCCCGAGGAGGATCCACGGGAGGAGGCCGAGCACGAACCAGCCGTCCGCGACGATGCCAAAGCGGCGGAAGAGTCCGACGTAGATGCCATAGAGGAGGACGGCGAGCACCGCGCCGTACGTGAGCTCGCTCGTGACGGTGTAGCCGTCCTTCACGACGACGCCGGGCGGCCCGCCGAGGCCGGGGCATTGCGCGGCGGTGCGGCACTGGTGCGCGTCGACGACGAGCGGGCCGTAGATGTCCTCCCACCAGAAGTGATCGTAGAACGTCTCGGGAGCCACCTGGACCCCGACGAAGACGAGCGCGCCTGCGATCGCGAGGGCGCCCAGCGCGGCCCACAGCGCGTGCCGCTCGATCGCGGCCCGCAACGGCGGCGCCTCGGGCCGCTCCTCGCTCGGGGCCGCAGGAGGGTCGTCCATCTCGAGCGCGCGACGCGGACGACCTGCCTAAAGCTTGCCATCGGGCGCGCCCGAAGTCGGGGCTTAAGTACCGGGCGATGGAATCTCAGCCATATCTGCTATGGAGGGCTTCACGAAGTCCAAGACCATGGTCTTCCCGCGCGACGTGCGAGTCGGCCACGGCGTCCTCAACGAGCTGGGCGAGGTCCTGGACACGCTGGACGTCGGCGAGACGGTCCTCATCGTCACGGGCGGCCACACGAGGAAGCTCGCCGGCGACCGCGCGAGCGAGGTCCTCCGCAAGGCGGGCTACACGCCCCACCTCGTCGACGTCACGGGAGCGACGCTCCACGACGTCGCGCTCGTCGAGCTCGAAGGGCGCCGCGTGAAGCCCGCCGTCCTCCTGGGCGTGGGCGGCGGCAGCATCATCGATGCCGCGAAGCTCGCGGCGTACAGGCTGAAGGTCCCGTTCATCAGCGTGCCCACGAACGCGAGCCACGACGGCATCACGAGCCCGCGGGCCTCGATCAAGGAGGACAAGGGGAACGCCTCGAAGGAGGCCAACACGCCCTGGGCCATCGTCGCGGACACGGAGATCATCGCGACCGCCCCCTACCGCATGCTCGCGGCCGGATGCGCGGACGCCATCAGCAACTCGACCGCGGTCCTCGACTGGAAGCTCGCGCACCGCCTGCGCGGCGAGGAATACTCCTCCTTCGCCGCGGCGCTCGCCGAGAGCGCCGCCGAGATGGTCATCAAGAACGCGAGCGTCATCCGGCCCGGCCTCGAGGACTCCTCGTGGATCGTCGTGAAGGCGCTCATCGTCTCGGGTGTGAGCATGAGCGTCGCCGGCAACTCGCGCCCCGCGTCCGGCTCGGAGCACATGTTCAGCCACACGCTCGACCAGCTCGCGCCCGGCGCGGCATATCATGGCGAGCAGGTCGGCATCGGGAGCATCATGATGATGCACCTCCACGGGGGCGACTGGCGTGGCATCCGCGACGCGCTCTCGCAGGTGGGCGCGCCCACGACCGCGAAAGCCCTGGGCATCCCCAAGGAGACGATCGTCGAGGCGCTCGTGCGATCGCACCTCAACAAGCCCGATCGCTACACGATCCTCGGCGACAAGGGGCTCACGCGCGAGGCCGCGGAAGAGCTCGTCCGCGTGACAGGGGTCGCCTGACGTGGCGCTCACGGTCCTCGGCGCGAACCTCGCCAAGCCCGGCCTCGTCTTCCGCTATCAGGGGGAGACGGACCCCGGCTGCGCGGCGTGCAAGCTCTACAAGGTCTGCCACACGAAGGAGCTGAAGAAGGACCGCGACCACGTCGTGACGCACGTGCGCCCCGTCATGCACGACGTCTGCCACGTCTTCGAGGGGAAGGTGCAGGTGGTCGAGGTCGACCCGAAGCCCCTCCCCGTCCGCGTCACGATCCCGGCGAGCGCGACGCGCGGCACGGGCGTCTCGAAGCACTGGGTCGAATGCGGCGCCTCTTGCTTGCTCAAGCAATACTGCAACCCTGCCGCCCTCGCCCAAGGCGTGACCGCGCAGCTCGAGAAGGTCGAGGGCGACGTGGACTGCCTCGTGGGCCGCAAGCTCAAGTTCGCGATCGTGCGGCCGGGCTAAGGAAGCGGGATGCCCTCGCGGGTTTTCGCGAGCCCCTGGGAGCTTCCGGCGGGACCGGACAAGGTTCGCCCCGCTGGCCGGGCAGCGCGAAATTTTCTGCGGAAAATTCCGCGCCCGACGCCTGGCAAGGATGGGTGTGCATGTTGGTCCGTTGGATCCCGGCACGGAAGGTGAGGACCAAGTGCGCCTCGCGTGCCCCGATGAAGCCGGCTCAGCTTCTGGCGGGTAGTGGGTGGGGGCGACTTGGTCCGGCAACGCCACCTGACAACCGTCGAGGGCATCCTCGCCAGCCGGCGTGCGAAATTTTCCGCAGAAAATTTCGGAGGAGCGCCGCCCGTCGGGACCGCGCAGCATCGCGCCAGTCGGGTTCAACCGCCGCGGCTGGCTCGATGGGGGTCGCTCGCCCATGAAAGCCGCCAACCCAGACCGTGTCCTTCTTGCGTGACGGCGCATCTCGACGGATGCCCGTGACGCTCGATCCCTCCACCCGGCCCGGTCGCCTGCTCTCCCAGCGGCGAGAAGAGGTCCTGGCTCTTGCCCGCGCTCACGGGGCGACCGATGTCCGCGTCTTCGGCTCCGTCGCGCGAGGGGACGCCGGCCCTGAAAGCGACGTGGATCTGCTGGTCACGTTCAGCCCGCGCGCCTCAGTGTTCGCCCGCCTCGACCTGGAGGAGGCCCTTCAACAGCTCCTCGGCATCCGCGTCGAAGTCGTCACCCCTGAGGCTCTCCACCGGTTGATCCGGGACGAGGTCCTGCGCGAGGCGGTGGACGTCTGAAGCCGAGCTCACACGCTGATCGGCTCTTCGTAGCTCATCCATCGCTAGGATGAGGTCGTGCCGAGCGAGGTCTGGCGGATCGCCAGGAAGAGCTTCCGGCCGCCCTCGCGGCCGTGCGTCGCGTGGCCGCGACCATGGGCGCGCTGAGAAAGATCGACGTTGGGGCGGCTCGGTCGCTCGCGTGGAATGCACTGCCTGGTCGGGCGAAAGCTGAAGTTCGCCATCGTACGTCAGAGCTAGGTGAAGGCCGCGGCGCTCGCCTGCATCCTCGCGCTTCTCCTCTCGGGCTGCGCGAAGGAAACCGGCGACGGGCCCGCGACAGGTGCTTCCGAGCGCGTCTCCTACTTCCACAGCGCCATGACGCTCGTCGACGCCGCGGAGGCGAACCGGAGCGTCGTGCGCACCGGCGGCTTCTACGACAAGTGGGCCGCGGGCACCGACTATCCGACGTGGGTGGCGGACCCACTTGGCCGCGACGTGCTTGTCACGGGTGCGAACGTGACGCTCTACATCCAGGTCACCGGCCCCGTCGTCGAGAACCCGCGCTTTCCTGATATCATGGTCTACGGCGGCAGCGGCGACGCATGGATGGGCTTCGGCTCGCGCACCGACTACCACGCGTTCACGCCGGG
>DATLCC010000005.1:0-24317 GCA_035526585.1 Thermoplasmatota archaeon | reverse complement strand
GGCGTCGACGCGCTCGTGCCATGGGCCGCGCGCCTCGCGGACGCGAGCGGTCGCGTCGTCGCCGTCGCGTCGGGCGAAGCGCTCGTGCTCGCCGGCGCCGAGGCCAACGTCGGCCTCGGCGTGCCGGCGCAGGCGGCAACGGGGACGTACACGCTCTTCCTCTCCGCGGACACGGGAGACGGGAAGCCCGCGACGGCGACGCGCTCGCTCACCCTGGCCGGCGTCTCGGGCACGCTGACGTTCAGCGCCCCCGCGACGACCGCACCCGGCGCGGCCATCGGCCTCTCGGCCACGCCGACCCCGACGGGCGCGCCCCTCTCTGGCGCCACCCTCGAGCTCACCGCCATCCGTCCGACACCGCTCCCCGCGTGGACGCCGCTTGGCTCCGTCGATGGCACGAGCGCCGCGGAGTTCGGCGGCGCGCGCTGGTTCGGCACGGACGCGGGCCTCGTCCGCATCGACGAGGCCACGGGCGCGTCGACCACGATCACGACCGCGAACGGCCTTCCGTCGAACCGCGTCGCCGCCCTCACGGTCGCGCGTGGCACGCTGTACGCAGGCACGGACCGCGGGCTCGCATGGCTCGACGGCGCCTCCTGGAGCGCGCTCACGACGCTCGGGCCGCTCCCGACGAAGAACGTGCGCGCGCTTGCCGGCAACGACAACGACGTGTTCCTCCTCACGGACGCGGGCATCGGCCGCTTCGACGGGATCACCGTCTCTGCCGTCGCGCTCCCCACCTCCTCGGCGCGCGCGGTCGCGGCGGACGACGCCGCGCTCTGGGTCGCCCTCGCCGACGTGACGACAGGCTTCGCCGGGATCGACGCGCAGCCCATCACGAAGACGGGCACCTCCACTGCGAACCCGTCGGTCGCCGTCGCGCCCGATGGCGACATCCACGTGATCTACGCCGACAACCAGACCGGCTCGGCGAACGCGCGCCTCCTGCACGTGCACCTCTCCGCAGAGGGCGCGCTGATCTCGGGCCCGCACGTCATCCGCGACGGCGCCAACGGCGTCGCGCTCACCGGCCTCGCGGCCGACAGCGCCGGCGCGCTCCATGCCGTGTGGGAGGACTACCGCACCGCGGGCGACGCGGACGTCTACTACCGGAAGATCGGCGCCGACGGGCAGCTCCTCTCCGACGAGATCGCGATCGGGCAGCATGGCGGCTCGTCCCAGCGCTGGGCGCGCGTGGCCGTCGGTCCAGACGACGTCGTCGTCGTGGCGTGGGCCGACGACCGCGACCCGAACCCGCCTGGCGCGACGACGTCGCGCGGCTCGGAGCTCTACTTCGCCAAGGTGAGCCCCGACGGCACGCTTCTCCTGCCGCAGACGCGCCTCTCCTTCAGCAGCGGCAACGTGCTCATCCCGCGCATCGCGCTCGACGCGCAAGGCAACATCCACGCTGCCTACACGGACCGCGTGAAGCGCTGCGACCCCGAGTTCCCGCAGTACTGCTACGACAACCTCGAGACGTTCTACCAGAAGTGGGACATCGACGGCCAGCAGCTCGTCGCGCCCAAGATCGTGAGCGCGCAGGACGACACGATCAGCTATCTTCCGGGCATCGGGATCGAGCGAGACGGCGGGGCGAGCATCCTCTATCAGGAGCTCGGCCAGAACGGCGGCATGCGCCTCGCGCGCGTGAGCTCCACGGGCGAGATCCTCACGAGCCACGTGCGGGTCTCACCGCTCAGCGTCGTGCGGCCCCAGCTCCTGCCGCGCGCGGATGGCCTCTTCGACGTCTTCTGGACGGACTACCACACCGGCAAGAGCGAGGCATGGCACAACGTCCTCTCGCCCGACGACGAGCGCCTCACGCTCGCGCAGAGCGAGCGCATCAACGCCCCCGGCGCGCCAGGCGACGGGTCGCAGGTCGTGAACGGCTTCGCGATGTCCGTCGCGAGCTCCGCGACCGGCCGCGCGTACGCCGCGTGGGACGACCAGCGCAACGCGAGCGCGCCCCAGTGGCGCGTCGCCTCGACCGACACGCGCTACACGGGGAAGGGCGTCGCGCGGATCGACCTCGCGACCGCAGGCGCGCCCGCGCTCTTCACGCGCGCGAACGGCGCGCTCCCGAGCGACGACGTCCTCGGGCTCGACGTCGAGGGCGACCTCGCGGCCTTCGCCACAAGCGACGCGGTCACGTTCCGCGACGCGCGCACCGGCGCGCTCGACACGGTGGCGGCCCCGGGCGCGGACGGCGCCGTCGCGCTCCACCGCGGCCGCGCGTACCTCGCCTCCGCCCAGCACGGCCTCGTCGCGGATCCCGAGACGCGGGACGTGCGCCCCATCGAGGCCGGAGGCCCGCAGCCCCTGGCGCTCGCGTCCGCGGCGAAAGGGCTCCTCGTCGCCGGCCCGGACGCCGCCGCGCTCCTCGTCGACGACCGGGAGGACCGCTTCGGCACGCAGCGCGTGCCGGCGACCGATGGCGCCGCGTCCACGGGCACGATCGGGGCGCCCCTCGAGCAGGGTCGCTACCGCGTGCGCGCGACGCTCCTCTCCGAGACGGAGCAGCCGCTCGCGGTCGCGGAGCGCGATGTGCACGTCGTCGACGGCGCGCTCGCCATCACGATCTCTCCTTCCACCACGCTTGCCGCGCTCGGCGAGCCGGTCACGATCACCGTCGGCGTCGGGAACCGCGGCGCGACCGACCTGCGCGCGGTCCACGCGACGCTTGCGGCGGGCGGCGCGTCCATCCTGGACCAGACGCTCGACCTCCGGGCGGGAGAAGCGCGCACCTTCGTCGTCACGCGCTCGGCGCGCACGAGCTACGACCTCGTCGCGACGGCCGCCGGGCGCCCCGCCTCGCTCGCCGCGGGCTCGGCCGAGATCGTCTCGACCGCGACCGACCACGTCGAGATCTCCGCGCCCGCGATCACCGCGCGCATCCTCGCGCCGGCCGTGGCCACCCGCGCGCCTTTCGCGGTCGACGCGCTCGTCGTGAACGACGGCGCGCTGCCTCTCGACCTTACGATCGCGCTCGACGACGGCGCGCCGCGCGCCCTGTCGCTGCCGCCGCGCTCGCGCGCGGTGGTCGAGGGGATCGCGACGGTGAGCGTGCTCTCCGACCGGACGCTGCGCCTCGCCGTCGAAGGCGACGCGAAGGCGACGGCCGAGGCGCTCGTGCGCGCGGGCGACCGCACGCTTCTCTCGGGGCGGGCTGGTCTCGCGGGCGCGCCCGGCGAGCGCACCGTGACGCTCACGTTCACGAACGTCGGGCCGCTCGCAAGCGAGGCGCCCCTGACGCTGGCGCTCGATGGCGCGCCCGTCCCAGGCGCGGACCTGGCCCTCGCGCCGGGCGCGTCCGCGTCGCTCGACGTCGCGCTCGATCTCGACGAGGGCCTCCACACGCTGGCGTTCGCGACGCCGTGGGAGTCGGGCCAGATGCGTCTCGTCGCCTCCGACGCGGCCGTGCCGATCGTCGCCCTCGACGCGCCGACCATCGCAGCGGGCGCGGTCACCGCCGCCGCGCGCGTCGAGAACGCCGGTCCGGGCCGCCTCGTGGGCGCGCTCGAGATCGACCTGGGGAACAAGGTCGAGTCGTTCGACGTCGACCTCGCCGAGGGCGCGACGTTCGACGCGACCTCCACGGGCGCGCTCGCGGGCGCCGCCCCAGGGCCCGCGGTGGCGCGCGCCACGTTCGTTCGCGACGGCGCCGCCGTCGCGCAGGCCGAGCGCGCGTTCGACGTGCCCGGCCCGCGGCTCGCGTTCGTCACCACGCCAGGCTCCCTCACGGCGAACGCGGGAGAGAGCGTCATCCTGTCCTACACGGTCGAGAACGTCGGCGAGGCCACGGGCCCGGCGGACCTGGCCGTCTCCGTCGCCGGAGTCGACGCGCTCGCGAAGACGCTCGTGCTTGCGCCCGGCGAGCGGGCGACGGTCGAGCTGGGCACGCGCGTCGAGCCCGACGCGCGCGACGGCGCGCTCGCGGTGGTCGCGCGCGTCCCTGGTGCGCAGGACGTCGCAAGCATCGCGGTCGCGGGCGCGCGCGTCGATGCGACGGGCGCGATGGACGCGCCAAGCTACGAGCAGGGCTCGACGGCGACGCTCGCGCTCGACCTCGCGAACGGCGCGAACGCGGCGGACCTCGTCGTCCGCGCGCGCCTAGGCATGAGCGAAGCCACGGCGACGCTCTCGCTCGCCGCGGGTGAGCGGCGCGCGGTCGCGCTCCCGCTCGTCGCGTCCGAGTCGGGCGAAGCGGCGTGGACGGTCGCGCTCGCGAGCGGCCGCGTGCTCTCGCAGGGCGCGACGCGCGTGCTCGTCGACACGCTCGCGACGACGGGCATCCGCGTCACAAGCGACGTCGCGGAGCTTGCGGCCGGGGGCGTCGTGACGTTCAACGTGACGACGTCGCAGGAAGGCCGCGTCGACCTCATCGGCCCCGGCTTCCGCGACGCGTTCGATCTGAACGGCACGCAGGAGCGCTCCTACGTCGTGCCCGAGCCGGTGCGCGCGGGACGCTACACGACGCTCTACACCTTCGACGCGACGAACGCCTCCGGCACGCTGCCGCTCGCGGTGCGCGGGCAGGACGTGGCCTCGCGCGGATTCGCGCTGGACAAGGAGAGCGCATCGCCGCCCGAGCTCGTGCAGGCTTCGTGGACGATCGACGCGTCGGTCGCAGGCGCCGCGATCGTCCGCGCGTGGGCCGCCGACGCGACCGGCGCGGCCGGGCCCGCGGTCGCGTACACGACGACGCTCGTTCCGGGCCCGAACGCGCTCCTCGTCGACGTCCCGCTCGCGGACCTGGAGCCTGGCGCGGCGACCGTCTTCGCGACGCTCTCGCTTCCGGGCGCGGCGCAGGACGACACGCTCGCCCAGGCGTCCGCCGGCCTTCTCGTGCGCGGCTTCGCCGTGCGCGACGCGCGCATCGAGCTTGGCGACGAGCGCGCCTACGACGTGGTGGTCGACCTGCAGGCGACGCCAGGTATGGCCGCGGACGTGGTCGCGCGCACGAAGAACGGCCAGGAGGTCGCGCTCGCTCCCCAGGTCGATGGGCGCCAGACGTACGCGCTGCCGTTCGTCGCGCCCGAGGGCGGGACCTACGCGATCGACGTGCGCGTGGTCGCGGGCGCCGCCGAGTTCCGCCGCAGCCTGACGGCCACCGTGCCCGGAGCGGGCGCGCCGCCGACGACGAGCGTCACGGTCGACGGCCCCACGTGGCTGCGCGACGACGGCGTGCTCGTGATGTCGCGCGAGGCGCGGCTCATGGTCGTCGCCGTGGACGCGGAGAGCGGCGTCGCCTCGACCTCGGTCGTCGACGACGAAGGCGTGGCCATCGGCGAGGACGGCCGCTTCCCCGCCGGGCTCCACGACCTCACCTACTCGAGCCGCGACCACGCGGGCCACAAGGAGGCGGACCGGACGCTGCGCATCCTCGTGGATGGCGACGCGCCCGAGCTCGCGCTCGCGCACCCTGCTCCTGGCGAGATCCACGTCGCGGGCGCGCTCGTGCGCGAGCCCCCTGGTCTTGCGATCGCGCTGCCGCTTTCCGCGCTGCCGGCGCTCCCGCCCCAGGTGCTGGACACGGATGGCGACGGCTTCACCGACGCGGAGGAGACGGTGGACGGCTCGGACGTGAACGACTCGGCGAGCACCCCCGCGCGCTTCATGCCCGCGCCGCCTCCGCCGAGCTTCGAGAAGCCCGTCGTCGTGCTTGGCGCGCTTCGTGTGCAGGCGACGGCGACGGACGAAGGCGCGGGCCTGCGGCGGATCGTCGCGATCCTGGACGATGCCGAGGTCGCGTCCACGACGAGCGGCGTCGCCGACTGGACGATCGATCTTTCCTCGTACGCGGCGGGCGACCACGTGCTCACGATCCTGACGGACGATCTCGTGGGGAACGCGCGCAGCGTCACGATGCGCATCCAGCTCGTCCCCACCGGCCTCGAAGGCGTCGCTGCGACGGACGCGACCGCGCCGCGCCTGCACCCGTGGGCGCCGGCGATGAGCTCGTGGCTCGCCGATGCGGCGGCCGCGCTCCCCGATGCGCTCCAGCAGGAGGAGCTCCGGCGCGAAGCGAGGGCGGAGGCGCTCGAGGCGCAGCTGGACCGCGAGGTCGTGCAGCCTTTGACGCCACTAGCGATCGACGAGCTGCCTGAGCAGCTCCAGCGCGACCTCGATGCAACGATGCAGGCGGTCGAGGAGATCGTGGAGTGCTGCGTCACAGGTTGACGCCTCGCGCTTCGTTGGACTGCTTGGCGCTTCCGACATCGACGGGCGGCGCAGGCGGCGGGGGCGGCGCGACCGGCGCCGTCACGACGCGTCTTTGGACCCTCGCGTCTTGGTCCTCGGCTGGCGCCTGCGGTCACGACGCGTCGCCTTCGGCGACCGGGTCCTTCGGACCCTCGCGTCTTGGTCCTCGGCTGGCGCCTCCGGTCACGACGAGAGCGACGCCTACCACGATGAGGGCGCTCGCGGCGAGCGTGAGCGGCGTGAAGCGCTCACCCGCGAAGAGGGCGCCCAGCGCGACCGCGACGACCGGGTTCACGAACGCGTACGTCGCGACGAGCGAGGGCGGCACCTGTTTGAGGAGCCAGATGTAGGCGCTGAAGGCCACGATCGAGCCGAAGAAGACCAGGAAACCCAACGAGAGCCACGTGCGCAGGCTGACCGCGGGCAGGTCCACGCGCGTCGCCTCGCCCGTCGCCAGGCCGGCGACCGCGAGCGCGGCGCCGCCCGCGAGCATCTGCACCGCGACGCCCATGAGGGTGCTCTTGGGCTGCGGCGCGCTGCGCGAGTAGAGCGACCCGCTCGCCCATGCGACGGTCGCGACGAGGATCGCGCCGATCCCCACCGCGACGGCCATGTCGCCCCGGAGGCCCTCGACGAGCGCAGGCGCGAAGAGGGCGACGACGCCGAGGAAACCGAGCGCGATGCCGCTCGCGACGCGCGCGCCGGGGCGCTCCTTCGTGCGGGCCCAGACGAGGAGCGCGATCCACGCCGGCACGACCGCGATGAGGAGCGCGGCGAACGCTGAGGGGACCCACTGCTCGGCCCACGAGACGAGGCCGTTGCCGCCGAGGATCAAGGCGACCCCGACGAGCGCCGCCGCGCGCGCCTCGTGCCCCGTGGGGAGCGCGTCGCCCGCGGCTTTGCGCCAGGCGAAGAGGATCGCGCCCGCGACGAGCCAACGCGCGCTCGCCATGAGGAATGGCGGCGTGTCCTCGACCGCGAAGCGGATCGCGAGGTACGTCGAGCCCCAGATCAGATAGACGGCGACGAACGCCGCGACGATCCCGAGGGTGCGTCGTTGCATGCGTCGCCCACTCGTGCTCTCGTCATCAACATTGGCCCGGCGACAGGGGGTGTTCTGTCACCCGGCCCCATAGGGGCGGTGATGGCCTTTCGCCCCACGCGCGGCTGCGGGGACCGGACGACCGAACGGTGCCGAAGCGACCCAAGGACCTTCCAAAAGGCTTCGGCGCCTCGGAACCCACAGGTCGTTCGGGTCTCGGCCCCGCGCCAAGAGGATCACCGAGGCGCGAGATCGCGCTCCATCTCCTTCGCATGCCCCCGCAGGTCCGCCTGCAGCAGCGCCTGGACCATCGGCTTCGCGGCGCGGTCCGTCCAGGCGAGCGGTCCCGCGAGGTGGATGTCGGCCTCGAGGACGACGCGCGTGCCGTGCGGGTCGGGCTCGAAGCGGTAGGTCCCCGAGAAGCGGGAGAGCTTGTTGGTCCCGACGAACCGCACGTGCCGGTCGCCCGGCCAGGCCGTGACGTGCTCCCATGTGAGACCGAAGACCGATTCGACCATCGTGGCGTGCGCGGCGCCGCGCTCGACCACGGCGCGCGAGCTGCCGGGGACGAAGCGGTGGTCGTGCGGGCCATCCCGGAAGTCGGACCACCACGCGGTGGCGGCGGCCGGGTCGACGCGCCGGGCGATGGCATGGAGGCGGACGTGCACGTGGAGGAAAGAGGAAGTGAAGGGGAAGAAGGAAGCGGGCGACCAGGCCGAGTTGTTCAGAGACGGCCGGTCGCTTGTCCACCCTTACAGCCGGTCGATGCGCGGCTGCTGGATGAAGTGGAGCGCGTTGCGGAGGTCCGCCTGCGCGCCCACGCCTTCCACGGCGGCCTTCGAGAGGGCCTCGCCGAGGAGGAAGATCGCCAACTGGTGCGCGCGGCGGTCGCGGTGGAGCGAAACGGGAGTGACGCCGAGGCGGTCATACGCCCCGAAGTACTCGACGCCCTTGACGATCGACGTGGCTTCGAACGTTCTCCTCATCTGAAAAAGGAGAGCGTGCAACCTGATCATGTCTTCTTTCCGCATGTGCATCCCACTCCTCGCCGAAGCGAGTGGCCATATAACCACAGACCCCACGCATATAGTTGCGGATAGGTCTCATGCGTGGGTTGCTTCCGCTGGAACGGGTAGCTCGCTTCGTATGCTATCGTCGCGCCGCCGCACCCGCCGACTTTCCACACTGCCCATTCCGCCCCGGCGCTCCCTTTAGGAGCGACTCCCGCCCCCATGCACATCGTTGCGCGCGCTCTGGCTCGTCCTGGCCGCCCTGTTCGCATGCGGCGCGCTGGGAGATCCGTTCCTTCCCCATGAGGTCCCCTTCGAGTCGGTCGAGCGCGAGCACTTCGACGCGCTCGGCGTCGTGCGCGAGACGGCGCCCTCCGCCCCCGCGTCCGGCCCGCTCACCCTGCGCGTGCACGTCGTGGGCGACGCGGCGGATAGCGACATCGACGAGGCCGCCGCGTGGCTCGCGGAGCACGCGGGCATCCGCCTCGTCCGCGACCCGGACGGCGCGCCGCTCTTCCTCACGCTCGGAGACCTCGCGGCGACGAGCGGCCGCGGGACGTTGGGCGCGACCGTGCCCGAAGGGATGGCGGCCGAGGTGCAGGACCCGCGCGTCGGGCCCTGCGTCGTCGCGCACGAAGTGCTGCACTTCGTCGGCCTCAAGCACGTGAAGGACAAGCGGAACATCATGTACGCGCACTGCTCGAAGGACTTCCTCGAGCGCGCGAGCTTCGAGGGGTGGCAGCGCGAGGCCGTCGACAAGGTCACGGCGATCCGGGCGACGACACCCGGCGGCGTCGAGCTGTGGGCGTCGCGCTGAGAGGACATGAAACCCGATGTGCCCGAGGGCACGAGACCTGAGCGCCATGCGCATCCACCTCGACTGCCTCGGGTTCTGCCGGCGCTGAAACATTTAGGAATCTTCAAGAGCGCGAGAACCGACTTTGAAGATGGCGAACCATGGCGACGCCCGCTCCAGCGGACGAAAGCTCATGGGGTTTTCTTCAAACGGATTCGCGCCACGTCCACGTCATCACGCGCGGCAACGTCGACGGGATCGTGAGCTCCTCCTTCGTCTTCGCGGTCCATCCGGACGCGCGCGTGAGCTACGTGCCAAGCGCGACGAGCGCGGTCGACATCCTTCGGAAGGACCTCTCGACGCGCCACTTCTACCTCATCGACGTGGGGCTCACGCCCCGCCTCATCAAGACGCTGAACCTGAAGGCCCGCACCGGCCAGAAGGTCACCCTGATCGACCACCACCAGCAGACCGCCCTCTATGCGCACGAGCTCATGCCGCACGTCGAGGTCGTCTTCGGCGAGGGCGGCTCCGCGGCCGGCGCGGCCCTCGACCACTTCGAGGCGACGGGCCTCGAAGTGAGTGAGCCGCTGCGGCGGCTAGCCGCCATCGCGGACATCGTGGAGTACGGGACGAGCAAGCATCTCGTGGGCGCGATGGACTCGTACGGCGTCGAGCGCCTCGAGGAGGAGGCCGAGCACCTGGACTTCGCGTGGCGCCTCGAGATCGAGGACGACCGCTTCCGCGCCATGACGGGCCGCAAGCTCGCGCGCGGCATCTGGCCCTCCGAGGTGAGCGAGGTCAAGCGCCGCTACCTCCAGATGGTGAACGAGAACCGGTGGCTCAAGGCGAAAGAGCGCGTCCGCTCCCGCGTCGTCATGAAGAACAACGTCGCCCTCCTCCACTTCGGGAAGCGCAAGCCCAGCCTCCTCGGCTTCGGCACGCGCGCCCTCACGAGCGTCGCCCGCGAAGAGGGCGCGTCGGTCGCCCTTCTCGTCAACAAGCGCAAGGACCTCGCCTCGATCGCGCTGCGCGTGACCGGCCCCACGAACCTGAACGTGGGTCTCTTCGTGGAGGAGTTCACCCGCGAGAACGGGATCGTCGGCGGCGGCCACCCGACCTCGGCGGGTGCGAAGATCCAGGCGCGCTGTTTCCCCCTGTTCCTCGACGAGCTGCTGACCGCAGCCTGACGGAGCTGCCTCAGAGGGCGTCGACGAATTCTGCCCTCGCAGGATGATGTGGCTGCCGTGCTGACGCTTGAGGGCGAACAGGTCCTTCCCGAACCGAGACACCCCGGAAGGCTGGGACGCTGGGCGCCCCAGTTTCCGTCCTCGCCCGGATGAACGAGGACTCGACGCAGCGACGTCGGTCCGAAAGACGGCCGCGACCTCCACGTGGGTTCTCGGGTGCGCCCATCCGCAATAGGTAACCGTTTGGTTACGCGAGGCTTCGTCGGCTCGGCACCCTTCGGTCGTTCCCTCCTGTGGCATGGCGAGATGAGGTGAAGCCCGCAAAATGCTCCTATACTCCCTCACGCACCGAGGCGTCGTGCGTCGCCGGCCCCACCCCGACCTCGTCCTCGCCCTCGCCGCGATCTTGGCCGTCTGTCTTCTCCTTGGCCTCGCCCACCTGCTCGATCCGCCGCTCGTGCCCTTCGCGGATGTGAAGGAAGGCTCCCGCGTCGCCGTCGAGGCGCGCGTGCTCGAGCTGCGCGGACGCTACGGCGTGCTCTCGGACGGCGCGCACCGCATGCCCGCGTTCCTCCCCCTGCGGGCGCCGCCCGTGGAGCGCGGCGACATGGTGCGCGGCGAGGGGATCGTCTCGCGCGGCGACACGGGGCTGCTCCTCTCGCTCGACACGCTCGTCGTCACGCAGCCGACGGCCGCCCTCGTGCGCTCCCCCGCCGACCTCGCGGCCGCTCCGGACGAGTTCGAGGGCGCGCGTGTCGTCGTCGCAGGCTACGTGCAGCGCGACGCGCTCGTGGGCGGCGGAGCGCGCGTCCTCATGGGCGGTGACGCGCCGAGCGATGGATACGTCCTCGTGACGGCCGTCTTTCGCTATCATGAGCCCGACGCTTCGTTCAGGCTTTGGGTGGAGTCGTGGACGCCGAGCTCCTGATCGCAGCCTTGGCCGGCGCCCTCCTCGGCCTCGTCGCGAGCGCGCTCCCTGGTCTCCACGTGAACCTGCTCGCGACGGCCGTGCTCGTCGCGCGACCGCAGCCCCAGATGGCGCCCTTCCTCGTGGCGGCCTTCGCGGCGAGCCCGTTCGGCATGGCGCTCTCGTCCACGTTCCTCGGCGGGCCCTCCGACGACGCAGCCCTCTCCTCCCTCCCCGCGCAACAGCTCGCGAAGGAAGGCCGCGTGCGCGAGGCCGTCGCGCTGCAGTGCTGGGGCGCGCTCCTGGGCCTGCTTCTCGCGCTGCCGCTCGCGCTCGCGGTGCGCGCTCTGCTCGTCCCGCTCGCGCCGCACCTTGCGAGCGCGATGCCGTGGCTCCTCCTCGCGATCGTCGCGCTCCTCGTCTGGAGCGAGCCGCGGACGCTGCGCTGGCCGGCGCGCGTGCCGTGGGGCTCGCGAATGCGCATCGAGGACATCGACGTGAGCCCCGGCTCGCGCGCCCTGGGCCGCGCCGCCGCGCTCGGCGTCATCGTCCTCAGCGGTGCCCTCGGCCTCGCCGCGTTCCGCCTCGGCGCCGCCTCGCCGCTGGGCTGGCCCGCGTCGCCCCTCCTCCCGCTCCTCGCGGGCATGTTCGCGCTTCCCGCGCTCGTCGCGACCGCGCGGGCGCCGCCCAAGCGCGTGCGGGCCCTCTTGCGCGCGCCGCGCGAGCGGATGAGCGCGCTCGTGCGCGGCGCCTGGCCGGGCGCGGCGGTGAGCGTGACGCTCGGGCTCGTGCCAGGCGTCTCCGCGTCACACGCGTCGCTCCTGGCGCCGCGCGTCCGATCGCCCGAGCGCGCGCTCGTGCGCCTCGCCGCGGTGAACGGCGGCGCCGTCGTCTTCACCCTCCTCGCCTGGCACGCGCTGGGCCGCGCCCGCAGCGGCGCGCTCGTCGCCGCGCAGACGCTGGCGGCGCCAGCTTTGTGGGTGCGCATCGCGCCGCCTCACGCGATCCTCGTCGAAGGCGCGCTCGTCGTCGCGGCCGCGCTCCTCGCGTGCCTTGCCACGCGCGCGGTCGCGGGCTCGCTCGCGCGCGCCCCGCCGCGCCCGCTCGCGCTCGTCGGCCTCGCGCTCCTTCTCGCGAGCGTCGCGCTCTTCAACGGCGCGCTGGGTCTCCTCGTGCTGGGTGCGGCCGCCCTCGTGGGTGCCCTCCCTGCGCGCGCGGGGCTGCGGCGCTCGCACCTCATGGGCGCGATCCTGGTGCCCGCGATGCTGAGGGCGTGGTCGCTCGTTTGAGGACGTGGAACGTGAAGGGGCCGCCTCGCCGATCAGCCCAACAGCATCTTCCGGATCTCCGCGTAGCTCGTCGCGATCGCGTCGGGCGGATGCACGTCGTTCGAGACGTCAGGACGCCCCCGGTGCGCGACGAAGAGGATCGTCCGGAAGCCCACGGCCTTGGAGGGCATGTCGAACTCGCGCGCGTCTCCCACCATCACGCACTCCTGCGGCTCGACGCCGGCGCTCTTCGCGGCCGCGAGGAAGATGCTCGGGTCGGGCTTGCGCGCGCCGAACTCGCCCGAGACGAAGACACGATGGGGCTCGAAGAAGTCGCGCCACCCGATCGCCTCGAGCTTCGGGCGCTGCAACGCGGGCGGGCCGTTCGTGATCGCCCCCAGGATACGGAGATGCTTGAGATCCGTGAGCAACGCGTGCGCCCCCTCGTACATCGCTTCGCGCCAGTGGCGCGGCCGCTCGCGCTGCGCCTCCTCCGCGACCCGCATCGCGAGGGCGTCCAGGCCCGCAGCATCAGCGAGGGTGGCCGCCGTGCCTTCGGCACGGCGAGCATCGCCATGCATCGCGAGCGCCTCGAGGGCGCCGCGCCACATCATGTGCCGGAAGCGCGCGGGGTCCGTGTTGATGACGCCGACCTTCTGCGCCTCCGGCATCCCACGGTAGTGGCGCCAGTAGGCGCGCTCCAGGTCATCCACCTTGTGCGCCGCGAAGACGTCGGGGAACTTCGCATGCACGTGCTCGAACGCGAAGCGCATGCTGCGCTCGAAGTCGTACAACGTGTCGTCGACGTCGAAGAAGACGGCTTTCGCTTCGTGAAGGGACGTCATGGCCGCGCTCCGATAAGCTCGTCAAGTTGCGTGACGAGTGTCGGAAGCCGGAACCGTACGACCTGCCAGAGGACGTCGTTGTCAACTGTGTCGTACCCGTGGACAAGGCGATCGCGTAGACCGATCGGGCCGCTCCAGCCGACCGCAGCATGTTCCTCGCGGAACGAGTCAGGCGGTCGCGTTGCCGCCTCGCCTATGATCTCCACCGCCCTTGTGACAGGAACTGAAACATCCAAACCTCCCGCACCTGCAGCCTGTACACCCGCACGTCGAAGGGATCCATGTGACCCCACCGACCTTTCGTCATCGCAGCCCCTTCCCCGCGAGGCTTGCTGCATCGGCCACAGGGCCCGCGATCTCCGTCGCCCGTTTCGATCTTGCTTCCTCGCCCGCGAACCGCCACGCCACGGAGGCGCGGAAGATGCACTGCTGCATCGTCTCCTTCCACTCGGGCTCGCCGGTCCCGACGCGGAAGCTCAGCATGGCGTAGAGCTCCTCGTAGAGCTGCGCGGCCTTCACGTGGTGCGCCTTCGCCTCGTCCTGCGCGAGGTCCTTCCGGCGCGTCGCGGCGAGCACGTTGGAGTGCGCGAGCGCCGCGAGGATCGCGTCGGGCACGAGCGCCTGCTTCTGCGCGTGCCCGGTCCACGCCATGTCGAACAGACGCAGGAATGCCGTCGCGCTCGGGGGATCCGCGCGCTCGAAGAGCGCGTCGCGCGGCGCATCGAGCGGCGCAAGGACCGCGCGCTCGGTGTCGTCCAGCGCCTCGTCCGCCTCGACGAGTCCTTCGGCCGCGCGCATCGCCTCGGCGCCCTTTCCTTCGAGGCCCTCGTAGCAGCGCATGAGGCCCCGGTGGACGGCGAGCCGGTCGGGCGCCTCTTGAAGGTCGACGAGCTCTTCGTAGAGCTCGGCCGCCCACTCGTAGGCGCCGAACAGGTCCGACTCGATCGTGCGGATGAGGTCCGCCATGACACGTCCCGCCTGGTCTACCCTCGTCGGCCCGTGAAGCTTTCCGCATCCACCTGACACCTTGACTAGCCTTTTGCACCCCTTCGCGCCTCGCCGCGCGAGAGACCCCCATGCACGTCCGACCGCTCCTCGCGCCGATCGTCGCGCTCGCGCTCCTCACCGTCTCGCTCTCCGGCTGCCTCCAGGCGGATTCGGACGGCCCACCCCTCATCAGCCGCGTGCATACGCTCACCGTCGATCGCGCCTCGATGGCGGCAGCCGAGGAGCACGACGACGACGCGCAGGCGGCGCTCATGGAGCTGCTGACGACGGACCTCGTCGTGCGCGTCGAGTCCGCCGGCGACTACACGCTGCGCTACACCGACGCGAGCGGCTCGGCGCAGAGCGTCGCGCTCACGGGTCTCGTGCCGGGCGAGCCGCGCACCGTGAGCCACGTGGACCCGCTGGCTCCCGCGACGCTCCTGCGAGGCGACGCGGCGGCGGCGACGCGCGCGGGCGTGAACACGACGTGGTGGCGCTTCGGGGACGCGGCGCTGGGCTTCAGCATGACTCCCGGGGCGAAGGCCCTCTACACCTATGCGAGCCGCGTCGAGGAGAGCCTCACCCTCTCGGACATCGAGGTCGGCGAAGAAGACTTCACGCTTGCCGACGCGAGCTTCTCCCTCAAGCTCCCCCTCCGAGGGACGATCTCGTATGACATGGCCGACTTCACGGCCGACGGCGCCCCGCTCACGGTCGCCGGCAGCTTCGAGGTCCCCGCCGGCGCGGGCGACCTCGTGAGCGTCGACGTCCAGGGCACAAAGCACGGCGAGCCAGGCACCGCAGGCGCGCTCGGCGGCGTCGACGAGGCGCGCGGAAATGCGAGCGCGCGCGTCTGGATCCTGGACGGCCAGCCTGTCGCGTCCCAGTTCCTCGGCGGCTCGATCAACGTGCAGCCGCGCGCGATCGCGTGGGGCGACGGCTTCTTCGCCGACCTCGCCGAGGGTCAGAACTGCGCCGGCAAGACGAAGGCCGATCGCTGCGAGCCGGAAGAGCTGGAGCCGATCGACGAAACGCAGGAGGCGACCGAGAAGGACGTCTTCGACGAGGACGACGCGCCGAAAGCGGGGGATGACGCGGCCCGGCGGGCGTTCGCCCTGATGGAGCGACTCTTCGCGCAGGACATCCAGCCCGGGGACCGCGCGACCGTCGTCCTCGCGATGGACGGGGAGGACTTCGGCGGCGGCGCCCCCGATGCGCCCACCGGCAGCGTCCGCACCGAGTTCACGATCGAAGCGACCGGCGTCGAGGACGTCACCGTCCCCGCGGGCACGTTCGACGCGCTGAAGCTCGTCGAGGAGGTGCGGACGACGTTCCAGATCGGCAAGCTCGACGACCCCGAGACGAACGAGCCGCTCCTCTCCGACTTCTCGGGCAACGAGCTCATCGCGCGCACGACGTACTGGCTCGACCCCGAGACGTACCAGCCCCTCAAGATGCAGGCCACCACTCCGCTCGATCTCGATGCCCTGCTCAAGCGCATGGTGGCGGCGGTCCAGCCCTCGGCGTGGGAGTCGATGGGCATCACGAAGCCTGACGCGGACCAGTGGCACGTGACCGCGATGGCGGAGTCGAGCTACGAAGCGAAGGAGCTCGCTCAGGGCGCGCGCTTCTCGGCGCTCGTCGGATTGGCGCTCGCGCACGCCGTCACGGGCTCGCTCGCCGGCGCGCCGATGAACGTGCTCGGCATGCTGCCTGGCTCGTTCGCCGCGCCCGCGACGCCGGTCCTCCCGTACGAGGATGGCAACTGGACCGACCGATCCGAGCCCATCTCGCTCGCCATCGCGTCCGCGGGCCCCATCGAGGACGGCGTGAAGACCTACACGGTCGTCTCCGCGAGCAAAGGGCTCCACTGGAGGGACCTGGGCGTGAGCATCGACGGCGAGCCTCTCACCGAGGCCAGTGGCGAAGCGCCTTGCCCGGACGACGAGCCATGCATGGCCGAGCCCGTATGCGCCACGCCTGGCGAAGCGGAATACGCGGTCTGCCACGAGGACGGCATGTACCCGTGGGACGAGGTGCGCGAAGGCGACACGCTCGCGGTACACGCCGAGCGCGGTAGCACGCTCACGATCGTGGACCTGGAGGCCAACAGCATCGTGCTGAGGCTCGAGATCAACTGATCGCGCGAGCGCGTCAAAGTGCTGGCGGCGCCTCGCGGATAGCGCCGCGCTGAGGCGCGGCTTATCCTCAAGGCGCTTGCAGCGCCTCGCGGATGCCGCCGCGCTGTGGCGCGGCTTATCCTCAAGGCGCTTGCAGCGCCTCGCGGATGTCGCCGCGCTGAGGCGCGGCTTATCCTCAAGGCGCTTGCAGCGCCTCGCGGATATTGACGCGCGCCGCGCGCCGGACGGCCCACGACACCGTGACGAGCCCCGCCACGAGCGAGAGGACGACGAGGAGCGCCGCCTCCACCACCGACGGCGACGGCGCGAGAAGCCCCGTGAAGGGCGCGAGCGCGAAGGCGACGAGCCCGAGGAGCGTCGCGGCCACGACGCCCGCGACTGCGGCCGCGCCCGCGAGCGCGCCGCCCAGGAGCATGTACGTGTTCGCGATCTCGCGATCCGGGATGCCCAGCGCGCGCAGCGTCGCGATCTTGCGCCGGTCCTCGTGGACGTGGTGCGCGAGCGTGTACCCCATCCAGCCGGCGGTCATGAGCGCGAGGAGCCCGACGATCGCCCATGCCGCGACGCGGACGTTCACGAAGACGGGGCCAAGATACGTCTCGCGGAACTCGGGAGCGACCGAGGCCTCGTAGCCCGCGGTCCGCGCCTCGCGCGCGAGCGCCTCAGGGCGCGGCGTGGAGGCGAGGAGCACGTTCGCGGGGGGATCGCTCGGGTTCTCTCCGAGCAGGCGCGCGATGTCGGCGCGGGGCGCGTAGACGACGAGGCGGTCCACCATGCGGAAGCCGGTGGCGTACGCGCCCACCACGATCCCTTTGGAGCGCAGCATCTGGTTGTTCTCGATGCGACCAGCGCTGAAGTTGTACACGTTGCTCCAGCTGAACGTGCCGTTGTACACGCTCGCGTTCCCGGTCTGAAGGAAGGATTCGCCCACGAGGATCGGGACGAGCCGCTCGCCGTCCGGCGCGCGGTAGTCGCGCAGGAACGCCGCGCGCCCCTCGCCTCGCACGACGAGGTCGTCGAGCTCAACAACGCGCGCATCCTGCGCCGCGTCGATGCCCAGAAGGACCGCCGCGGCCCGGTCTCCCGGCTCGGCGTTCCTCTGCGTCGAGAAGTCGACATCCTTGAGGAAGAGCCCTTGCGTCTCGAGGCGCGGCGCGAACGTCGCGCTCGGGTCCGCGTACTCCATCCGGCGCATCGCGTCGCGCAGGTCCCGGATCATCGCGCCGTCCCCCAGGCCCGTCTCGTTGCGCGCGATGCGCACGTCGCCCCCCAGCGTCTTCGAGATCTCGACGCCGATCCCCTCCTCGAGGCCGTTCACGACGGAGAGGACGAGGAACGACGCGGCGGCCGTCGCGGCCAGAAGGCATCCGAGGGCGACGTAGCGCCCGCGCCTTGCGCGCCACTCGGCCTCCGCGAGCTCGCGCGCGAGCGTCACGCGACCTCCTGCGGTCGCCCGTCGCGCAGCTCGTAGTGCACCGCGCCGGCCGGCGCGGAGGCCGGCTGGTGCGTGACGATGACGACGGCCGCGCCGTGCCCGCGAGCCGCGCGCGAGAGCATGTCCATGACGCGCGCCGAGTGCGCGGGGTCGAGCTCCGCCGTGGGCTCGTCGGCGAGCAGGAGGTACGGCGCGTTCGCCAGGGCCCGAGCCACAGCGACCATCTGCTGCTGGCCCCCGGAGAGCTCGTGCGGGTAGTGCTCCTCGCGCCCGTGGAGCCCGACCTCCTCCAGGAGCTGCCGCACGCGCTCCTCGCGCTCCGCGTGCGCCAGGCCCGCGGCCTTCATCGGGAGCGCGACGTTCGCGGCCGCGGTCAACGTCGGCACAAGATAGCATCGCTGGAAGACGAAGCCGATGCCGCGCAGGCGCTCCGCGGCGCGCTCGGCCTCGCTCGCGCCCGAGAGGTCTTTCCCCTGGTGGAGAACGACACCAGCTTCGGCCGTGTCCATGAGCCCGCAGAGGTGGAGCATCGTGCTCTTGCCGCTTCCGGATGCGCCGCGGAGCACGCAGACCTCGCCCGCGCGCGCGTCGAAGCTCGCCTCGCGGAGCACGCTCAGCGCGCCGTAGCTCTTCGTGAGGCTGCGCATCGAGAGCACCGCGCCGGCCACGTGCGACGATGGTCGCTCCAGGGTAAAGACCGCGTCGACCGCGACCGGGTGAGCGAGCGCCCAAATACCATGCGACGATGTCGAGGCGCGTGACGCAAGGGTCGGCCCACAAGACGGGCGTGCTCGTCGGCGTGCTGTTCACGGTGGTGCTGGCAGGCATCGACACGACGGTCGTCTCGACCGTGATGCCGGTCGCGCTTGGCGAGCTTGGCGGCCGCGAGCTCTACGCCTGGACGTTCGCCGCGTACATCCTCGCGACCGCGATCAGCATGCCCATCTGGGGGCCCGGCTCGGACCGGTGGGGCCGCAAGCGCACGTACCTCGTCGGCGTCACCGTCTTCGTCATTGGCAGCCTCGCGTGCGCGGCCGCGCCCACGATGCCGTGGTTCATCGCGGCGCGCGCTTTGCAGGGAATCGGCGCCGGCGCCGTCTCGTCGCTCCCGTTCATCGTGCTCGGCGTCGTCTTCCCGCCCGAGAAGCGCGCGAAGGCGCTCGGCATCGTCTCGAGCGCGTGGGCGATCGCGAGCGTCGCCGGCCCGCTCATGGGGACGCTCATCATCACGAGCGCCTCGTGGCGCTGGGTCTTCCTCATCAACCTCCCCGTCGGCCTCCTCGCCGCGTTCCTCGTGGGGCGCGGCATGCGCGAGTCTACCGGCGCGCGCACGGGCCGCTTCGACATCGCGGGCGCGCTCCTCGCCGGCGCGGCAGGGAGCGCGCTCATCTGGAGCTTCACCGAGCTTGGCGAAGGCCACATGGGCGTGCTGCAGGGCGCGCTCATCGCGAGCGGCATCGCGCTCCTGGGCGTCTTCGTCTGGCACGAGTCGCGCGCGGAAAGCCCCATCCTTCCGCTCGCGTTCTTCCGGCATCGCGGGTACTCGGCCGCGATGGGCGCAAGTTTCCTCACGTTCTTCTGCGGCATGGGGCTCTCCGCGTACCTTCCCATCGAGACGAGCGCCGTCTTCCCCGGTGACGCGATCGCGATCGGGCTCGTCGTGGGCACGTTCACGGTCGGCTGGAGCATGTCCGCGTTCGGCACGAGCCGGCTCATCCATCGCTACGGGGAGCGCGTCTTCGGGCTCGTCGGTCTCGCGCTCCACCTGGTCGGTCTTCTCGCGCTTGTCGTCGCCTTCGACCACGGCCTGCGCGTCGCGATGCTCGCGGCGTTCCTCGCGGGAGCGGGCATGGGCATCCTGAGCCCGGGTCTCACGGTGGTCGTGCAGAACAGCGTGCCCGTGCAACGCATGGGGAGCGCGACGACGAGCCAGCAGTTCACGCGACAGCTGGGCGCGGCGCTTGGCATCGCGAGCTTCGTCCTCGCGGCGCGGCTCGCCGGCTGGCGCGGCGGGCTCTTCGTGATGCTCGCGATGGCGGCCGCCGCGCTCGTCTTCCTGCTCGCGGTGCCGGCGCATTCGCTCGCGGAGCACCGCTCCACCCCCGCGCACGAAGTCGGATAGCAGCGTTCAAGCCGCGCGTGGTCGCTCCGCCGCCATGCGCGCCCTCGTCGCGACCCTCCTTGCCCTCGCCTTCGCCGGCTGCTCGTCCCCCGCCGAAACGCCCACGTCGCCGGCCACGACGGGCGCGACGCCGACCGTGTCGCCCGCGCCGGGTGCGGCTGCGGACTTCGAGCCCGTGCACATCGAGCACGACTTCGCCGGCGCGGGGGAGACGAAGACGTTCGAGATCCCCGCCGGAGCCGGCCTCCTCGACCTACGCGCGTTCTTCAGCGCGTCGCTCGTGACGGGGCCGCAGAACGTGTGCGGGCCGACGCAGACGCCGCTGCGCATCCAGGTCCTCGCGCCGGACAACACGAGCGTGGCCGACATCACCTACGACGGCCAGGGCGTGAGCTCCACGAGCGGCGACTCCTGCGGCAGCAACCAGCAGCTCGGCGGGAACCGCCTCCCTGCGGGCACGTGGAAGGCGGTCTTCGAGGGCACGGGCCAAGGCGTGAAAGGCGTCGTGGACATCGTAGAAGGAGAATGAAAGAAAAGAGGCGCCCGCGCCGCAGCGCGGGCAAGGCCTCCGAGGGGCTGAGCGAACTCAGACCTTCGGGAGGTACATTTCGTGCTCGTACGGGTGGACGCGGAGGCGGAACGAGTCCCACTCCTTCTCCTTCACCGTGACGAACTGGTCGAAGATGTGCTCGCCGAGCACCTCGCGGAAGAGCTTGCTGTCTTCCATGAGGGTGAGCGCCTCGCGCAGCGATCCGGGGAGGCTGCCGACGCCGTTCTTGCGGCGCTCGGCGGGCGTCATGTGGTAGATGTCCGCTTCGACCGGCGCCGGCGGCTGCGTCTTGTTCTTGACGCCATCGAGGCCCGCCGCGAGCATGACCGCGGTCTGCAGGTACGGGTTGCCCGCGGGGTCGGGGCAGCGCAGCTCGACCCGCGTGCCCTTGCCGCGCGCGGCGGGGATGCGGATGAGCGCGCTGCGGTTCTTGTTCGCCCACGCCATGTAGCAGGGCGCTTCGTAGCCGGGCACGAGGCGCTTGTACGAGTTGACGGTCGAGTTGAGGATGGCCGTCATCGCGGGGACGTTCTTCAGGAGGCCGCCCATGTAGTGGTACGCGGTCTGCGAGAGCTGGAACTGCCCCTTCTCGTCGTAGAAGGCGTTCTTGCCGTCCTTCCAGAGCGACTGGTGGACGTGCATGCCGCTGCCGTTCACGCCGTAGATGGGCTTGGGCATGAACGTCGCGTGGAGGCCGTGGCGCTGGGCGACGACCTTCGTGACCCACTTGAGGGTGAGGATGCGGTCGGCGCTGACCATCGCTTCGCCATAATTGAAGTCGATCTCGTGCTGGCCGGGCGCGACCTCGTGGTGGGCCGCTTCGATGTTGAAGCCCATCTTCT
This sequence comes from Thermoplasmatota archaeon, assembly GCA_035526585.1. Classification (GTDB taxonomy): domain Archaea; phylum Thermoplasmatota; class SW-10-69-26; order JACQPN01; family JAJPHT01; genus JAJPHT01. The sequence goes on along the minus strand of DATLCC010000005.1, from coordinate 2,981 downwards.
CGAGGTAGAGCGTCGTGTCGCGGCGCGCCTGCTCTCCGTAGTCGATCGTGCCGACGTCGAAATAGCCGGCCGAGTCCTGCGGCGCGACCTGGGGCTTTCCGTCGGGTCCGAGCTTGAAGTAGAAGTACTCGCACTCGGGGCCGGTGAACATCGAGTAGCCCAGCTCCGCGGCCTTCTTCTGGACCTTCTGGAGCACGTAGCGGGGGTCGCCCTCGAAGCGCGTGCCGTCGGGCTTGTACACGTCGCACATGAGGCGCGCGGTGGTCGTCTCGTCGCCCAGCGTCCACGGAAGGACGGCCCACGTCGACGCGTCGGGCTTGAGGATCATGTCCGATTCCTGGATCTCGGCGAAGCCGGCGATCGAGGACGCATCGAACTGGACGCCGCTCTCGAGGACCTCTTCGAGGCGCTCGGCGGGGAGCTCCACGTTCTTGGGGATGCCGTTGATGTCGGAGAACATCAGGCGGATGTACTCGACCTTCTGCTCGCGCGCGGAGGCAAGGACCTCGTCGCGCACGTTGCCGGACTTCGTCTTCTTGACAGCTGCCATGACCAGTCACCCCGCCCGGTCTTTCCGGGAGGTTGGCGGCGAGTCGTTCCCCTTGGCTTTCAAGCTATCCCCCCTGCGACAGGACGACCGAACGGCGAACGTGCACCGAAGTGGTCAAATGTATGATTTCCACTGGAAGGGCTGTGCGAATGGCAGTCCTTGTCATGGCCGCTGCCCTCTCGGGATGCTCCGTTGCGGGGCCGGCGCGCTCCCCTACGCCGGGCGCAGGCCGCAGCGCGGAGGATGCCTGGATCCTGGGCCCAGCAGGGTTCGCGGAGCTGGATGTCGAGATGGCGAAGGACGCCGCGATCGAGTACGTCCTCGATGGGTCCGCGCCCGTCGCGTGGGACCTCCACAGCCACGAGCCGGAAGGCGGGGCCGTGGAGCATGCCCAAGGGAGCGGCACGCACGCGAGCGGGAGGTTCGTCGCGCCACGCGCCGACGTCTACAGCCTCGCCGCGCGGGCGGGCGACGATGGCGCGAACGTGAGCGTGCGCATCCACGGCGAGTTCGAGGTGCTTCGATGAGCTTCGAGGGAGACGAGGTCGATCCGGCGATCCGCAAGAAGCTGGGCTTCGTCTACGAGCCGCAGCGCATCCGCGCGAAGCCCGGCCCGAAGCCCGCGACGGGGATCGACGAGGCGGACCTCGCCATCCTGCGCGCGCTCAATGCCGACGCGCGAAAAAGCTATCGAGACCTCTCGAAGGAGCTGGGCCTCGCGCTCTCCACCGTGAGCTCGCGCGTGAAGCGCCTCGAGGAGCAGGGGTACATCACGGGCTACGTGCCCGTCATCGACCCCGTGAAGCTTGGCTTCGACCTCGTGGTGATCGTGGGCGTGAAGATCACGCACGGGAAGCTCCTGGAGGCCCAGAAGCGCATCGCGAAGGCGCCGCGCGTCTTCGGCGTCTACGATGTGACGGGCGACTGGGACTCGATCATCCTCGCCCGGTTCCGCAACCGCGAGGAGCTCAACGACTTCGTGAAGGAGCTTCTCGCGCTCCCCTACGTCGAACGGACGGGCACGCAGCTCGTGCTGAACACGGTGAAGGAAGACAAGCGGGTGCTGTTCTAACCCCCGGACACTCGCCGACATGCCACTACGGTTGCGGGCTGCGGGCGCGCGCCGCATAGCGCCAGAGCCGCATCAGGGGGCGCGCTCGGGTGGCGCGGGCGGAGGGCGCCGGGAGGCGCGCCCCCTCGAGGCGCGCCCACCGGGCGGCCTCGGAGGGCGCGGCGATCGTGAGCAGGCGGAGGTGCGACGCGTCGGGCATCATGATCCCATGTGTCGCCACCTGGCGCCATGTGGCTTCACCCGGCCCCAGCGACCGGCGCACGCCGGGTGTTCCTTCATGCCGCCGGGCCGGCATATGCCGGTCCATGCCCGCGGAAGAGATCGCCTTCAAGGTCGCCTTCGATGGCCCGCTCACGGATTTCACGCGCAGGAATCCCCGCGCCTCCGTGAGCCTCTGGTGCGACTGGCGGCGCGAGGTCGTCGAGCTCTCCGGCGCGCCTCAGGAGGACGTCGAGCGCCTCAAGAAGCAGCTCGCGGAGCATTCGAGCTTCCTCGAGCATTATCCGCTTGGCGGCGACACGCACGTGCTCGTCATGGATTGCATCAACCTCCCCCACGACTTCGTGAACGAGGCCGCGCACGACGCGCACTGCGTGAGCGTGCCGCCGACGCGCTTCGAAGCAGGATGGGAGCACTACAATGTCGTGAGCTTCGCCGAGGAGAAGAGCCGCATGTTCTTCGACAAGGTGAGAAGCGGCGGGCGCACGGTCGAGCTGCTGAAGAAGAGCCGCCTCGAAGTGCAGCCTCTCATGAACACGCGAAGCGTCGCGGTGCCTTCGCTTCTCTCGGGCGTCACCGACCGGCAGCTCGACGCGCTTCTTCTCGCCGCGCGCCACGGCCTCTACACGAGCCCGCGCGCGACGACCGCCGCGACCATCGCGGACGCGGTGGGCCTCTCCCGCTCGACGTTCGAGGAGCACCTGCGCAAGGCAGAGAACAAGCTCGTGCACAACCTCGTGCCGTACCTCGAGCTCGCGGCGAAGGCGCGCGCCGCAGGGGCGGCCGTGGCGACGCCGCCTCGCCCGTAGGTCACGCCGCGCCTGGCGCCGCCGGCCCCAGGGCCGCCATCATGCGAGCGTCGGCCCGCATCGCGGCCCACGCCTCCTCGCGCTCGCGGCCGCCGGAGAACCACGAGGCGTCGAGCCTCGCGCCCGCGCCGACGAGCTGGGCGACGACGTCGTAGAAGCGCGCGTCGGCCCGCCGCTCGCGCCAGCCGTAGAGCGCCCAGTCGAGCGGCGTGCCCTGGTAGCGCTCGTCGCGGACCTCGACGCTTGCGCCGCGGGCGAGGAGGAGGCGCACGATCTCCGCGTGCCCGCCGAGCGCCGCCCAGTGCAGCCCCGTCTGCCCGTGATGCTTCAG
>DATLCC010000004.1:0-39200 GCA_035526585.1 Thermoplasmatota archaeon | reverse complement strand
ACCTCGACTTCCAGCCGGTGACGTTGAGCGGACGCGTCTTGGCGGGCTTCCTGCAACTGTGCGGGATCGCCTTCATCGGCATCTTCACGGCGAGCCTCGCGAGCGCGATCGTGAAGGAGCCGAAAGTCGATGAGAAATGAGACATTGGAGCGTTTTTCCGCGAGCGCTTTTCGGATGCGCGCCTGCAGGCGCGCACCCCGCGCCGCACCGCGGGGCGAGGGCCGCAGCGCGCGTCGCGCACGACGCGCGCGGAGTGCCCGAGTCCGAAAAGGGCTCCAATAAGCACGAATGTCGCCTACCTCGACTTCCAGCCGGTGACGTTGAGCGGACGCGTCTTGGCGGGCTTCCTGCAACTGTGCGGGATCGCCTTCATCGGCATCTTCACCGCCAGCCTCGCGAGCGCGATCGTGAAGGAGCCCAAAGTCGATGTAAAGTGAGCGTTCCCATCGACGGAAGCCGGAGAATCCCAAGGACGCCGAAGTCCCGGAGCCCTACTCTTCTGAGGAAACCCGTCGTTTCGGCGTCGTTCGCCGATGTTGACGTCGGGCTCCTCCCTGCCGTAGTAGAAAGTCATCCTTCGTTGCCTATGCGGAAACCTTGACGTCAACGTCCCGCTCACCTGGGTCGGACCATGTGCCAGCACGAGTGGGAGATCGTGAAGATCACGCCCCAGAGCGTCGGCGCGCGCCTGCCGGACGGAACCGTCGTGGATCTTCAGGCCGCGCACCTGCAGAAGCACGGCCGCACCTCGCCGCACCTGCGCGACGCGGTCGCCTTCCGTCTCTCCGCCGCCTACGGCGTCGACCTCGTGCGCGAGCTGCTCATGGGTCCGGGCACGAAGGCCGCAGCCTGAGCCTTTTTGCGTCCGCGCGCCCACCCGGTCGCGTGGAGCCCCGGATCGTCCTCTTCTGCCTGCGCGCCGACCCGCACCCGGTCGAGCGCCTCGGCGCCTTTCTCCCTGATGGCTGCCTCGTCGACCTGCAGACGGCGCACATGTCCATGCGCGGCCGACCGGCGCCGCTCTTTCGCGACCGCACCTCCTTCCGCCTCGCGAGCGAGGACGCCCGCCGGCTCGCGCGCGAGGTGCTCGCGTGGGTCGACTCGCAGCGCGCGCCTGGCACCGCGCTCGATCCCAAGCTCGCGCGCATCGTGGACGAGCACCCCGATGCCGGCGCGCCGCCGGTGGGGAACCGCGGGCCGCCGTGAAGCGCGCTGCGCGCGCGTCGGGCCGAGGCTGAGGCTTAGGCCGAGGGAGGTCAAGGCCGAGAGCGAGGGACGGCGCGTCGTCGCCCTCGGCCTCGTTCTCGACCTCGCCCCCCCCGGCCTCGGCCTAAGCCGCCTAAGCCTAAGCCTCGTCGCCGGAACGCGCCCGCGCCTCGCGCGCGTGCGCGCCCGGCGTGTCTTCGGGCGCAGGCGGGCGTGCGGGCGCGCGCGAGGCCCCGCCGCTGTCTCCGGGCACAGGGCACCTATATATTCACACAGCCCGCATCGCGCAGCATGGTCTCCCCCAAGGACGCCGTCATCGTCGAGGCCGTCCGCACGCCCTTCGGCAAGCGCAACGGCTCGTTCAAGGACACGCACCCCGAGGTCCTCGCGGCCGCGCCTCTGAAGGCCGTCTCCGAGCGGCTCGGCCTTCGCGCCGCGGACATCGACGACGTCATCTACGGCAACGTCACGCCCATCGCCGAACAGGGGCTCAACATCGCGCGCAAGGCCGCCCTCCTCGCGTTCGACACGGACGTCGTCGCCGGTGTGCAGCTCAACCGCATGTGCGGCTCGGGCCAGCAGGCGATCAACTTCGCCGCCGCGACCGTCACGGCCGGCGTGAACGACATCGTCCTCGCGGGCGGCGTCGAGCACATGACGCGCGTGCCCATCGGGAGCGATGCGGGCCCGATCTCCGAAGCGCTCGTGGATCGCTACGAGATCCTGCACCAGGGCGAGAGCGCCGAGCGCATCGCCGACAAGTGGGGCTTCAGCCGCGCGGACCTCGACGCGTTCGCCGTGCGCAGCCAACAGCTCTACGCGAAGGCGCAGGGCGCGGGCCACTACAAGTCGAACATCGTCCCGGTCGAAGTGAGCGTGGACGGCCAGAAGAGGATCGTCGAGGCCGACGAGCACCCGCGCCCGACCACCACGGTGGAAGGGCTCGCGAAGCTCAAGCCCAGCTTCCGCGACGACGGCAGGCTCCACGCCGGCAACTCGAGCGGCATCGTGGACGGCGCCGCCGCCGTCGTCATCACGACCTACGAGAACGCCACGCGCCGCGGCTGGAAGCCCAAAGCGCGCATCGTGTCGCAGGCGAGCGTCGGAAGCGACCCCGTCCTCATGCTCACGGGCCCGATCCCCGCGACGAAGAAAGCGCTCGCCAAGGCGCACATGACGATCGACCAGATCGACCTCTTCGAATGCAACGAAGCCTTCGCGAGCGTCCCCCTCGCCTGGGCCAAGGACGTCCACGCGCCCATGGACCGCGTCAACACCATGGGCGGGGCCATCGCTCATGGGCACCCCCTCGGCGCCACGGGAGCTGCCCTCGTGACCAAGCTCGTGCACGAGCTGGATCGCACCGGGAAACGCTACGGCTTGAGCACGATGTGCATCGGGTTCGGCCAAGGGATCGCGACGATCGTGGAGCGATTGTAGGCGCCCGCGCCGACGATGCGGTCACACGCCTCATGCTCCTTGACCCGCCAAGGACGCGAGCATGACGCGCTGGATCGATCGTCCGCGGGAGGTCGGCGGGAACCTCGCCCTCCTGGGCATGGCGCTCCTCGCTGGCATCCGCCGGCGCCACTGACGCCACAACGACGCTCCGGCCCTGCCGGCAGGAGCGTCCCCCCGCGCCCCCTTCCTGGACGCGATGCTGCGTCGCGTGCTGCGCATCGGTCTCATCGTGCTCCTCGCCGTCGTCATGGTCGCCGGCCTCGCATGGGCCGTCGGCTTCAGCGGGCCAGCCCCTGGCGCCGGGCTGTCGCGCCGCGATGCCTTCGTGGGGCTTCTGACGCTCGCGATGCTTTCTCTCGCCATGTTCGGGTTCGATCTGCGCGACTGGTTCTGAGCATCGTTCGTCGTTTCCACCCGCCGACCAGTTTCCACGGATCGGCGCCCAGGAGGGCCGAAGCAGATCCCTCCTCGGATCCGGGGATCCGAGGAGACTCGTTTGCGAAGCCCGGCGGAGATGACCTTGCCTCGCAAAAGGCCATAACTGCCATCCACCGATGCCCGCGCATGAACCAGCTCCTCGTCGTGGGCACGGTGGCCACGGACGACATCGAGACGCCGTACGGCAAGCGGGCCGACGTGCTTGGCGGGAGCGCGACGTACTTCGCGGCCGGTGCGTCGTTCTTCACAGGGGTGCGCATCGTCGGCGTCGTGGGCGAGGACTTCGACCTCGGGCGCCTCGCGTTCCTCAAGGCGCGGGGCGTGGACCTTTCCGGCATCGAGGTCGTGCGCGGAGGGAAGACGTTCCGTTGGTCGGGACGCTATCATCACGACTTGAACCATCGCGACACGCTGGGCACGTGGCTCAACGTGCTGGAGACGTTCCAGCCCAAGCTTCCCGAGGCCTGGAAGGAGACGCCGTATCTCTTCCTCGCGAACATCGATCCCACGCTCCAGCGCCAGGTCCTCGAGCAGATGAAGCGGCCGAAGCTCGTCGTCGCCGACACGATGAACTTCTGGATCGAGAGCGTGAAGCCGCAGCTCATGGAGACGTTGTCGCGCGTGGACGGCCTCATCGTGAACGACGAGGAGGCGCGACAGCTCTCCGGCGTCCCGAACCTCGTGAAGGCGGCGGGCGCGATCCAGAAGCTTGGCCCCAAGCTCCTCATCGTAAAGAAGGGGGAGCACGGCGCGCTCCTGTTCCACGAGGGCTCGACGTTCGTCGCGCCCGCGCTCCCGATGGAGGAGGTGCGCGACCCGACGGGGGCGGGCGACACGTTCGCGGGCGGCTTCTACGGCTACCTCGCGAAGGCGGGGAAGACGGACGCCGCGACGCTGCGGAAGGCCGTGCTCTACGGGAGCGCGCTCGCCTCGTTCTGCGTCGAGGAGTTCGGCCCCGCCCGGCTCGAACGCCTAACGATGCCCGAGATCGAGGCGCGCGTGAAGGAGTTCCAGGCGCTCACCCACGTGCCGTGACACGGCTTGTCATCGGTTCTTGAAGCCCGGCCTCGTCGCACCGCAGGTGGGTTCCGCGGCCTTATCTACGTGGCACGCGCAGACGGGACCCGTATGCCCAACGACAAGGTCCCGCGCGACGCGCCCTCGGACGACGTCCAACCCTGGACGCTCCCGTAGTTCCTCGGAACGTTCTACACATTCAAGAGACCCCCGACTTCTGTCCGTCCGCGCATGCCGGGGGCGGAGACGGCGTATTTCGCCAGCAGCTTCCTCTTCAGCGCAGCGAGCTTCTCGCTCGCCATCCTCGTCCTCCTCGGCGGCCGCCGGTGGACCAACGTCCTTCTCGCAGCCTTCCTCGTCCTGTGGGGCACCACCCCCGAGCTCTCCGCCGTCGCGCTCCTCGCGACGACGTGGGTGGGCCCCCTCGCCGCGGTGGACGCGCTGTGGCGCGCGCCCGCCGGCACGCTGCAGCGCGCGCGGATGCGCAGCGACGCGCTCGCGTTCCTCCTCTTCGACGGAGGGCAGGCGTTCTTCTTCGCCACGAGCCTCGTCTGCGCCGGCGGACCGCGCACCGCGCTCCTCGTCGCAGGGAGCGACACGCCCGAGTATCGCCTCGTGAAGAACAAGGAGCGGCGCGCGCTCGCGAGGATCGCGGACGGGCTGGGCCCCTCTGTGAGCGGGACGGTCAGGCTCGAGGCCGAAGCGCGCGCCACCGCGGGGGCCGCGTAGATGGCGACGTGGGGCGCGCTGCAGCTCACCCTCCCCGCCTTCGTCGCCGCCGGCGGTGGGCTCATGCTCGTCGCGCTCGCGATCCTCGTCGCCGCGTCGCGGGGCGGCCGGCTGCGGCTCCCCCTCGCCGCGGCGATCGGCGCTCAGGGCGCGTTCAACGTCGTCCTCTCGCTTCTGCTCCCTGACGCCGTCGCCTCGCTCTGGATCGCCCTGGTCCTCGGAGCGCTCGCGCTGGGCTCCCTCGCCCTCCTCGTCGCCATGCTCGCGAGCGAGCTGCCGCGCGGCCGTGCGACGGTCGCCTGGGCAGCCCTCGGAGCGGCCCTCCTCGTCTCCGTCTTGGAGATCGCGCTCGTGCCCGCCGACTATCCCGCGCCGGCGCCCCCTGCGCTCCTGCGCGCCGCGAGCCTGGTCGTCACGGCCGCCACCTACGAGCCCTTCGCACTCGCCGCGACCTTCGCGCTGCGAGCCATGGGACGCGCAGAGACGCGCGGGTGGCGCGACCTCGCGCTCGGCTTCGCGTTGCCCGCGAGCGCGACGATCGGGGCGTTCCTCGGAGCGGGCAGCGCTTCGAGCCCGTTCGCGCCGATCGGGCTCCTCTGCCTGGTCTGGCTTGCCGTGCCGGGGCGCCGGCTCGTCCCGTCGGTCCTCCTCACGTGCGCGCTCCTCGCCCAGGTCTTCCCCCGGACCTCGCCGGGCGGCTACGCCGCCGACCTCGTGGACGCGCTCGCGGCGACGGTGGCCGCACTTCTCCTGGCGCTCGCCGTTTTGCGTGACCACGTCGCCGACGTGCGCGCTCCCTCGTTCAGCGTGCGCAGGGGACCGCTGGCCGCGGCCGCGCTCGCCCTCCTCTTCATCGTGGCGCAGATCGCGCAGAACTTCTTCAACGCGAAGTACGGCCTCCTCATGGGCGGCGTCGTCGCCGGCACGTTCCTCTTCGCCGCGCACCCGCTGCAGCGCGCGCTCGACTCCCTGCGCGCGCCCCAGGCGCATGCCCCGCGCGCGCCACCAGCCACGTCCGCGTCGCTGAATGCGGAGACATACCGGCGCGCGGTACGGCTCGCCGCGCGCGCGGGCCCGATCGGCGAGGCCGAGGAGGTCGAGCTCGCCCACATCGCGCACGAGCTCGGCCTCAACGCCCCGGAGGCGGTGCGGCTGCGCCACGAGGTCGCGCGGGAAAGCTCCAAGCGCTGATGCGGCCTCGCGCGTGCGTGCAGCCCGACGCCATCCTCTGGGACCTGGATGGCACGCTTGTGGACGGCGCCGCCGCCATCCACGACGCGTTCGAGCACGCGGTCCGTGAGGCGGGGCTCCCGCCCGTCCCGCGCGCGCTCGTCGCCGCGCGCATCGGCCTCCCGCTGCGTCTCATGTTCCGCGACCTCTGCCAGGTCGACGACCGCGCGAGCGCCGACCTCGTGCGCAGCTACCGCGCGCGCTTCGAGGAGAGCGCCCCTACGCTCGTGCGCGCGACGCCGGGCGCGATGGACGCGCTCGCGGCGTTCCCGCACACGCCGATGGCCATCGTCACGACGAAGGCCGTCGACCCCGCGCGCACGGTGCTGCGCGCGCTGGGCATGGAGGCGCGCTTCGCCACGATCGTGGGCGTCGACACCGTGCGCCGCCCGAAGCCCGACCCGGAGGGCGTACGCGTCGCCCTGTCGCGGCTCGGCATCGGCGCGCTCCGCACCGTGTTCGTGGGCGACACCATCATGGATGTGTTGGCCGGAAAGGGCGCGGGCGTACGCACCGTGGCCGTGCTCGACGGGCATGGCGACGCGGACGAGCTACGCGCGGCGCAGCCGGATGCGGTCATCCGCGACCTGCGCGAACTGGCCGCGGCGATCGCCTCGTTGTGAGCCTGGTCGCTCGCCTCGATCGTCCTCGGATATACCTCCGCCGTCCTTGCCGTATCGACATCGTGGTGGAGGACCATCTCCGCGGAGCGACAAAGACGCGGACATGCGGATCCCGGCCCTTGCGATCGTGGCGTTCCTGATGGCCACCCCGGCGGCGGGCGCGCTCGGCGTCCTCGGCGTCGAGCTCGTGGATCTCGGCAACTCGGGGGGTCGCGCGATCGTGGGCGTCGAGCACGACGCTCTCGGATCGGTGACCCAGCGTCTCGTGGGCCTTGGCGCGAACGTCCTCCTTTCGGACGAGGACCTGGACATCCTCGTCGTCTCCTCGAACGACCTCACCGGCCTTCTCACGAGCGTCCTCTCGATCCCCGGGGTCACCTACACCGAGAAGGACGACGCGACCCACACCGCGGGCGCGCAATGGAACGGCGCCCAATGGAATGGCGCGCAGTGGAACGGAGCCCAGTGGAACGGCGCGCAGTGGAACGGGAACACCTCCTCCGACGCGGACCCGGGGCTCCTCTGGCAGTGGGGGCTCACGGCAACGAAGGCGCCCCTCGCGTGGAAGGCCGAAGGCACGAGCGGCGCGAGCCTGTGCATCCTCGACAGCGGCGTCGCCTGGGACCACCCCGACCTCGAGTCCAACGTGGACGCGGGACACGGGATCAACCTCATCGACCCGACGAAGAGCGCGTACGACGACGCGGGCCACGGCACGCACATGGCGGGCGTCGCGGCGGCGCAGATCGGCAACGGCTTCGGCGTGGCCGGCGTCGCGAACGCGGACATCCTCCCGGTGAAGGTCCTCAAGTCCGACGGCACCGGGACGGAATCCGACCTCGCGATCGGCCTCGCGTGGTGCGCGAACCACGGCGCGAAGGTCGCGCTCATGGCGCTCTCCGTCACGGACGACGGACCTACGCTGCGCAAGGCGATCCAGTACGCGCACGACCACGACGTGCTCCTTGTCGCGAGCGCGGGGAACGGCGGCTGCAGCGACTGCGTGGCGTACCCGGCCCGCGACAAGGACGTCCTCGCGGTGGGCGCGGTCTCCCAGACGCTCTCGCGCGCCTCCTTCAGCTCGCGCGGCGGGCAGGTCGACCTCGCGGCTCCCGGCGTCGACATCCTCGGGCCCTTCCCCGGCGACAAGTTCGTCTACGGAAGCGGGACGAGCCAGGCGGCCGCGTTCGTCGCGGGGGCCGCGGCGCTCGTGCGCGGCGCGCACCCCGAGCTCTCCGCCGACGCGGCGCGGGCGCGCCTCGAAGGCCACGCGCGCGACATCGGCGTTCCGGGCGTGGACGCGAGCTTCGGCCACGGCCTTCTCGACGTCGACGCGGCGTTGGGGGGCTGACGTGCGGCGGACCCAGATGGGGATCGTCGCGCTGGGCGCCTTCGCGCTCGCCGCGACGCTCGCCGCCTTGCGCGTCCCGGGGCCCGTGGAGCTTGGCGCATCCCTGCTCCCCGTGGCGCTCGGCTTCGCGATCCTCCTCTTCGCGCTCGAGCAGCAGGGGTTCGTCTTCCACTGGCGCGGCCAGAGCACGAAGCTGAGCCTCGACGAGGTCGGCATCTTCGTCGGCGTCCTCCTGCTCCCGCCCGCGCTCGTCGTCCTCGCCGTCACGGTCGCGACGCTCGCGAACCAGCTCGTCCACCGTCGCGAGGCTCTGAAGACCGCGTTCAACGTCGCGCAGTACACCGTGGCCGCGGTGGCCGCGGTCGCCGTCTCGTTCGCCTTGCATGCCGCCGGGCTGCGCGCGCCGTGGTCGGCCGCGCTCGCGCCGGTCGTCTTCTCGGGGCTCACGGCCCTGCAGGTGAGCCTCCTCTTCGCGCGGCTCGAGCGCGTATCCACGCTGCGCGTCTTCACGCAGCGCTTCGGAGCCTTCGTCGCCGTCGCGGGCACGCTGGGCGCGAGCCTCGGGCTCGTCGTGTACGCGCTGTGGAGCGTGCACCCGGCGGCCGTCCTCGCCGCCGTGCCCGTGTTCGCCTACCTCCGGCGCTTCGGCCGCCTCTCCGAGTGGGCCGACGACGAGCTCACGACGCATCGCCTCGTCGCAAGCGTGAGCGCGGAGGTCGCAGGCCGCGCGGACCTCGACGCCGTGAGCGAGAGCATCCTCGGGACGTGCCACGAGCTTTTCCAGTGCGGGCAGGCCTCGCTCACGCTCGCGCAGGAGCCTGGCGCGCAGCCGCGCGTCTGGGAGCGCCGCTTCGGCGAGAGCGCAGGATACGGCGGCGTGAGCGCCGAGATCCTCGGCGCCGGCGGCGCGCGCCTCGGGTCGCTGAGCGTCTTCCCGAAGCCCGCGCAGCGCCGCTACGGCGAGCGCGAGCACCAGCTGCTGCGCACTGTCGCGGCGAGCGCTACGGCAGCGGCCGCGAACGCGCAGGCGCTGCGCGCAGCGCGCGAGGCGAACCGCGAGCTCTCGGAGAGCGAGGAGCGCTATCGCAGCCTCTTCGACACGGCGCACGTGCTCATCCACGTGCTCGACGCGGACGGCCACATCGTCGACGCGAACCCCGCCGCCGGAGCGGCGCTGGGCTGGTCGCGCGAGGAGCTGCAGCACCGCACCTTCACGGATCTGTTGTCCCCGAGCTGCGAGCTCCTGGAGCGCCTGCGCGAGGAAGGCGAGATCGTCGGCCTCGAATGCGAGCTGCGCGGCGCGGACGGCCTGGAGCGCGCGGTGCTCCTCGACGCGCGCGCCCTCGCGGGCGAGGAGGCGCGCTACGTCGTGTTCGCGCGCGACATCACGCCCCTCAAGGTCCTCGAGAGCGAGCTGCGGCGCAGCATGGCGACGCAGCACGAGACGATCAAGCGTCTCGAGAACATGAACCGCGAGCTCGAGGAGTTCACGCTCTGGACGACGCACGACATGCGTGAGCCGCTTCGGAGCATCGGCACGATCGCCGACTTCCTGCACGAGGACCTCGGCACGGTCGGCGTCGACGAGGCGCGCGACATGGCGCGCCGCATCCGCGAAGGCGCCGAGCGGCTCAAGGAGCGCGTGAAGGCGCTGCACGCGTTCTCGCTCATCGTCCAGCGCGACGACGAGTTCCAGGACGTCGACATGCAGGCCGTCGTCGCCTCCGTCCTCGCGTCGCTCGAGACGAAGATCGCCGAACGCGGCGCGCTCATCGTCCTCCCGCGCGACCCGCTGCCCGTGGTCCGCGCGCAGCCTCACCGGATCGACCAGGTGTTCGCGAACCTCATCGAGAACGCGCTCAAGTACGGGCGCGCGGCCGCGCCGCCGGGCGCGTCGGGCGTCCGGCCCACGGTCGAGATCGGCGTTGCGGAGCTTGATGGAGGGTGGCGCTTCCACGTGCGCGACAACGGCTCGGGCATCCCGGCGGGCTATCACGATCGCATCTTCCAGCTCTTCCAGCGCGGCCCCGATCCGGGCGAGTCGGGCTCGGGCGCGGGGCTCGCGATCGTGAAGCGCATCGCGGAGCAGCACGGCGGGCGCGCGTGGGTCGAGAGCCGCGAGGGGCAGGGCGCGACGTTCTACGTGACGATCCCGAGGCCCGTGTCGCCGGAGGTCCCGCTGGTCGCGGTCGCAGCCGCCCGCAAGCCCTTTTAAGGGGCGGCCGCATCGCGCGGCGACCATGCTCGTCTGCGCGTCCTGCGGGCGGAAGATCGACGCCTCCGAGGTCAAGTACCGCACCACGGAGAACGGGAAGAGCATCACCATCTGTCCTGAGTGCGCCAAGACGCGGGGAATTTAAGCCGACGATCTCGCGGCGCCTCCGCCCCGGCCCAACGTTGCCTCCTTCGGGATAGGGAACGGGGTCGGCGAAGGCGAAGGACCGACGCGGCGTCCTCCACCCGCCCCTATCCCCATCCCGATCCCGAAGGAGACCACCTTGGCGGGCACGTTCCGCACAATCTTTGCACGCGTCGCGGCGTGCAGCGCCGTTGCTGCCCTTCGCTCTCGTCCTCGCGTCCCTCTCCCCTTTCCTCGCGCCCGCCATCGTGATGTCGCAGCGCAACGCGATCATCGCGAGCATCGTCCTCGTGCTCATCGTGATCCTCGCGTGGAAGTTCCTCAAGCTCGCCTTCAAGATCGCGCTCGTGGTGGCCGTCGCGATCGGCATCTTCCTCGTCCTGCGCTGGGCCGGGATCCTGTAGACGCTGGCGCGCTCCAGGGAACGTCCCAGTCCCTTCCACGCATGTAGGCAAAAGCACTATCCTGCCCGCGACCTCCGCGGGCCTCGATGCGTTTCGCGCTCGCTCTTACCGTGCTTCTGCTCGCCGGGGCCGCAGGCTGCACCGGGAAGCCCGCCGAGTCGACCGACCCTACCACGAACTCGACCGTGACGACACCTCCGCCACCGTCGAACGCGCGCTTCGAGATCGCGAACATCTCGATCGCTCCGACGAACGACGCGAACCGGACCACCCTCTACGAGGACGACGCAGGCGCGACGATCCGCTACACGATCCGGCAGCCCGCGGACGCCGGCAAGGAGAGCGCGTTCGTCACGTACCTCCTCAACGGCCGGATCGTCGACGTGCAGCAGCTCACGCTGGAGAGCGGGAAGGAGAAGACGTACGAGCGCACCGTGGGCGACCTGCGCACGAACCGCACGATCAAGGTCGAGGTGCGCGCGGGCCCCGCCGTGCAGCGCGCCGAAGCGAGCGTCGAGAGCTGGCCGCGCGCGGGCGAGGACACGCTCTCGTTGGGCCCCCTGCGCATCCGCGCCGATTACGGCCTCCTCGAGCAGGACTCGCACGTGCTCGTCAACCTCTCGATCGACAACGTCGGCCCTGAGGAGAAGCTGCGCGAGTTCCGCGTGAAGATGCTCTGCGCCGGCGCCGACGGCAAGATCGAGGGAAAGACCAACGTGAAGCTCGTCCCGCCCACGGTGAACAACAGCACGGGCGTCGACGTGACGCTCGACGATTGCGGGGACACGAGCACGCGCTACGGGCTCGAGTTCAAGGCGACCGGCGGCGACGGCAAGACGATCCTCGGCCGCCTGCTCCTTGTGCCCGACGCCTGGCAGCCCACGCCGCCCCCTCAGGCGTAAGGGACGCCTGAGCATCGTTTTCCTTCACCATCCACAAGCGACTTCTTCTTGTCCCGACAGAAGAGCATGGGATGAGAGTCCTGCTCCTCGCAGCGCTCGTCCTTCTGGCCTACGGCGCGACGCCGGCGGGTCTCCTGGACGCGCCTGTCGGTGCGCCCGCGGTCGACGCGCCCTCCGTGGGCGCGCCCTCCGCGCCCTCGCTCCACGCGCCCGATCTGCCGCCTGTCGCTCCGGGCGCGCCCGAGGTCGCAGACGCGATCGCCCCGCTGGGTGTGGACGCGGATGTCCCCGAAGCCCTCCCCGCCGTGGGATCCCACGAGCGGGCGCCGCTCTTCCCAGGCGCGCCCTCGCTCCCGCCGCTCGACACGCCCGCGGGCGCGGCAGCGGTCGCGACGGGCGGCGCGGCGGTCGTCCTCATCGGATTCGCGCTCTACTCGCGCCTTGCGCGTAGCGAGCTCCTCGACCACGAGCGCCGCGACGGCGTGCTGAAGCTCATCAAGGGCTCGCCTGGCATCTCGCTCTCGGACGTCGCGCACAAGACGGGCCTCGCATGGGGCACCGCGGTGTACCACCTGGAGCGACTGGAGAAGGCCGGCTTCATCACGAGCGAGAAGAACAGCGGGCGCCGCTGCTACTTCCCCGTGGGCGCCGTGCCGCGCGAGGACCGCGCGGGTCTCGGCACGCTCCAGCAGGAGACGACGCGCGACATTGCGGCGCTCGTCGTCGCTCGCCCCGGCCTCACGCAGGCCGAGCTGTGCGCGGGCCTCGGCCTCTCCGCGAGCGCCGCCTCGAAGCAGGTCTCCAAGCTCGAGAGCGCCGGGCTCGTGCGCCGCGAGCGCGAGTGGAAGACGGTGAAGCTGCATCCGGAGCCGACGCTCGCGACTCTGCTTACGACGGGCGGGCACTTCGCGTCTGCTTGAGAAGGTCGAAGGCGGCGCGATCGCGAGTGAAGCTGCATCCGGACACGACGCCCGCGCACTTCTTGACCGCGTGACGGGCTGAAGGCTCAACGGCGAGAGCGTATCATCCCCGGTCGCCTTCATGTGGCCGACCGTATCTTCCGCTATGGAGCCTCCACGTGCGCGCCCTCGCATTCCTCGTCGCGATGTTCATGTTCGCGCCAAGCGTCCTCGCGCTCCCTTTTCCCGCGCCTCAACAGCGGGAGGCCCCGGCCTTGGGCGGGCCGTGCCTCGGCGCGGCACCGCTTATCGGCTGTGTCCGTTGGCACGGCATTCGGGATCGGATGCCGTCCGTCGATGAGACGATCGAAGGCATGATCGTCTCGCCGGATGGCTCGCGCGTCTACGCAGGAGGTTGGGGCAGCTACCGGTTCTCCCCCGTCGAATACCGCGCCTCGGGGTTCGTCGCGGTCTTAGACGGTCTCACCGGTGCCCCGATCTGGCGGGTCGACCTCGGGCGCCAAGGGGCCTCGAACTGGATCTACGGAATCGTCGTGTCGGGCGATCGCATCTACACCACCGGGACCCGGGCGGCGGGCGATCCCACTGGCCTCCAAGATGTCCGGGCGTGGAATGCGTCGACAGGCGTTCTTCTATGGACCCGCGACTTTGCGCCCGCTCCCGACGGGGTCCCCTGGGGTGCCGTCCGCAACGGCAAAGACATCCTCGTGAGCAGCGACGGCCGACGCCTGTTCATCGTAGGAGACGAGTACGGTTATGGGAACCACATCTTCTATGCCTCGCTCGACGCGGAAACGGGCTCTACACTCTGGGAAACGGACCTCCAGGCGGATATTGGCGGCCGGTCGGTCCACTCGGCCCTCACAGCAAGTGGCGACGCCATCCTCGGCGCGATCGAGATCATTCGCCAGGGGACCCTCTATCAGGCCGTCTCGGTCGACGCGGACAGCGGTGCGATCCGATGGCTCGCAAGCTTCCCGCCCGGAAGCGAGGTCGGCGACTTCGGTGACATCCTCGTTGCGCCCAGGGGCGACGTCGTGCACTTTGCGGGCGGTGGCCACAGCGGTCCCACGCCACCATTGGGTGCGCGCATCGTGACGATCGAAGCGGCCACGGGCCTGGTCCTCGCATCGCGCTTCTATGGTCGGGATATCCTTGCCCAGACCCTCACGCAGACCGGCTCGATGGGTTCCCCGCAGGGGCTCCACCATGTCACCGACGCCGCGATCTCCCCCGACGGGAGCACGCTTTACCTCATAGGAGGGGACGATGGCCTTCGGTGCGACTGCGAGATCCCTGCCGCCATGGCGGTGAGCGCCGCGAGCGGCGAGATCCTCTGGATGACCCGCTGGGGTTCCGATAGCGATCCCGTCGGGAGCGCCCGGAGCCTCTCCGTCGCACAAAGTGGCGCGATCGCGATCACGACCGAGGGCGCGGGAGCCGTCGGCGTCACGAGGTTCGAGCCGTTGACTGGCACGCCGTTGTTCACGACCTTCCTGACGTCCCTCCGCGCTGTCGCGTTGGAGCACGTCGCGCAAACGCACGACGGAAGCGCGATCTTCGTCGGCGCGATACTCGTCTTGCCCGCGGATCCCTCAGGGGCCGCGATCGCGCGGGTCGAGTCAGTGCGGGGGATCGGCGGGTGGAGCCTCGAAACGCGGACGCCTTCCATTCCCCCGCTTCCATGACTCTGCGACCGGCCCTGTCCACTGGCTCGCGCGCGGCGTCCGCGTCCGCCGCGAGCGCGAGTGGATGGCGTGAAGCTCCACCCCGAGCCCACGCTCGCGACGCTCCTCACGACCGGCGGCATGGCGAGGGAGCTGGCCGCTCGTTCGTCGAACGGTCGCCGACGTGGGCGTCGGCTGCGTACGCGATGCCGATAAGTATCGGCGAAGCTACGTCGGCCGCGATGTTCCGGCTCGGCGCCGCCGTCGCGGCACTGCTCCTCCTTGCCACCTTCGCCTCCGGCGCCACGTGGGGCGCCGAAGCGGACGCCCCCCTCGTGATCGTCGGATACGACCCGGCGCGCGCGGATGCCGCGACGCTCGCCATCCAGGCCGCCGGCGGCGAGATCCGCCGCTCGAGCCCTGAGCTTGGCTTCAGCGTCGTCGCGCCGCGCGACCCCGCGACGTTCGATCGCCTGATGTCCGCGAATCCGGCGATCCAGTACCGCGAGAAGGACGACCCCACGCGCCTCGCGGGCGGCCAGTGGAACGGCGCCCAATGGAACGGCGCGCAGTGGAACGGCGGCCAATGGAACGGAGGGCAATGGAACGGCGCCCAGTGGAACGGCGCGCAATGGAACGGCGGCCAGTGGAACGGAGCGCAGTGGAACGCCGCCCAGCGGAACGCGTTCCAGTGGAGTGTCGCCGAGTTCCGCTCGTCCGGCGGCGGCATCGCCTACGATCTTGCGACGACCGACCCCGGGATCGTCTGGCAGTGGGGCGCGTGGGACATCCGCGCGCCGCAGGCCTGGCAGACGACCGAAGGCACGAGCACCGCGACGCTCTGCGTGCTCGACAGCGGCGTCTCCTTGAGCCACCCCGACATCGCGCCCAACCTGTGGACCGGTCCGCTGGGCGAGCACGGCGTCAACGTCCTCGATCCCACCGCGACGCCCGACGACGACGCGGGCCACGGGACGCACATCGCAGGCATCGCGGCGGCGCGCGTCGGCAACGCGTACGGCGTCGCCGGGATCGGCAACGCGCGCATCATGGCCGTGAAGGTGCTCGACCGCGAAGGGAACGGCCTCGAAGACCAGCTCGCGATCGGGATCGCCTGGTGCGCGACCCACGGCGCGGACGTCGCCGTCATGGCGCTGAGCGTCACGCAGCCGGGCCCCTCGCTCGATCGCGCGATCCAGTTCGCCACCGACCGCGACGTGCTCCTGCTCGCGAGCGCCGGGAACGCCGGCCCGTGCACGAACTGCGTCGCGTACCCCGCGCGCGACCCGCGCGTGCTCGCCGTGAGCGCGGTCGATGGCACCGGCGCGCTCGCTCCCTTCAGCAGCGCCGGACCCGAGGTGGACATCGCCGCCCCCGGCGTCGACGTCCTTGGACCCTTCCCCGGGGACCGGTTCGCCTTCGGGAGCGGCACGAGCCAGGCCGTCGCGTTCGCCGCCGGAACGGCGGCGCTCCTCAGGGATGCGCACCCGGGCCTCTCCGCGCAGCAGACGCGCGCGCTCCTCACGTCCACCGCGCACGACATCGGCCCGACGGGCTCGGACGCGAGCTTCGGGCACGGGCTCCTCACGACGGACGCCGCCCTGGCGGCGAGCGTCCCGACCTGAAGCGTCCAGCAGCGAGGCGAAGCTCTCATGAGCACGGTCATTCTCAGACCTGGCGACAGCATGGCGACCCTGCCAGGTGGCTCCCCGGCGTTCGCGGACCTCAGCGAGCTCGCGCTGCGCCTGGGCGCCGCCCGCGACCTGCCCGGCGTATACCGCACGCTGCGCGAGTTCGTCGAACGCCTCGCGCCGATGAACGGCATGTTCGTGAGCCGCTACGATCCCGACGCGAAGCTGCGCACGTGCGTCTACGCCTTCAGCGAAGGCGATGAGCTCGACGTGGCCACCTTCCCCGCGATGCCGAACACCGGCAGCCCCCACAGCCAGTGCGTGGAGACGGGGGAGACCATCGTCACCCAGGATTTCCAGGAAGCGATGGCCGGAAAGCCGCGCGTGAACGTCGCGCTCGACAAGGACCCGCGCCTGCCGCAATCGAGCGTCGTCGTCGCTATGAAGGCGCACGACACGATCCTCGGCGGCATGGAGATCCAGAGCTCGCAGCCGCGCGCCTTCACCGCGGACCACGTCGCGACGCTGCAGCTCGCGGCGAACCTCGCGGCGCTCGCCGTCGACAACGTGAACGCGGTCGAGCGCGAGCGCAAGGTGCGCGCGGAGCTGGAGGCGCGCGCGATGCACCTCGAGGCGCGCGCGCAGGAGCGCGTGGGAGAGCTCGCGGCGAAGAACCGCGAGCTCGAGGCGTTCAGCTTCACCGCCGCGCACGACCTGCGCGCGCCGCTGCGCGGCATCCTGAACCTCAGCGGATCGCTCCTCGAGCGCGAAGGGCAGACCCTCAGCGAGCGCGGCCGCCTCGACCTCGCGGCCGTCGTCGCATCCAGCGAGAAGATGGCGCGCCTCGTCGAGGACCTTCTCCGCTTCGCGCGCACCTCGCAGGGCAGCGTGAAGCGCGAGCTCGTCGACATGACCGCCATCGCGAGGCAGATCCTCGCGGAGCGCGAGGCGGACGAGCCCGATCGCAAGGCCCACGTCGAGGTCCAGCCCAACCTGTACGTCGAGGCGGATCCCGCGCTCCTGCGCATCCTCCTCGACAACCTGCTCGGGAACGCGTGGAAATACACGCGCGCGAAGCCCGCCACGACGATCCGCGTCGGGGCCGAGCTCGCGCAGGGGGAGATCGTGTACTTTGTCCAGGACAACGGCGTCGGGTTCACGGCCGACCAGGCGAAGCGCATCTTCCTCGCCTTCGAGCGCCTGCAGCCCAACGAGTACGAAGGCACGGGCGTCGGCCTTGCGACCGCGCAGCGCGTCGTGCAGCGCCATGGCGGGCGCATCTGGGCCGACGGCCGGCCAGGCGAGGGGGCCGCGTTCCGCTTCACGCTGCAGCCGAAGCGGACGTGAGGCCGCAAACGCCAAAAGCGACCACCGCTTCGGAGCGCCGTGCGCGGGCTCTACGTGATCCTCGTCGACGACGACGAGCTCATGCTCCGCATGCTCGAGCCGGCGCTCGCGGCGATGCGCACGACGCCCGCGGTCTCCGCCGTGGTCACCGCGTCGGGGCCCGAACGCGCGCTGCGCCTGCTGGCGGACGCGCCCGAGGGGCCGCTCGCGATCGTGACCGACTTCAACCTCAAGGCCGCGCAGAACGGCCTCGACATCCTGCGCTGGGCGCAGAAGCAGCGCCCCGCGAGCGTCCGCATCCTCATCAGCGGCTACGCCGCCGAGCAGATCGGCGACGTGACTGCGGGCGGCGCGGCGCACGCGTTCGTCGAGAAGCCGCTGCGCCTGCGCGACCTCATCGAAGAGATCGAGCGCGCGCTCGCGCGCCACGCGGTCGTGTGAGCTACGAGCTGGCCGGCGTGTCGCCGGTTCGCGTCGCTTCGTTCACGCCGGGGGCGCGATGCGCCCGAACGACCCGAGCGTCAACAGAGCAGGCGCCCGATTGAGCTGCTCGACGAACCCCTCGCTCTTCTCCACGACGCCCGTCACGGTCGCATCCAGCACGAGATCAACGCCCCAGCAGGTGAAGCGCTTCGATCCCCACACAGGCTCGCCGCGGCCGCCGTAGGGTACCTGGCGCGGCGTGGCGCCGCCTGGCGCGGTGAACGTCATGCGCACCGTCTTCACGGGGCCGGCGCGCGCCTTCAGGTCGCCGATGACGGTGCGCCCGTTGTCGCGCTCCTCGATGCGCAGGTCGCCCATGTTGACGAGGTGCGCCTCGCACTCGGGATATCGTTCCTTCATGTACTTCGCGCCCCAGTCGTGCGAGACGTACACGATCGCCGCTCCGCTCGGGCCGCGTACCGGGTCGAGCACGACGAAGGTGTCGAAGACGCCGTGCGTCGGGCTCCGGATGCGGCACCATTCGTAGCGGCCCGGGACGTGCGCGAAGGGGGCGAAGAACTCGTAGACGACGTCCTTGTCGTCGGGCGGGGAGAGGAAGGCCATGCGTCGGCCAAGCTCGACCCCATGTTTAACGCTCTCGCGCTTCGCAGACGAAGCCACGGAGGTCCACGGAGATGGAAAGAGGCATTTGTCTCCTCATCTCTGTGGCTTCGTTCTCGGAGTGTGCTAACCGACAAGGAGCGGCGCACTCACCGCGAAGGCCCCATGCCTGCCGCGAGACTCTTCGTCCTTCGCCGCCGGGTTGTTGGCGCAGTCGATCTCGCCCGCGGCATCCGCGCCGTCGGGGTGCTGCGCGGCGCTGATGCAGCCTTCGGTGTACGCGACGTAGAAGCGGCCCTCGCTGTCCGCCGCCATGTCGATGAAGTCGAGCATGTTGCGGCACGGGTTCGCACCGCCGCCCAGCCACACGCAGCCGATCTGCACGGGGTCGGCGTCCGGCGAGGCCTGCTCGACAACGAACGTCGGGCTCGGGCTCGCCGCATCGAGCGAGACGCCCGTGAACAGGTGCCAGCGTGTGCCGTTGGGGGCGTCGCTCGGGGCTTCGTCCGTGTCGCGCGTGCCGAGGAACGCGAAGCCGACCTTGCCGTCCACGACGCTCGTGAGGCCCGCGAAGACGGTCGATGTGACGCCTTTGGGCGAGACCTGCCAAGGCCCTTCCCACGTGTCGAACTTGTCCGTCGAGCGCGCGAGGTATTGCAGGTGATCCACGCCGCGCCAGAGCATGTACGCCGTGCCGTCGGGCGTGACGGTGATCTCGGGATCGATCTCTTCCGCGCCGACGTCGAAGGGCGCCTGCTTCACGCTCCACGTCAGGCCGCTGTCCTCCGACACGCCGACGACGGCCGTCGGGCACCCCTCGTTGATCGGCACGAACATCGTGCCGTCGGGCCCGCTCGCGGGGTGACCGTTGATGCCGCCGCACGGGTCGCCCAGCGCGCCCGACGCGACGGTGCGGTCGATCGGGAACGTGAGGCCGCCGTCGAAGCTCACGGCGCACTGGGTCGCGAGGAGCTTGTTGTAGCAGTAGTAGACGGGGTTCGGGTACGCCGGGTTCATGCCTGCCGGCGGGGCGCCCGGGCCGTAGCCCATGCCCGTCGCGACCTTCTGGTGGTCGTTCACGGGGAGGCCGCACGTCATGGGCTTCATGGTCCACGAGTCGCCCTCGTCGTCGCTGTAGATCATGTTGCTGCAGTAGAGGCCCGTCATGTGGTCCGTGAACACGCGGTCCGTGACCGGGTCCACCCACAGCATCGGGTCGCTGCTGCGCGTGAGGCGCGGGCAGCCCGCGACGGGGATGGCGGGCGTGCCGTCGGGGCAGTTGTACTGCGGCAGCTCTTCGCTGAGGTTGAAGACGATCTCCCACGTAGCGCCGTGGTCGGTGGAGCGCATCGTGTTGTGGTTCGCCGTCATGAACACGGCGCCGCTCGAGGTGACGCCCACGTTGGGCTCGCCGCCGCGCTCGCCCAGGAGCCCGAGCGTCACGCCGAGGCCGCCCTTCAGGAGGTCCGGCACGGGGAGCGCGAGGCCGGCGGCGTCGAAGGCCATGAGGCGCTCCCCCAGGTCCGCGACGGTGGCGGCCGGGGTCTGGGTGGAGGCGGGCGTGACGCAGCCTCCCACGACGAGGGAGAGGAGGGCGAGGGCGAGCGGGAGACGCATGCGCGAAGCAGGCTCGAGGGGGCGCGATATACTTTGTTGGCCGAGGCTTGGGCTAAGGCCGAGGGAGGACGAGAACGAGAATGAGAACGAGGCCGCCGCGCCCCTAAGCCTAAGCCTCAGCCTAAGCCTCGTCGGCGGCGTGGACTGGCACGCCGCCATCAAGCCCGCGCGCGTCGGCGTGTCGATCGACGTCGAGGTCGTGCCCGGCAGCAGCGAGAGCCTCTTCCCCGTGGGCTACAACGCGTGGCGCATGCGGCTCGAAGCCAAGGTGAAGGCGCCGCCGCAGGATGGGGCCGCGAACGCGGAGCTCTGCGCGCTCGCCGCCGAGGTGCTCGGCGTGCCGCCGGCGGCGCTCAGCGTATCGAGCGGAGAAAAGTCGAGAAAGAAGACGCTCCTCGCGCGCGGGCTCACGGTGGAGCAGGCGCGCGCGAGGCTGGCGGAATACTTCGCCTAAGCCCAGTCCCAGGCGCCGGTGCCGCTCATCGTGCCGATGGTGAGGAGGCAGATGCCGAAGATCGTGATCCGGTCCTCGGTGATGCTGAGGTCGCCGGCGGCGAGGGTGGCGCCGCTGTCCTCCCCCGCGATGAGGAGCGTGTTCGTCACGGGGTCGCCGCCCGTGCTGGCCGCGACGCCGCCCCCGAGCGGGCCGAGCGCGAGGTGGATGCCGAGGTCCCAGCTCGCGTCCTGGATGAGGCTCACGCCGTCCGCGACGGCCTGGGCGCCGTAGCCGTCGCAGTTGCCGAGCTGGAGCATGAAGTGAAGCGTGAGCTCGCCTACGAGTACGTCGGGGACCGCGGGCGCGGCCACGTTCGTGCCCGCAAAGGGGTCCGCCTGCGCGATCGCGGACAGGGGGACCTGGAAAATGTGGACGTCGGCGCCGTGCGTGACGGTGCGCGTGACGACGATGTCGGCCGGGTCCGCCTCGATGCCGCGCTCGTCGAGGATCGCCTGCAGCCACGCAGGGAGGGCGGGCGTCTCCTCTTCGGCCGCGAAGGAGCTCATGGGGACGACGACGGTCAACAGACAAGCGGCGATCAGGATGGTGCGGAGCATGGGTACAGCCTCTCCCGAGACCGGAACGGCGTAGAGGTAAGAAGCCTCTCCGCACGGGACGTTCGGGGGCCCCCACGCCCGCGCGCGCGTGCGCGCCGCGCCCGGCGCTCATGCGTAACGACTCGGTTACGCTTCGCGCGGGCCGGGCGAGGGCGCGGGCGAGGGCGCGGGCGCGGGCGAGGGCGCGGGCGAGGGCGCGGGCGAGGGCGCGGGCGAGGGCGCGGGCGAGGGGCGACGCGGCCTGCGGCCGCGTCGCAAGCCTTTATGCGCGGACCCGTCTTCGCCAGCTTCGGACCGGGACGCCCCGCGTGTCCCATCACCCCTCACACTCACTCACGAACGCCGGCTCTGACGGCGCTCGTCTGTCCAGTACTCCGTGAGCGCTCCGCCCACGTTGCGCGAGCCAGCGAACGGACCCCGAGGCCTCCTCGGTCCCCAGGAGACACCAGGATGTCCAACAACCTCAACATCGACCCCACCACCACGAAATACCTCGTGCGTGCGACCATCATGGCGGATGGCGTCATCGAGAAGCCCGACGTCGTCGGCGCCATCTTCGGCCAGACCGAAGGCCTGCTCGGCGACGAGCTTGACCTGCGCGACCTCCAGAAGTCCGGCCGCATCGGCCGCATCGAGGTCACGATCGACAGCAAGAAGGGCAAGTCCGTCGGCGACATCCTTCTCCCCTCCTCGCTCGACAAGCTCGAGACCGCGATCCTCGCGGCCGCCCTCGAGACGATCGACCGCGTCGGCCCCGCGAAGGCCGAGATCCGCGTGAAGGGCATCGAGGACGTCCGCAGCGTCAAGCGCACGGCCGTCATCAACCGCGCCCGCGAGCTCCTCGCGCAGATCGCCGAGGGCGGCGAAGGCACGAGCGAGAACATCCTGGAAAGCGTGCGCGACACGTTCCGCGTCGAGGACATGGTGAGCTACGGTCCCGAGCGCCTGCCCGCCGGCCCCAACGTCTCCAAAAGCGACTCGATCATCGTGGTCGAAGGCCGCAACGACGTGGCGAACCTGCTCAAGCACGGCATCAAGAACGCCATCGCCGTCGAAGGCACGAACGTCCCTGAGACGATCAAGCAGCTCTGCAAGGACAAGAGCGCGATCGCCTTCGTGGACGGCGACCGCGGCGGCGAGCTCATCCTGAAGGAGCTCCTCCAGACCTGCGAGATCGACTTCCTCGCCCGCGCGCCCCGCGCCAACGAGGTCGAAGAGCTCACCCAGAAGCAGCTCATCAAGGCCCTGCGCAACAAGATCCCCGCCTCCGACTTCACCGAGCTCTACAGCCTCGAAGGCGGCAACCGCCCCCAGCGCGACAACCCGCGCGGCGGCAACCGCGGCCGCGGCGGCCGCGGACAGCCCGAGGACGAAGAGGAGGACGACGACGTCGACGTGACGACACCCATCGAAGGCGTCGACATGGCGCCCATCCACCGCACGCCCGCCCAGCGCCAGCGCGAAGAGCGCCGCGAGGAGCGCCGCGGCGGCGGCCGCGACCAGATGCGCGACGAGCGCCGCGGCGGCGGCCGGAGCGACGAGCGCCAGGAGCGCGGCGGCCGAGAGGACCGCGCCCCCCGAGAGGAGCGCCGCGAGCCGCGCGAAGCCCGCGACGAGCGCGCGCCCCGCGACGAGCGCCGCGAGATGCCCCGCGGCCGCGGCGAAGGCGAGGACGCGCCGCGCGGCCGCAGCGAAGAGCGCGCCCCGCGCGACGCACCCCGCGGCCGCGGCGAAGCCGAGGACGCCCCCCCGCGCGGCCGCAGCGAAGAGCGCCGCCCGCCGCGCGAAGAGCGCGCCCGCGAAGCGCCCGTCGCGGCCGACGCGGAGCCCGCGCACGACGATGAGCCCGCGCACGAGGCGGCGCCCGCGCGCCCCGCCGGCGAGCGCGAGAGCAAGTTCCTGACGCTCCTCGAAGAGCTCTCGGGCAAGCTGCAGGCCGTCCTCCTCAACGAGCAGCTCGAACGCGTTGGCGACAAGGTCGCCGTCCGCGACCTCGCGGACACGCTCAAGAAGGACCTGCCCGGCGTGCAGGCCGTCGTGTTCGACGGAGTCGTCACGCAGCGCCTCATCGACATCGCGCTCGACAAGAAGATCCAGACCTTGGTTGGTGTCAAGACGGGGAACATCACGAAGAAGCCCGCATCGGTCGAGGTCGTGACGCGAGCCGATCTGGCGTAGGCCGGTCCTTCTCAGGAGGCCTCCGGGCCTCCTCCATTTCTTCTTCCTATACGGCGCCTGAGCGGCGCGGCCGCTACGGGGGCGCTGAGGGCGCGAGGCGGACGGCTCCGGCGCGCGGGGCGGGGCGGGTGAGGGCCGGGCTGGGGGCACGCGAGGTGCGGGTGGGGGCCACGTGGGCCGCAGGTGAGGTCCGGGTGCGCCTCAGGCGGCAGCCGGGTGACGGTCAGGTGGTGTGCAGGTAAGATCCAGGTGACGGTCACGTGAGCCTCACGCGACGCTCGGGTGAGGGCCGGGTGGCTCCGGAGCGAGCCCCCTCCGTCGGCCCTGCGCCCGCTTCCCCGGCACCCGTTCGGACCCCCACCGCCCTTTGTTTCACCTGCATCTGATGGACTATTTGAGCCCTCGGTTTCGCTCCGTCACTGCCACGGAGAACATGCTCTCACGGCGGCTATATCACGGTCCGGGCCTTGTTTCACCCCGTCAGACACGGAAAACAACGCATATTGCCGGACAAAAGCCAAGACCCATATCCCTGCCCTGGAGTCGCGCCGGACATTTCCTCTGGAACCGGAGGAAGGACGAGGCTTCCGGAAAAGTATATGCGCGTTCCAGGTGGATATAACTCCAGCGGGTGAGCCGACTTGCAGAAGGACGAATTGATCCAGATGCATACCCTCCTGTGCCAGATCAAGAACCATCTGGAGAACACGGGGGTCGCTGGGCCGGACCACTTCCGGGATTATGACGGCCTCGGCGTTTCGCCGGTCCACGTCCACCGCTCCAAGGGGGACCATAAGCGCGCCATCTTCCTCCTCGGGAAGGAGCTCGCCACGTTCGCGAGCCACGGCGAGCTCTCCGGCCCGGCCCTTGTGAGCAGCCGGTTCGCGGCGCTCGCGGACAACCGCGAGCGCATGGTCGCCCGCCTCTGAGCCCGTTCAACCGGGGGCGCGTTCCTCCGCCCCCGTCCCTTTTTCTTCCTTCTGCACTCCGTCGCACGCCGCGCTCTTCGCGCCGTCGCGCTGTTGCGCGTCGGCGCGCGCTCGACGCGCCATTGGGCGCGTCGGCGCCTTCGCTCGCTTCACTCGCTCCGGGCGCGTCGTGCGACTCCGTGCCCAAAGGGGGGTCTGGGGGGTTTACCCCCCAGAGTTTTCAAGGTTCAGATCGATCACTCCCTCGCGATCGCGCAAGGAACCAGTTTTCCGCCAGCCACTCCGTGCCAGAGGGGTGTCCTCCCCTCTGGACTCCCCCGCCGGGTTCCGACGTGCCTGCGGGCACGTCCTCGCCGCAACTGCGGTTGCGGCGGCATCTGCCCCCGGACCCCCGCCGCTTCGCGGCCCGAAGGCGCCTGCCGCATCACAATCCTGGCTTCGCGATCCCCACGAGCGAGTCGCCCTCAGGCGACGAGCTTCGTCATGAGGAACGCATCTTCCCCGTCCGCGTAGTAGCGCGGGAGGACCTTGCGCCGCTCGAACCCGAGCTTCTCGTACAGCCGGATCGCGGTCTCGTTGGAGATGCGCACCTCGAGGTTGATCCGCCGGATGGCGCGCGGCAGGAAGCGCTCCTCGAAGAGGTGCACGAGGCGCGCGCCGATGCCCTTGCCCCGCGCGCGCTCGTCGACGGCGAGGATCAGGATGCGCGCTTCGTACGCGCGCTCGATGACGCCCAGGAGGAATCCCGTGATGCCTTCGCGCGACTCGCAGACGATGAACCCTTCCGGGTAGAGGTCGCCAAGCTGGAGGAAGAGGCCACCGTCGTAGCTCTCGTTCAGGGAGCGGTTGGCGAGCCGGACGACCTCGAAGAGATCCTCGTGCTCGAAGTTGCGGAAGTGAAGGAGCACCGCCTCTCCGACGGAGGCTCTCTCGCAAGTTGTTTTCGGGAGCCCGCGCTTCGCGTGGCCATGGAGCTTCCGGCGCCCCTTGTCACCCGCGCCCGCCGCGCGCGCGTCGGCCTCGAGGTCGGTGCGGGCACGCGCTTCGACACCGCGCTCGCGCTAGCTGGCGCCAACCCCGCCGCCGGATGGATGGTGAGCGACATCGACCCGCGCGTCCTGCTGGCGCCCTCCGCTCTGCAGGCGCGCCTCCTCGACGTCACGCGACCGGACCTCGACGGTCTCGAAGGCGTGGACCTGGTCTACGGCGTCCGCCTGCCAGAGGAGCTGCAGCTTTCCGCGGCCCGCCTCGCACGCGCGCTGCACGCGGATCTCGCGCTCCGGCCGCTCAAGGACGAATGGGCGGATCTACGCGACGTGTTCCGCACGCACGCCGTCTGGCCGGACGGCTGGCGCTTCTTCCCCATCGAATAGACGGTGGGAACCCCTTTTCCCACGCGCGGCAAGGATCGGAGCATGAAGCTCAGGACGTTGGTCATGCTCGGCGCGGTCGCTTTCGGCGCCTACAAGGCATACAAGGAGATGCGCGTGAGCGGCGGGCTCCAGCGGAACAGCGTCTCGACCGTCGGAGGAGTCTGAGATGCGCGTCATGCGGATGATCGGCCTCGGCGCGATCGGCTACGGCGCGTACAAGGCCTACCAGCGCCGCCGCACGAGCGGTGGGCGCGGCGGCACGATCTGATCGGCGCACCGCTTCAGTGGTATCCGACGCGGCGCAGGTCGTAGTCGGTCGCGCCCAGCGCGTAGAGCAGGCCGCGCATGTTCTCGCGGCTCACGCTGCCGTCCGCCGCGCGCTTGAGGATCTCCTTCGCGTTGAAGGCGATCCCGAGCCCCGCGTCCTTGATCATGATCTGGTCGTTCGCGCCGTCGCCCACGGCGACGACCTCGTCCATGGTGAGCCCTTCGCGGGCCGCGAGCTCCTTCATGATCTCCGCCTTGCGGTGCATGTCGATGATATCGCCGACGACCTCGCCCGCGACGACGCCGTCGCGGATGACGAGCTCGTTCGCGAACGTGTGATCGAAGCCGAGCTCCTTCTTGAGCCGCTCCGTGAAGAACGTGAACCCGCCCGAGATGAGCGCCAGGCGGAACCCCATCGCCTTCAGCGTCCGCACCAGGTCCTCGGTCCCGGGGTTCAGCCGAAGGCTCGCGGCGACACGCTCCAGGTCCTCGGTCGTGAGCCCCTTCAGCATCGCGACGCGCTCGCGCAGCGCCTGCTTGAAATCCATCTCGCCCTGCATCGCGCGCTTCGTGATCGTCGCGACCGCGTCGCCCACGCCCGCGGCGGCGGCGAGCTCGTCGATCACCTCGCCGTCGACGATGGTCGAATCCATGTCGAACACGACGAGGCGCTTGCGCGTCCGGAACATCGAGTGCGGCTGCACGACGGCATCGACGCCCACGCGCTCGCACGTCATCCGCAGATCGTGGCGAAGCTTCTCGAAATCGCTCTTGTCCACGTCGATCCAGATCTCGAAAGCCATGAAGTCGCCGCGGGCGACGTGCTGCATGCGCTCGATGTTCGCTCCCGCCGCGGCGATCGTCCCCGTGATGGCGTGCATCACGCCGGGCCGGTCGCTGCCGACGATCGTGACCACGCGGACGTCCTTGGGGCGATCGAGCGTGGCCTTCTCGACCACCTCCGCCTGCACCTCCACGCCAGCGCGCCGGCCGCGCATCGACAGCTCGTACGCCATGCGGTACAGGTCGAGGCCCGGCGGCAGGTCCTCACACTCGACGAGCATGAGCATCGTGAAGAGCCCATAGATGGCGGACTGCTCGACGTGCACGATGTTGCCGCCAAGCTCGGTGACCGCGCCCGAGATGTCGGCGACGAGGCCCGGCCTGTCGCGGCCCAGAGCCGTGAGGGCGATGATGCGCTCCGCCACGGTCCCCCGAGCCCCCTCCGGCAGATGGGGTTTTCGAATGGTCGGACGGGAAAAGGTGCCCTCGTCGCCAGCCGCCGCGCGCGCGAGGCGCAGCGAGGCCCCCTATCTCCGAGCCGTGCAGTCGAGAGGGAGCGGCGGAGCACGGAACGAGCGCGGCTGCTATCAGCGGGCGTGCGGACGGCGGGAAGCTTACGCCTCGCGAAGCGGCGCGCGCCGCCTGTCGGGCCGCGAAGCGGTGGGGGTCCGGGGGCGAATGCCGCCGCAACCGCAGTTGCGGCGAGGACGTGCCCGCCGGCACGTCGGCACCCGGCGGGGGGAGTCCAGAGGGGGAGGACACCCCCTCTGGCACGAAGTGACACGACGCGCCGCCGCACGCCGCAGCGTGCGCGAGCGCGACGTGTCACGTAGTGCGCAGAAAGATGAGGGAGGGAGCCCGCCGCCGGTTTGGGGAACGATGGGGGAACCGATGGGTCGATGGGGCGAAAAAGTCGGATGACTCTTCCGGGGCGACGGGCCTCCCGACTCCCGCTCCTCAGGTATCCGGGGACCGTATCAATATCTGGCTGTCACCGATGGGATGGACACGGGTGTCGCGGGACCCTCAGCCTATGGCGGGGAAAGGGTTTCAAACCCCGAGCATTTGCCCGCGCATGCCTATCCGCACGGTGGCTGTCCTCGGAGCCGGGAACATGGGGTCTGGGATCGCCCAGGCGTTCGCGACGGCGGGCCTCACGGTCTACATGCGCGACGTGAAGCCGGAGTTCGTGGACAAGGGGCGCGCCCGGATCGAAGGGCCGCTCCGCAAGCGCGTGGAGCAGGGGAAGGATACGGCGGCGAACGTGGATGCGCTCCTCGCGCGGATCCACGGGACGACGGACCTGAAGACGGCCGTGCAGGATGCCGACCTCGTCGTCGAAGCGGTCTTCGAGGATCTGAAGGTGAAGAAGGAGGTCTTCGCCGAGGCCTCGAAGTTCGCGAAGCCCTCGTGCATCTTCGCGACGAACACTTCGTCGCTCTCCGTGACGGACATCGCGGCCGCGACGGACCGCCCGGACCGCTTCGGCGGCCTCCACTTCTTCTTCCCCGCGGCCGTGAACAAGCTCGTCGAGGTCGTCGCCGGGCGCGAGACGAGCCCCGCGGTCGTTGCCGAGCTCGTCGCGGTCTCGCGCGCGATCGGCAAGGTGCCCATTCCGACGGCGGACGCGTTCGGCTTCGCCGTGAACCGATTCTTCGTGCCCTGGGTCAACGAGTCCGTGCGCATCCTGGAAGAGGGCGTCGCGGACATCGCGACGATCGACGCCGCGGCGAAGGAGGCGTTCGGCATCACGATGGGCCCCTTCGAGCTCATGAACGTGACCGGCGTGCCCATCTCCCTCCACGCGGAGCGCACGCTCCACGCCGGCTTCGGCGAGGCCTATGCGCCCGCGAAAAAGCTCGTCCACCAGGTCGAATCGGAGAAGAAGGACTGGACCCTCGCCGGGTCTCCGGACGCGGCTCGCTTCGAGGCGGTCAAGGAGCGCCTCTACGGCGTCACCTTCGGCATCGCCGCGCGCCTCGTCGAGGAAGGTGTCGCGACCGCGGTCGACACGGACAAGGGCGCGACGGTCGGCCTGCGCTGGGCCGCGGGGCCCTTCGCGATGATGAACAAGCTCGGGACGAAGCGCGCCCTCGCGGCGGTGGAAAGCTATCACAAGAAGTGGGGCGCCTCCTTCCCGGTCGCGGCGGATCTCAAGCGCCTGGGCGCGAAGAACGAGCCCTGGCCCCTGCCGGCGGTGCGCCTGGAGAAGGAGGGCCACGTGGCCGTCCTCACGGTCGACCGCCCCGACGCGTTGAACGCGCTGAACGCGAAGGTCCTCCAGGACTTCGCCTCGCAGGCGCGCGCCGCCTTCGCGGACCCCGACGTGCGCGTCGTCGTCGTCACGGGCGAAGGCCATAAGGCCTTCATCGCGGGCGCGGATATCAAGGAGATGTCCACGAAGACGCCGGCCGAGGCGCGCTGGTTCACGAAGCTCGGACAGGACGCCATCTCCACGCTGGAGAACGGAGGCAAGCCCGTGATCGTCGCGGTGAACGGCTTCGCCTTCGGCGGCGGCTTGGAGCTCGCGATGGCCGGCGATATCATCCTCGCGTCGGACAAGGCCGTCTTCGGCTTGCCCGAGGTCACGCTCGGCATCCACCCGGGCTTCGGCGGCACGCAGCGCCTCCCGCGCTACGTCGGCCTGCAGCGCGCGAAGGAGCTGGTCTACACGGGCCGGCGCTTCGACGCGCTCCAGGCCCAGGCCTACGGCCTGGTCCTGGAGGTCGTGCCTGCGGCCGATCTCATGAAGCGTGCGCGCGAGATCGCGAACGCCATCGCCGTGAACGCGCCGATCGCGCTGGGCCTCGCGAAGAGCGCGATGAACCGCGCGCCCGACGTCGACCTCGCGACCGGACTGCTCTACGAGCTCGAGGCCGTGGCGCAGTGCTTCGCCACCGAGGACCAGAAGGGGTCCATGGCCGCGTTCGCGAACAAGACGAAGTGGGAGATGAAGGGCAAGTAGCGCCCTCTCGACACGTTCATTGGTGTGCCGCTTTCCGGGCGCGCTTTTCGGATGCGCGCCTCAGCGCGCACCCGCGCGAAGCGCGGGCGAGGGCCGTAGCGCGCGTCGCGCCTGACGCGCGCGGAGTGCCCGAGTCCGAAAAGGGTGCTCATGAGGAAGCTTCGCCATCGACCTCGACCGTCCGGAGAAGCGCGCGCCTGGAGCGTGCTTCGTCTCGGCGGACCTCGAGGACGAGCGCGATGGCCTCTTGGATGTTCTCCAAGGCCTCGGCCTGCGTCTCCCCCTGCGTGATGGCCGCAGGGAGCTCGATGCACTGCGCGACGAAGCCGCCTTCAGGCTGGGGTTCGAGCGCGACGGTGAATCGCATCGGATCCGCATGGGGTGCGTCGCGTATATAGACCAAGTCCCGAGGCGCTTGCCTTGCGCGTCGCAAGGAGCTTCATAGATATGGTCCTTTTCGGAGCATCACGCGATCTCGCTCACTCGCGCCTCGCGGCATACCCCTGCCCTTCGAGCTTCGCCACGAACGCGCGCGCGAACGCCGCCTCCGCCGCGAGCGCGATCGCCGGCGGCGCGCGCATGGTGAGCGCGATGCGGACGCCGCGCGTCCTTGACGCGCCTGATGGCGCGTCGGGACCCTCGCTGCGGCTGCGGGTCTCGCCGCGAACGCTGCCGAGGCTTCCCGTGCCGTCGACGGCCCCGCCTACCAGCGTGCGCGCCGCCGCGAGGCCCGCGTCGGTCGCGGCGGTGAGCGCGCGGTGCGGGACGTCGCCTCCCACCTGGAACTCGACGACGCTCGTGAGCTTCGCGTCGATGCCGATCAACCTCTGTATTCGGCGATGACGCCATTCGACGCCATTTCGGAAAGGAACGCGCGCACGAACGCCGCTTCCACGCTCTTGGCGGTGATCGCATCGACACCGACCCCCTCGATCCGCAGCTCGACGCGCACCCGGAGCTGCCCATCGGCGGCGGCGCCTGCGTCGGCCACCGCCCGGACCTTTCCCGAGTGAGTAAGAGCATCGCGAGCGGCATCGAGCGCGTCCGCCGTCGCGGATTTGAGGATCTTGGGCTCGACGGGCTCGACGATCCGGAACTCGATGACGGCCGTCGCTTGACTCTCGGGCGGATCGCTCGCGAAGGGACTTCCGCGCGCACCCGCTATGCTGAAGCCGCCCGCGGCGCCACCGGTGCCCCCTGTGAAGCCGCCGCCGGGCGCCGTACTGTTGTTGGGCACGGGGTCGCCAGCACCACGTGCGCTGAAAAGGTTAGCTCAGGCGAGCGTCCAGGTACGCCAGCACGCGCGCCTCGTACTCCGCGGGCGCCACCGTGTGCGCTTGGACGTGGAGCGCATCCGGCACGAGCCACAGGTCGGAGCCCGCAGGCGCGGCGCCCGCGATGGCCTTCCCATCGGAGTCGGGGAACGCGATGTCGTCCGCGAGCCCCTGGATGACGAGGATCGGCATGTCGAGCTTCGCGACGGCCTCGAGCGGCTTGTTCTCGCGCACGTTGTGGCCGACGATCCATCCTGCGAACGTGACAGCGAGCGGGCCGAAGGGGTACTTCGGGAGGTCGGTGAAGTGCGTGATGCTGTTCGACGCGATGTTCGTGAGCGTAGCGAAGCCGCTGTCCGCGACGACCGCGTCGACCTCCGGCGCGTAGGGCGCGGCGTTGAGCGCGGTCGCCGCGCCCATCGACCAGCCCAGGAGCGCAAGGTGCTCGGACGCGGGCGGGTCGAGCAGGCGCGCCATCCCGATCGCGCCTTGCACGTCCGCGACCTCGTCCATGCCCACGGTCGTCACGTCGCCGGCGCTTGCGCCATGCGCGCGCGCATCGTACGCGAAGACGTCGTAGCTCGCATTGTGGAGGAACCCGAGGAGGGGAAGCGCCTGCGCCTTGCTGTCGCCATAACCGTGGAGGAAGACGACGATGCCGCGCGCATGGTCCGCAGGAACAAACCATCCGACAAGGTCCACGCCATCGCTCGCCTCGAACTCGACCTCCTGGAAGGGCATCGGCGGGGTCGCGTTGGAAAGCTCGCGCGGAGGATGCACGAGCTTCTCGGCGCTCTGCCAGCTCGCGTAGCAGACCCCTCCGGCCGCGGCGAGGGCCAGCGCAAGGGCGAGCGCGAGCACGAGGGCCCGCCGGCGCCTCATCCCAAGGCCTCGGCGAGGAACGCGAGCACGTGCGCCTCGTACTCGCGGGGCTCCGTGCGCCGCGCATCGACGTGACCCGCGCCCTGCACGAGCCAGAACTGGCCCCAAGCGCCGGCGGAGTCTGCGATCGCGCGCCCGTCGCCTTCGGGGCTCGCGATGCGATCCTCGGTCCCCTGGATGACGAGGATCGGACGGTGCAGGGTCGCAGCGTGGCGCGCGGGCTCGTTGTCGCCGGGCCCGTGGCCGGCCATCTTCGAGGCGAAGAGCATGATCATCGGCGCAAAGGGGAACTCGGGCAACCCTGTCAATGCATCGAGATCGTTCGACACGATGTTGGCGAGCCGGGCGAAGCTGCTGTCCACGATGATGGCGCGCACGTCGGGGACGTCCTCGGCGGCGTTCAGCGCAGCTGCCGCGCCCATCGACCAGCCAAAGAGCGCGACCGGCTCGCTCGCCGAGGTGAGCGCGCGCACGTACGCCACGGCGGCGGCGACGTCCTTCGCCTCGTCGATGCCGATCGTCGTGTGCGTCCCTTCGCTGTCGCCGTGCGCGCGGAAGTCGAACGCGAGCACGTGATAGCCGGCGCGGTGGAGGAAGGGCGCGACGGCGAGGGCCTGCGATCGGCTCGCGCCGTAGCCGTGGAGGAAGACGACCGTGCCTCGATGCTCCGCGGATCCGGCGGGGATCCACCAGGCGGCGAGCGTGAGCCCGTCGTCGGTGGTGAACGCGCCCTCGTCATAGGCGAGGCCGCGCCCCGCGGGCGTGACGGCCCTGTGCTCGCGCGGCGGGTGCACGAGCTTGTCGGCCGCGACGTAGGACACTCCAGCCGCTCCCACGGCCGCGAGCACGACGAGGGCCGCGACGGCGCGCGCCGACCATCGTACCACGCCCGGACCCGCGACGAACACAGAAGCCCATCTCTTGCGGGCCCGGGACTTCACCGTTTCGCCTGTGGCCCTCCGCGCGAGGCGCGCTCGGACCCGGACAACACTCGCACAAGACGCCTTATGGTGCCCCGGGGGCGCCGTCTCGCCCATGGACGCCTTCGAGGACGATGCCCCCACCCGCCGCGACCCGAGCCAGGGCGAGTGGCTGGCGCTGGGCGCGCTCCTGGTGCCCTGGTTCGTCCTGTCGCTCCTGCTGCCCATCGCGCACATGGTGGCCGCGCTCGCCATGCTCTGCGCCCTCGCGGCCCTCCTCGCCTGCGCCGTCCGCTGGTCGCGCACGCGCGCTGGGGCGCTCGGGCTCGACGCCGAAGCGTGGGGGCTCGCGGCGGTGCTGAGCCTTGGTTTCTCGCAGGCGCTCCTCCTGGGTGCGGACGGAAAGACGGGGTTCGAGAAGTTCTGCCTGCAATGCGGCGGGACGAGCGACGCGCGCGCGCCCTTCTGCTACGGGTGCGGCTCGTACACCTGAGCGTTGACCGTTCGATCCGGCTTCACTTCTTCTTCTGGAGCTTCCGCAGCGACTTGATCTCGCCCGCATACTCCTCCGTCTCTTCGACCGGAGTCTCCAGGTAGCCGGGCAGGTCCTTGAAGCGCGGGTCGTTGATCAAGCGCTTGAAGAACTCGGCGCCGAGCTTGCCTTCGCCGATCTTCTCGTGGCGATCCTTGCGGCTGTTGAGCCCTTCCTTGCTGTCGTTGAGGTGGAACGCCTTGAGCCGCGCGAGGCCCACCTCGTTGTCGAACGTGGCGAACGTGTCCTCGTAGCCTTCCTCGCTCGCGATGTCGTACCCCGACACGAACACATGGCACGTGTCGAAGCAGACGCCGACGCGCTTCTTCTCGGAGACGGCGTCGAGGATCTGCGCGAGCTCAAGGAACGTGTCGCCCACCTGCTTGCCTTGCCCGGCGTTCGTCTCGACGAGCACCATCGGCTTCGTGCCCTTCGTGCGCGAGAGCGCGACCGAGATCGCCTCGCCCACGCGCTTGCAGCCCCACTCTTCCCCCTTGTCCTTGGGGCTTCCTGGGTGGAACGTGATGTACGGGATCCCCAGCGCGTCCGCGCGCTCGATCTCGACCACGAGCCCGTTCACGCTCTTCTCCCAGAGCGCGTCGTCCGGGCTCGCGCAGTTGAGTAGATAGCTGCAGTGGACAAGAGCGGGCCCCATGCCATGCTCCTTCACGCCCGCCTTGTACCCCTCCACGCTCTCGGGCTTCAACGGCGAGTGCTTCCACTGCATCTGGTTCTTCGTGAAGATCTGGAACACGTCGCAGCCGAGCGCCTTCGCGGTCGCCGGCACGTTCTCGAGACCGCCGCTGATGCCGACGTGGCAACCCAGGAGCATGCCGCCCCGAACACGGCGACCGCCCATAAGCGTTAATGAGGGGGCGCGCGTCGCGCGCCATCGTGGCCGAGCCATCCGAGCGCCGCCTCCTCCTCGCGCTCCTCGCCGTGCAGGTCGCCTTCGGCGGCCTCGGGGTCGCGGCGAAGCTCGTCTTCCCGCACCTGACCCCGCTCGCCCTTGCGCTCGCGCGCCTCCTCGCGGGCGCGGCGGTGCTCATCGCGCTCGCGGCGATCGGCTCCAGCCGCCGCGTCCCCCCGGCCCGCGACCTCGCGGCGTTCGCCTTCTTCGCGTTGCTCGGGGTCGTCCTCAACATCGGCCTCTACCTCGCGGGCCTCCAACGCACCACGGCGACGAACGCGATCCTCCTCATCGCCACGATCCCCGCCTTCACGCTCCTCATCGCCGTGCTCCTGGGCCGGGAGAAGGCGGACGCCGTGCAGGTGGGTGGACTGGCGCTAAGCTTCGCTGGCGTCGCGATCCTCGTCTTCGCGAAAGGGGGCGGATTCGATCTCTCGACCGCGATAGGCGACCTCATGGTCGCGGCCAACTCGCTCTGCTACTCGTTCTACCTTGTGCTCAGCAAACCCTACCTCAAGCGCTACGACAGCACGACCCTTGTCGCGTGGGTCTTCGCGTTCGGCGTGCTCGAGATGGCGATCGTGGCGACGCCGCAGCTCCTCGCG
Source organism: Thermoplasmatota archaeon (assembly GCA_035526585.1). Lineage (GTDB taxonomy): Archaea > Thermoplasmatota > SW-10-69-26 > JACQPN01 > JAJPHT01 > JAJPHT01. The sequence goes on along the minus strand of DATLCC010000004.1, from coordinate 4,583 downwards.
ACCGACTGGTCCGCGCTCGATGCGCGAGCGTGGGCGGGCTTCGCGTACGTGCTCCTCCTGGGCACGGTCTTCACGTACGGCATGAACGCGTGGGTGCTTCGGCACACGACCGCGAGCCACGTGGCCAATTTCATCTATCTGCAGCCCATCGTCGGCGTGAGCGCAGCCGCGCTCATCCTCCACGAGCCCTTCACCTGGCGCATCGCCGCCGCGGGCGCGATCATCCTTGCGGGCGTCATGCTTGCGACGCGCGGATTTCGCTCGAAGAGGGCTGACAAGCCGTTCTCGTGAGGCCGAGGCTTAGGCCTCGGCCTAAGCCTAAGCCTCAATCGTTCGTAAAGTCGAGCGGCATCGCTTCGACCCACTCGAGTCCGCAGCGCGAGCAGACGAAGATGATCCCCGCACCGGTGACCTCACCCGCGACGGGGGTGTGGCAGCGGGGGCACGACATGCGCGGCATATGTGGCGCGGGCGGGATGGAGCCCATCGATCACCTTTCGGTGGGGAAGACCTTCAATGTTAGGGCGTGGATGAATGCATGAAAAGTGGACGCTCGGCGCGCACAGTCTGAGTCACAGGATCTCTCCTCGGTGCGTTATTTCCTCTTCATCGCGTCGTGCCTGACTCGGCGTCCCTCTACTTCAACCCACTTCGGCGCTTCGCCACCTTCGGCGCTTCGGCTCCCGCCGTGCCCGCCGGCACGGCTTGGTCCCGCGCGATGCCGCCACGCCCTGTCCGCGTCTCCGTGAAGCTCCGTGGCTTCGTTGTCGGAAGGGAAAAGCGGCAAGCCTGAGTTTGAGCGCGCATGCCTCTGACGACCGTCGAGCTCGACCCGCAGGAGACGATGACGCTCCTCCACCTTGCGCGGGCGAGGCTCATGGAGGTCGAGCGCATGATCGACGGGCTCGAGGAGGCGGACGGGATGGACCTGCCGCGGCACAACGCGATCAAGACGATGCGCCCGCAAGCGGAGCTTCTGGAGACGCTCGTGCTGAAGCTCGAGGGCGCGGCGAAGGAGCTGGAGACGAAGCGGTAGCCCGCTTGTGGGCGATCGTCGATGAGGTGTCGCTGAAGTCTCGCGTATCGTAGGGATCGGCTGCCCGCTGTCAGGGGCGAACGCGCGCCATGCGCACAGGCGCGCAATGCGCGCGACCTGCGCTGACTAAGTCCCGCGCGTCCACCTCGGACGTACATGCTTGGAAAAGCTCCGACTCTGCGCCTGGCGAGCGTCCTGATGCTCGCTGCCGGCGTCGTCTTTGCCATGCCGCTCGCATCTGCGTTCGGGATGGGTATCGACGCCGCGAGCGTCACGACGATGAAGAACGCCGGCGCCACGCCGAAGTACGGACAGACGTGGGTCGGCGACTGGATGGCCGACTCCGGCTGGGGCGGCTTCGACCGGGACCTCACGACCATGCGCGACGCGGGCGTGACGCCCGTCGTCATGTGGTACTACTGGGGCGACAGCATCTCGCCCGACTGCGTGAAGTACGGCTGCGACGGCCGGACGAAGGGCGAGTGGGACTCGCTCGCGAAGACCATGGCCTCGCACATCAAGAGCATCATGGGGACGCGCCTCGTGTACGTCGTCCTCGAGCCAGAGTTCCAGAAGAACGGCATCGAGAGCTGGGACACCTTCGATGGCTACCTCGCGTCGCAGGCGAACACGATCCGCAGCCTCGCGCCAAGCGCGGACCTCGTCGTCGGCTTCGGCCACTGGGGCAACTGGGACATCTTCGACCGCGCCGTGGCCGCGAGCGACCTCGTGGGCTTCCAGGTCCTCCGCGCGTCGACGCGCGACTCGAGCTCCAAGGCGCTCGCGACGGCCGACTACATGATCGAGAAGACGAAGGCGCTGAAGTCCCGCTGGGGCAAGGGCGTCATGGTCTTCGATCTCGGCATCGCGACCTACGGCGGCTGGGAGGGCGTGCAGGAGAAGACGCTCCAGAACATCCTGGCCAAGCGCGCCGCGCTCGACGACGCGGGCGTCAAGGCGATCATCTGGCGCTACGTGAGCGACAACCACCTTTCGGGCGGCTACTTCGGGAACGCCGAGTACTCGTGGGGCGTCAAGTACAGCTGGGGCGGGAAGAAGCCCGCGTACGACGAGCTCGCGACGCTGATGAGCGGCGGCTCCGGCTCCACGTCGACGTCGTCGACGCCGACCAGCACCGCCTCCGGCTTCGACGCGTCGTTCAGCGGCGTGCAGGTGCAGGAGTACTGGGTCCAGGCGAGCGTCTCCGGGAACCAGGGCATCGCGAAGGTCGAGGCGCGCGTCGCCGGCGGCTCGTGGCAGATCCTCGCGAAGCAGTCGTGGGGCGGCTGGGCGAAGAGCCTCCACGTGCTCTCCGGTCAGAAGGTCGAGTTCCGCGCCACCTCGACGAGCGGCGCGACCGACGTCAGCGGCGGATACTACCGTTGAACCATGACCGGGCCCTGGGCCGCGACCGGGCCCGGGCCCGGAACAGGCCGGGCCCGGCTGGCGAAGGCGCGTACCGGAAGCGTCTTCGCCAGCTCGCTTCAAAACCGCCATGGCGACAGCCATGAGGAACGGTTTCCGTCGAAATGCCGGAGTTTCGAATGCGGCAACGGCCGGACGCCGACAGTCAAACGCCTCATCCATAACGTATATCGATGTCCCGGCGCGCTTCTCGACCCGAGGCCTGGGAATGTCCCGCCCGATCGCTGCGCTCGTCCTCCTGACGCTCCTTGCACCCGTGGCCCTCGCGGCCGGCGAAGCCGACGACGTCGCCTCGCCCGCGGTGCCGGACCTGACGCCCGTCGCCGCTGGCATCGGCGCCGGCGTCGCGACCGCCGCGAGCGCGACCGGCGACGCCCTCGCCTCCGCGGGCCACGGCGCGCTCGCCATCGCGGCCGGCATCGGGCGCGCGCTCGGCGCGGCCGCCACCGCGCTCGGCCACGCCATCGCCGCGCTCGCGAGCGCGCTCGGACTCGCCCTGATCGCGCTGGGTCACCTGCTCTCAGGACTCGCGAGCGCGATCGGCGCCGCCCTCGGCATCGGCGCGCGCTACGTCGCGGCCCACCCCAAGGAGAGCGCGATCGTCGCGGGCTCCGCGAGCGGCGCGTCGCTCCTCGCCTACTCGCTCCGGAAGCTCTGGCCCTCCCTCCTCCTCCCCCTCTACTCGCGCCTCGCGAAGAGCGACATGCTCGGCAACAAGGTGCGAGCGTCCGTCTTCGAGCACGTGAAGGCGAACCCCGGCGCGCACCCGAGCGCGATCGCGGAAACCCTCGGCCTCGGCTGGGGCACCGTCGTCTACCACCTCGCACGGCTCGAAGAGTCGAGCCTCCTCACGACGCGCACGGCGCACAACCGCAAGTGCTACTTCGTCGTGGGCGGCGAGCTCAGCCAGGAGGAACGCACCGCGGTCGCCGCGATGGCGACCGACAAGGCGCGCCTCATCGTGGACGCGCTCCGCGCGACGCCCGGCGTCTCGCAGAAGACGCTCGCCGAGCAGCTGGGCATGAGCCAGGCGCTCGCGAGCTGGCACGTGAAGCGCCTGATCCAGAGCGGGGTCCTGGTCAGCGTCCGCGACGGGCGCAGCAACCTGCTGCACGTGGCGGGGCATGTGCCGGTGCTGGCGCAGCCGATCGTTGCGCCTGCGCTCGCAGCTTGAAAAGACGGCGCTTGCCTCCAAGAAGCCGATAACGCGAAGAAGCAAGCTATCAAAAATAGTAGCGCTCGTTCGCGTATCCGCGAGGCTCACCTGCGCATCGATTCCTCGATCCCCTTCACAAGCGCGCAGAGTGTAAGATTGATCGGCGTGTCGACGCCGTGCTTGAGGCCGCGCGCGACGATCTCGCCACAGATGGCGTCGATCTCCGTGCGTCGTCCGCGCTCCACGTCCTGCAGCATGCTGCTCTTGTTGGCCGCCGTGAGCTCGGCGACCTTGCGCGCCCTCGCGAGGAGGTCGTCGTCCGGCAGCGGCGCTCCCTCGGCCCGCGCGACGTCGATCGCCTCTTCGGCCACGCGCTGCATGAGCTCGCGCAGCGGGGCGAGCGCGAGAAGGGCGCCGTTCTGCAGGCCCGTGATCGCGGTGAGCGGGTTGATGCTCGCGTTCACGACGACCTTCGCCCAGATCTCGCCGGCGATGCGATCGGAGAACTCGGCGTCCAAGCCCGCCGAGGCGAAGGCCCCGGCGATCTCGCGTGCCGCCGCGTGCTCGTTGTAGGGCGACCCGATGCGCATGTACCCGACACCGGCGTGCTTCACGTGCCCGGGCTCGACGAACGTGACGCCGTGCGTCGTCACGAGAGAGAACGCGCGCCGCTCATCCGCCGCCTCCGCGACCTCCTCCACGTTCCCGAGCCCGTTCTGCGCGCTCACGATGCTCGTGCGCTGACCGAGGATCGGACGCGCTTCCTGCAAAGCGCGCGCCGTGTCGTAGGCCTTCACGGTGAGGAGCAGAAGGTCGGGGACCGGAGCATCGGCGGCGCGCTCGACGACGTGCGGGCGCACGTGGAGGTCCGTCTTCCCCGAGACGCGCAGCCCGTGCGCCTGGATGACGGCGGCGTGATCCTTGCGGGCGACGAGCGTGACGTCGTGGCCGGCCTTTGTGAGGAGC
>DATLCC010000003.1:0-3806 GCA_035526585.1 Thermoplasmatota archaeon | reverse complement strand
GATAGGTGGTCCCGGTCGCGACACGGACGACGGGAGGGCCTGAAAATCGGAGGAGCACGTCCGCGAGCATGTCCTCGGCTCCCTCCGGGGAGGGGGTCAGGGCCATCGTCTGCGCCGGAAATGCAACGGCAACGAGCGTTGCGGCGATCAGAACACGATGCGATCCGATGCGATCATCCCCCCGCACGTGTCGTCGTGGAGCTCGTCACCGCGTTGCAGTCCTGGAATGAGGTTTGATTCCTGGTAGATCCAGATAGTGATGAAACAGTCGAAGCAGCTGTCGTTGTCCACGTAGAACCCGAATGCATCGATCTCCGGCTGCGAGGTCGTCGGCTCGCAATCCGCGTATGCGGCCGGAGACGCGATGATAGCGAGCCACGACAGGATGACAAGCCAGGTCCGCATAGGAAGCCTCCGAGTTGCGAGCGCCCCACGGATACATCAAACGTGGTGCACGATGTCGGCAAGCTCAAGAATGGGCTCTGCCCACGGGGACGCGTTGAGCGAAGTCGGCGTCGCCTCCGAGGAGACGCTGGGGGGTGAACCCCCCCGGCCCCCCTTTTGGTCCGTCTACCTCGTCCGATGCCGAGACGGGAGTCTCTACTGCGGCGTCACCACGGACCTCGCGAAGCGCATCGCCACGCACAACGCCGGCAAAGGCGCGAAGTACACCGCGCGCCGCCGCCCGGTGCGCCTCGTCTGGAGCGAGCCGGCCGTGGACCGCAGCGCGGCGCTGCGGCGCGAGTACGCAGTGAAGGCGCTGTCGCGGCGCGCGAAGCTCGCGCTCGCCGCAAGCTTTTCCCGCGGGGCGGACCTGCCGCGCGCATGAGCGCGCCCATCGCCTTCCGCAACGTGGTCCGCTACGTGCGCGAGCCCGAGAAGAACGTGCCCCTGTACGAAGCGCTGGGCTTCAAGCTCGCGCGCTCGATGGGCGGGATGGCGATCCTCCAGAACGCGGAGGGCCTCAAGCTCCTGCTGCACGAGGGGGAGCCGCGCACGACCAACGGCACCGCGCTGGGCTTCACCATGCTCGACAACGACGTGGCGGCCTCGCGCGCGTTCGTCGAGAAGGCGGGCTGGATGCTGCTGCGCGCGCCCGATGCGAGCGACGAGGGCTTCTTCTACATCTACGGCGACCTCGATGGGAACCCGATCAATCTCGTGGGCGACCGCCGCCGCGCGTGATAGCATGCACGGCTACCTCGCGCCGTGGATCCGCGCGCTCGTCGTCGCGCACGTGGCCTCGGCCTTCGCCTTCGTCCTCCTGCACGGCCCCAGCATCGCGGCCATGATGCGCCTGCGCACCGAGCGCGACGTGGGCGCCGTCCGCGCGCTCCTCGACATGTCGCGCGCATGGTCGGGCTGGAGCTGGGCCGCGTGGGCGTCGCTCGCGACGTCGGGCGCCGCCCTCGCCGCGAGCGAGCACACGTGGGCGCGGCCGTGGGTCTGGGGTAGCATCGTGGTGCTCGTCCTCGTGACGGGCTCCATGAGCCCGCTCGCGGCGCGCGCGTTCAACCACGCCCGCGAGGCGGCCGGGCTGCCGTGGTTCGACGGAAAGGGCGTGCGAGAGCCCAAGCCCGTGGACCCGCGGGCCCTCGAGGCGGCGCTCGCGACGATCCGCGCGCGCGCCGCCGCGGTCCTTGCGATCGGCGCGATCGGCCTCGCGGCGCTCGTCTTCCTGATGGTCGCGAAGCCCGGCTGATCCCATCCGCGCCTGGCCGGCTTGCCGTCCAGTTCTAGATGTCATGCCCATTCACTCGTCCAGGCGACGGTAGCATTATGGTATGGCCTGCGCACGTGGAGGAACGGGGGAGTATGTCCGTGAACCTCCGTACCATCAGCCTGTTCGCCACCGCGTTGTGCGTCCTCGCGGCTCTGCCCGTCGCGCCTGCCGCGAGCGTCACCGTCCGCGTGCCCTACCAGGGTCCCGCCCTCCTCGCCTACCAGGGGCTCGCCGATTGCAGCGATCCCGTGATGAGCGTGGGCATCGTCTGCTATGCGCTCCCGAACGGCGCGAAGGCGCTCGATGTCCGTGTGGACGACGCGTCCTCCTTCGCGATCGGCGCAAGCTACTATCTCCACGACGCCGACGGCGCGCTCACCGGCTACGGCGACTTCTGCGAGGGAGCGACGCTCCCGGTCGAGAGCGGCGGGACCGCCGTCATCCGCCTGGAGGGCATCAACGGCCCCCTCTCCTGCATCGACAGCGGAACGAGCGACACGGCGCCCGCCACGAAGGGGTTCGTCGCCCTGCGCGTGCGCTGATCCGCAGGATACGCCCTGCGAAGGCTCATCCTCCGGCAAACACGCCTCCACGCGAAAGCTCAAGGGTCCCCAGGCCGGGTACCCTCCTGGAGGCTCCACCGTGCGTACCGTCCTCGTCCTCGTCGCCCTCGCGCTCGCCCTACCCACCGCAGGCGCGCTCGGCGCGAGCCAGACCGACCTTACGGGTGCCGACGGCGAGCCCATGCCCGTCGCGATCGGCCCCGACGGGCTCGCGCAGGAGGGAGAGCCCTACTACCTGCGCGCCGACCCCTCCGCGCCCGACGCTCCCCGCTCGGCGACGAAGGACGACGACTGCGGCTACAACGGCAACGGCACGCCCCGCACGGGTCCGCAGCGCCTCGCCGGGAAGCTCGCCGGAGACATCCAGGCCTGGGACCCGCTCGCAGAGCCGCGCATCTCCGGCTGGTTCCCCACGTGCCTCGCGACGACGGTCACCCCTGGCTCGATCCCCGCGCAGGCGTACGTCGCCTACGACGTGGAGACCGGACGCTACTACGTCGAGGCCACCACGCCCATCCCTCTCAACGAGCTGCCCATCCCGCTCTTCTTCACCGCGCAGACGACGAGCGCCATGACGGGGACGACGGGCGTCGGGTTGATGGCGGATTGCGAGCTCTGCCCGCCACCGGGCGCGTGAACCGCGGACAGTTTAAGCCACGCTCGTCGGGTCCAAGCCGCGGGAAGCGGCGATGGCCAGCCAGATCTTGGCGATCGGTGCCGGCCTTTTCTTGGGGATCGCCGGCGCCGTTGTCCTCGCGGTCGGCCCTTCCCGCTCGGCGAACCGCATCGCCGGACCGCTGCTGATCCTCTGGGGCGCGGTGACCGCCGCGACCGCGCTCACCACCGGCGCTCCGGACGAGCGGACCGCGTCCCTCTATGCGCACGTGAACGTGTGGTACTCGCTCCCGCTGCCGCCACTCATGGTCGCGCTCCTTCGCAGCATCGTGCCCGCGGAGCGGTTCAACGACCGCGTCGCGCTCGCGGGCGCCACGATCCTCAGCGTCGCTGGCGCGATCGCGTTCGCGGTGCGCCCCAGCCTTTTCATCCAGCGGGTGGTGAGCTTCGACGGCCAATGGGGGCCGACGAGCGCCGCGCTCCTCTACGCGATGGGCGCGTTCTTCGCCTTCACCGAGGCGTACGTCATCGTGCGCATCGCCCACGCCCTCCGAAAGGACACGTTACGCCCCGCGCCCCGCACGCACGCTGCGATGCTGGCATTGGCGCTCGCGCTGCCCCTATCGCACAACGGGTCCTTCTTCGTCACGTTCACCGCCGCGAGCCCGTGGCCCCCCGTTCCGCCCCTCGTGCTTGTCCGCTCTGTCGGCACTGTCCTGGCGCTCGCAGTGGCGGTCCCCGCGATCGTTCGCGTCCTGCGAGAGTTCCCCACGCGCCGTCTTCTCGCGACGGCGCTCGCCGGCGTCGGCATCCTGGGCCTCGTCGATGGCGTCATCTTCGCGCGAGTACTACAGCAGATCCCATATCCCGGCTATGCCACGAGCCTCGTCGTCGTTCGCGTCCTC
>DATLCC010000002.1:0-30785 GCA_035526585.1 Thermoplasmatota archaeon | reverse complement strand
GGCGCGGATCTTCTTCGCGTCCTCGAGCATCTTGAAGAACTCCATGATGAGGCCGTCGCGCTTCATCTTGAGGAGCTTGTAGCCCTTCTTGGACAGCACGATGCGCTTCTTCAGCTCGATGAGCTGCGAGCGGGTGGGCTTCACGTCCTTGAGGGCCATGGGGCTCGCGCCGCCGATTCGTGCGAGCGGCATAAAGGCTTCGCCGCACACCCCGGAGGCGACGGGGAGCGCAAGCGGAAGGGCCGACGCGTAACCGAAAGGTTACACGTCCTTGCGCGGGCGCGTGCGCCTGCCCTGGCCCTCGAAAGCAAGCGAACAGTCTCTTTCGAGGGTCCTTATGCCGCGCCCGCCCATCGCACGGCCATCATGCGCGCCCTCGTCTGCCTGACCGCCCTCACCCTGCTCGCATTCGCCGCGCCCGCGGCCGCCCACTCGGGCGAGGGGACGCACGGCCTCGACATGGACGACCTCGTCCTCCTGTTCGACGCCCAGACGCAGTCGACGATCTTCAGCTTCGACCTCACGAACGTCGGCCTCGTCCACACCGGCGCGATCTTCGGCACGTTCACCCTCCACCAGGACATGCTGCCCCAGGCGGGCATCCGCATCTCCAGCGCGGGCCTCGCGGCCGGCGAGACGCAGCACTTCAACGTCTCCATCGCCGCTCGCCTCGTCGTCAAGGGCTGCGCCTTCGCCTCCGACAGCGGCCCGCAGCACTACTCGAGCGACAACGAGTGCGCGCAGACGCAGGGCGCGACGAGCGCGCCCACTGAGATCCCCTGCGCGATCCCCGACACGCCGGTCATCGGTGTGCCCGCGATCGCTCCGGGCATCCCGACGACGCCCGTGCTCCCGTGCGCCGAGACCACCGACCCCCTCCTCGCGGCCGCGACGGAGCTCATCCCCGACGTCCCCACGGTGCCCGCGCCGTAGGCGTCAGCGGACGTCGGGCCCACGGGCGGCGGCGACGCTCAGGAACGCGTCCGACGTCACGAGCGTCAGCGCGACGAAGAAGGAGAGGAGCGCCGCCGCGAACGTCACGATCGGCCAGCGCCCCGCCTCGAGCGCCGGATCGACGCCCACCATGAGGAGGAGGAGCGTCGTGACGACGGTGAGCGCGATGACGAGCACGCCGAAGAGCACGGCGTTGCGCAGGATGAGCGCGCGACGCAGGTGACGCGCCTGCTCGCGCAGGATCTCGCCTCGCAGCGCCTCGTGGAGCCCCTCGCCGGCGAGCTCCTTCTTCATGGCGCGCAACCGGTCGATCACGCGGAAGAGGCGCGCCTGCGTGAAGTTCAGGAAGATGGCGGCGCCGTTCACGAGGAAGATCGGCGCGAGCGTCGCCTGGATGATCGGGACCGGGTCCGCCACGTCTGCGGGACGTGGCCGGCCCACTAAAGCGCTTCGCGCGCTCGGGCGAAGCCCTTATTCCAACACTCGCGCGCTCCGCGCGCGTGGTGCTGGCGTCGAAGGTGGGACGGAAGCGAAGCTTCGGCGCAGGCCTCCTCCTCACGATCGTCACCTTCGGCATCTACGCCGTCTACTGGAACTACCGCGCGCACAGCGAGCTCTACCGCCAGTACGAGCTCGCAAGGGAAGGACGCGACGACGGGATGGTCTGGTACGTGCTCGGCCTCGTGCTGCCCCCCTTCCTCCTCGCGTACCTCTGGGTCCTCGCGTCGAACGTCAACTACCTGCGCGAGCGCGTCGGCGTGCGCCGCAGCATGACGCCAGGCCGGCTCGTCGCCATCGTCGGCATCGGCATCGGCGCGATCGCCGTCGGGATCGTCGTGCTCCAGGCTCGCATCACCGCGCTCGGGACCGACGCCTCCGAAGAGGAGATCCAAGGCGTCGTCGAGTCGGTCGGGCCGCTCTTCCTGCTCCTCGCCGTCATCGCCGCCGCGCTCCTCGCCTGGGCCTACGCGGGTCTGCAGAAGGACATCAACGAGCTCTGGGACGCCTACGACGCGCGGATGGCGTACCTGAACCTCCACCCGGAGGAGGTGCGGCGCGCGGAGGTCGCGGCCCTCCCGGAGGCGCCACACGCGGCGGCGATGTCCGCCGCGCTCCGCCACGAGGTCGACGCGCTGCGCGCGCGCCACCCGCGCCTGCGCGCGCTCGCGATGCTGGACGCGCTCCTCGCGCGCGCGGCAGGGGGCGACGCGGAGGCGCGCGAGGAAGGCGAGCGGCTCCTGGGCGACGTCGCTGCGCTCCTCGTGGAGCGCGCCGAGCTGTTGAGGCAGCGCGCGGACCAGGATGCGCCCGAGCTCGCGGACAAGCTGGATCTCCTGGAGCAGGCGCTCTTCGAAGAGTCTCCTCCATCTTGATCCGGCGGGCCTCTCGGACCCGAGAGAAGCAGGATGGTGGAGGCCCTCCCCCGGTCATCACGCCCGCAGACCGAGGCGCGGCATCGCCTCGGAGAGGATGGTGCGCGCCATGTCCTCGAAGCGGCCGCGCATCACGATCCCCGCGAGCGTCAGGAGCGCCATGCTGCCCACGACGGTGTAGGAGACCACGAGCGATCCCGTGTCGGCGAGGCTCGCAAGGAGCACGCTCGCGAAGCCCAGGACGACGGCCATGAAGTTGTTCGCCCAGTGGAAGAGCGTCGAGAGCGCCGTCGAGGCCCAGCGCGCGCGGACGTCCGGCAGCGTCTCGACGGCGCCGTAGAGGATCATCGAGAGACCGGGGGAGACCGCGTGGAAGAGCACGCGCTGCACGAAGAGCGCGTCGGGCTCCATCGGGTACGTGACGAAGTGCTCCATGACCCCGAACGCCGCGCCCGAGGCCCACGCGAGCGGAAGGCGCACCCAGAGCGAACGGACGCGCACGAGCGCGACGACGAGGAGCGCCGGGCCGAACTTCGCGAGCTCCTCGAACACGGGCGCCCCGAAGACGACCTGCTGCAGGAGGCTCGCCTGGAACAGGATCCCCGCCCAGCCCACGAGGAACGTCACGAGCGCGAAGCGCAGCGGCGTCGCCGCGGCCCGCGTCGCGAAGGGGACCTCGAGGGGCGGGCGCGGCCGGTTGGCGAAGAAGACGTGCTCGGCGACGCTCGGCTCGCTCGTGCGCGCGTGCGGGGTGGCGAAGAAGAGCTCGTTCTCGATGCGATCGTCCACTTGATTCGTCGAGTGTCCCACGCAGATTTATCCTTGACCTCTCCACGCGGCCCCCATGCGTCGCGGGATCCCGCTCCTCGCCACCCTGCTCATGCTCGCCGCCCCCCTCGTCGCGGCTGCCGATGGCGGCACGGGCGAGGCGGCCGGTTGGCGGACCACGCTCGAGATCACGACCGATCTTGCGGAGCCTGCGAAGATGTTCGAGGCCTTTGACACCGCGAGCCTCAACCTCTACGACTTCGACGGCGACGGCCAGCTCGAGATCGTGACCGGCAACGACAACAACCGCGTCTACGTCCTCGACTCGCGCACGGGTGGCGTCCTCTCCGAGCTGGAGACGTACCACTACAACAACAGCAGATGGCCCACGCGCGAGCTCAACCCCGTCGCGATCGGGGACCTCTACGCGGACGGCATCCCGTGCATGGTCGTGCCCAACAGCGCGTCGTACCTCACGGCGTTCTGCTACGACGCCGCGCACTCGACCCCGTTCCACTTCGCGTTCGTGAAGAAGTGGGAGACGAAGGTGGACGCGGCGCTCTACGAGGAGGATTTCGAGGAGACGCACCCGTACTATTACTACCCGAACGGCACCGCCAAGAACCGCGCCGGCATGGACGGCCCCGCGTACCTGGCGAACGTGGACGGCAAGCCCGGCCTCGAGATCTTCGTGCAGACCGACTCGTGGCCCGGCCAGTTCAGCTTCACGCACGAGGGCGAGTACCGCTGGAGCAAGTCGTTCGCGGACGGCAACGCCGGCGCGATCGTGCGCGACATCGACGACGACGGCAAGAAGGAGGCCGTCTTCTTCTCCGACGGCGGGATCGTGGACGCGTACGACGCGAACACCGGTTCGATCAAGTGGGTCTTCAACGCGCGCAACAACGGCGCGACGCCCGGCGCGATCCCGGTGCCCGGGCTCGTCGCGGACCTCGGCGGGGATGGCACGTACGAGATCGTCTTTGGCGCTCGCGGCGCGGTCCAGACGAACGACCCGGACTGGATCAATCAGTCGCACGCGCGCTACTTCGCCCTCGATAGCAAGGGCAAGAAGCTCTGGAACGTGAGCTACGACTGGATGAACCCGCTCCAGTACCAGCACCCCGTCCCGGCGGACGTGAACGGGGACGGAGTGCTCGACGTCGTCTTCCTCGACTGGAACACGATCGGCCACAAGCCCGGCGACTGGAACACGACGAACCGCCCAAGCAACCTCTTCGCGCTCGACGGAAAGGACGGCAGCGTCCTCTGGCACAGGGGCATCACGGTCTACTGGTCCAACAAGGACGTCATCATCCTCGACGTCGATGGCGACGGGCGCGACGAGGTGGTCGCGCCCACCGCGAAGGCCGGCTGCGAAGGCCTCGGCATCTACGACCTGCGCACGGGCGACGCTCAAGGCTTCTACTGCGGCGGGAACGGCTGGGGCATGAGCCGCGGCCCCGTCGCGGGCGAGCTCTATGGCGACGGCAAGGTCTACCTCGTCGTCCCGTACAACCGTCACGCCGACGGCACGAGCTACCGCACGATCGACGTCGGTTGGCGCGAAGGCAAGCTCGTCCTCATCGAGACGGGCGCGGACGCGCATGATATCACGGCGAGCGGGAACTATCTCCTCAACCACGACATCGACATCGGAAAGAAGGGCACGAGCGGCACGCCGCCCCCGATGCCCACGCCCACCCCCACGCCGACTCCCACCCCCAGCCCAAGCCCAAGCCCAAGCCCCAGCCCCAGCCCGTTCCCGACGCCCACCCCGAGCGCCACGCCCCCGCCCTCCCCGAGCCCCAGTCCCGGCCCCAGCCCGACACCAGGCCTGAGCCCGCGGCCGAGCCCCACGCAGGAGAGCACCGTCCCCGGCGCGGGCATGACGCTCGTCCTCGCGGGCGCAGGCGCCGCCGCCCTCCTGGCGCGGCGCCGCCGGTGAGGTGCCCGTGCGCGCCTTCGTCCTGGTGCTCCTCCTGCTCGTGCCTGTCGCGGCGGCGCAGGTAGGGTGGCCCATCGTGCGCGTGATCGAGCGCGACGAGTTCGAGGCGTTCGACGCGGCGAGCCTGAACCTCTTCGACTTCGACGGCGACGGCGACCCGGAGATCGTCTCGTCGAACGACAACGGGCACGTCTACGTGATCGACATGCGCTCCGGACGCGTCCGCGCCGACATCGAGACGACGCACCCTGACGGCTGGGAGGCGCGCGATATCAACCCTGTGTCCATCGGCGACCTCTACGGCGACGGCACGCCCTGCCTCGTCATCCCGAACAGCGCCGCGTATCTTGCGGCCTGGTGCTACGACGGTCGCACGGTGCTGGGCGGGTTCGATTTCGACAAGCGCTGGGAGACGCGCGTCGATGCGGCGCGCTGGGACCCGGGCTTCGCCGACGCGCATCCGTGGCTCGCCGACCAGCAACCAAGCATGGACGGCAACGCGTTCCTCGCGGACGTGGACGGAAAGCCGGGCCTCGAGATCTTCGTCGAGACGGACGGATACCCAGGGCAGTTCAGCTTCGGCCACGATGGCGAGCAGCGCTGGCAGAACACGTTCTGGGACGGGAACGCAGGCGCCACCGTCGCGGATCTCGACCTTGACGGCAGGAAGGAGGCGATCTTCGCCTCCGACGCCGGCGTCATCTCCGTCTACGACGCGGACACCGGGAAGCGGAAGTGGACGTTCGAGTCGGAGAAGCACGGCGCCTCGCCCGGCAGCATTCCGCTCGCCCCGATGGTCGCCGACATCGCGGGCGATCCGCAGCTCGAGCTCGTCTTCGCCGCGCGCGGCGCCACGAGCGGCCTCGACGGCTCGCACGCCACCTGGTTCGCGCTCGCGGCCGACGGCGGCGTGCTCTGGCAGCGAAGCGAAGCGTGGATGAACCCGCTCGCCTACGATCACCCCGCGCCCATCGACGTGGACGGGGACGGCGCGCTCGACGTCGTCGCGCTCGACTGGAACACGATCGGCCACAAGCCAGGGAACTGGGAGACGACGGCGCGCGGCCCGAGCCTCTTCGCCCTTCGCGGCACGGACGGCCGCGCCCTCTGGCACACGAGCGTGCCCGCCTACTGGTCGAACAAGGACTTCGTGATCGTCGGCGACGATCTCATCGTGGAGGCGCCAAGCGAAGGCGTCGATGGCCTCGGCGTGTACGACCTGCGCACGGGGAAGCCTACCGGCTGGACGCCGCTTCCCGAGGGGTGGGACGCGACGCGAGGCCCCGTCGCCGCGCGTGCGCATGGGGGCATCTTCGTCGTCGTGCCGCTGCAGCACGCGGACGCCGGCCCCGCCACGCGCCACCTCGACGTGGGCCACCGGCAGGGCGCGCTCGCCGTCGTGCACGTGGACACGGGCGGCGCGCTGCGCTGGTCCGCGAACTTCCTGCAGAGCGACGCCGCGCCGCCGCCCGCGCCGCGCCCGTGGTTCGGGCTCGTGCTCGGTGTCGGCGCATTCCTCGTGGCGGGCGGCGGTCTGCTCGCCTGGCGCCGCTTCGCATCGACGTGATCGGCGCCCTACTTCTGGTGGGCGACCACCGCGAAGGCGCTCGGCCGCTCCCACTGGGTCGACGGGAACACGAGCCACGCCGTCCCGTCCTTCCCGAAGTCCATCCAGGGATAATCGAGGAGGCTCCGGTCCTCCTGCCCAGCGCACGCGGGACCTTTCGCGCAGATGTTCCCCTCGTGGACGGAGGTCGGCGTGACGCGCACGCTCGACGTCACGGTGCCGTTGTCCAGGATCGCGTAATGGACGGACCACGACGCGTCCACCTTCGACGCGGTGCCCTCGACGTCCGCCTGGTACCACATGAGACCGACCGCGCCATCCGGCGCCCCCCGCGCCCACGCCATGGCGTGCGTGCCGTTCGTGCCGACCGGCGTCGTGGGCGCGCTCCAGGTGCGGCCGCCGTCGCGGGATCCCGCCAGATGCACGATGCTGCTGTTCCCGAGCTGCTGCGACCACGCGAGCCAGAGCGCGCCGTCGTCCGCGAGAGCGAGGCCGGGCACGGCGGTCGACATCTCGCTCGTGAGGTCGAACATCTCCCGGCGCTCCCAGTGGTCGCCCGCGTCGTCCGAGGCGAGGAGATACCAGTGGCCATCGTCGTACGTGTACGTCGGCGGCGTGCCGTCCTCCTGGTACCGGCCCACGTAGAGGCGCGAGCCGTCGGCGCTCGTGACCATGTTCGTCTGCCCCGCGAAGTTCACGATCGGGTCGATCTGCCGAGGCTGCTCCCACGTCGCGCCGCCGTCGGCGCTGCGCGTGTACCACATCCCGCTCTCGCGGTCGCTGAGGTCCGTGGGGAGCGGCGGCCCGCGCGCAAGGTAGGGCGCGTAGCTCGGCGGGAACGCCTCCATCGTGAGATGAAGCGTGCCGTTCACCGGGATGAGCCAGTGCCGGTGCATGAGCGCGGGCACGGGCGGCACGTTGAGACGCGTCCAGGTGGCGCCTTCGTCCGTCGACTTGTAGAGCGCGAGCGTGAGCGAGAAGACGTTCGACACGTACACGTTCCCGCCGTCGTCCACCGCGAGGTAGCCGTCGTTGCTGCGCTCCTGCCCCAGCGCGGGCGGAGTGACGTCGCTCCACGAGCGGCCATCGTCCGACCGGAACAGCTTGTTCACGTTGCCCTGCCCATTGGAGCCGATGCCTTCGACGTAGATCGTGCCATCCGGCGCGACCGCGATCACGGGCTCGGCGCCAGGCTGCGTGCTGCTCACCGCGACGGGCGCCTCGAACGCGAGGACGTCAGGCGCGCGGAAGAGATCGGGCACGCGGAGGCAGCCAGAGAGGAGAAGGAAGACGACGAGGAGCGCCGGGCGCACGCGGGGCGAAGCGCAGGCGAGAGGAAAAAGGCGCCTACGGAGCGCTTTCCTCGCCCGGCATCGGCGGCGGCGTGATGACGTGCGACGCGCCGCACCCGCGCAGCAGGGTCCAGCTCCACCCGGTGGCGCTCGTGAGGTCCGCGCGCTCGCGCTCGAACGTCTCCGTCCAATGCGGGCACTCGCGCGCCCCCTTGCGTTCGAGCTCGCCGCTGGTGTACGAGCCTCTCGGTCCCTGCGGCGCGAAGCTCACGAGCGTGACGACACCGGCGCCTCCGTTCATGAGCGTCGCGCGGCTCCCATCGGGCCATGCGCCTTCGGGGCGCCCTGGCGGGCCCGAGACGTTCGCGCCCGCCTGTGCCAGCCCGTCGCGAGCGCGCGTCTCGTTCCAGGTCGCCTGCGCGATCGCGGTCTCGATGACTCCGTCGTACTCGTACTCGCAGTCCATTGCGTAGCAGATGGGGCGCGTGCACCCGGCCAGCGGGATGAGCAGCAGCATCGCAAGAAGCGGACGCACAAGGCGCGCAGAGGCAGCTGTGGAGAAGAAGCCTGCGCTCAGAAGTCCCCGAGCGCGCGCTGGGCGCTGGGCGCCGCCGGCGCGACCGCGCGCGCGAGCTCCTCGCCCCGCGCGCGGCTCAGCCCGGCCGCCTCCAGGATGTCGGCGGCCTTTCCGCCGTCGGGCGCGCGCCACTTCGGCTGGTACGCGGCGTCGACGGGGTGCGCGAGGAAGAGCGCGCGGATGTCCTCGGCCTCGGCGAGCGTCGCGCCGATGGCGGCGAGCGCGCCGTGGAGCTCGCCGTGCTTCTGGATGAGCTTCACGGCCTTCACGGGGCCGATGCCGGGGAATCCGGCGTTGTAGTCGGTGCCGATGAGGATGGCCGCGTCGATGAGCTGCGCGCGCGTGAGGCCGGCCGCTGCGAGGCTCACCTCGAGGTCGAGCAGCTCGGGCTTGCGCGTCTTCGAGCCCGTGAGGTTGCGGCCCGCGCGGGGCGCGCCGTGGAGCGCGATATCGTAATCCTGAGTCACGGCGGCATAGGCCACGCCGCTCCTCACGAGCGCCGCGCACTGCGGGTCGCTTTCCCCGGGCGCCACGATCCACGGGATCCCAAGCGCGGTGAGGACCCTCTTCGACTCGGCGATCTGCGCGTCCGTCAGGGCGATCGTCTGGTCCTCCTCGATGCGGGCGGCGCGCTCGGCGAGCGTGGCCTCCTTCATCTTGGGCTGCTCCCCGTCGTAGATCCACGCGCTCCGGATGCCATGCTGCGCGTAGAGCTTCAGGCGGCCCGCGAGCCCGAGGAGGTGGCCGATCGGCTCGCCCGAGGGGCCGACCGGCTGCTCGCCCGTGGTCGCGAAGGCGGTGACGAAGCTCCAGAGGAGGTTGTCCGCGTCGACGGCTACGGTCTTCTTCGCAAAGTGGGACAACTCGACGGGCTGCGGGTTGAGGACCTTGCGGAGCGCTGCGATGCCCACGTCGCGGCGAGGGTCGTCATCCCTTATGTGCTTCCCTCGGTCGCGTGCGCCTTGTGCTCGTCCTGCGTCTCGGCGAGGTGCTTGAGGCGCCCCGCGATGCGTCCGATCCACAGGATGATGAGGACGGCGACGATCGTGACGAGCGCGGCGTAGCCGAGCAATGGCAGGATGGCGTGCCTGTCGCCAGGCGCCCAGAAGCGGGCGAAGACCGCCTGGATCGCGTTGTTCCACGCAAGCGCCGCGACGAGGCCGAACGCGGCGGTCGCGAGCGCGCTCATCTTCTCGAGGACCTCTCGCTGGAAGGCTAGGCTGTCGCGGACGAGCTTCTTCGGGTCGATCGGGATCTTGCGGGCCATCGCGCGCGCATCGCGCTCAGGCTTTGAGCTTCTTTTCCCACGTCTTCCGGAACTTCGCGACCTTCGGCGCGACGACCGCGCGGCAGTAGCCTTGGCCGGGGTTGTTGCGGAAGTATCCCTGGTGATAGCTTTCGGCGGGCCAGAACTCCTTCATCGGCTCGAGCTCGGTCGTGAGCTTGTCCCCCCACGCCTCGCGCGCGAACGTCTGCATGACGTCCTGCGCCGTCGCCTTCTGCTCCGGCGTGTGCCAGAAGATCGCGCTGCGGTACTGCGTGCCTTCGTCGTTCCCCTGGCGGTCGAGCGTCGTGGGATCGTGGATCGTGAAGAAGACCTCGAGGATCTGCCGGTACGTCGTGACGCGCGGGTCGAACGTGACCTGCACGACCTCGGCGTGGCCGGTCGTCTCGTCGCACACCTGCTGGTACGTGGGCTTCGGCACGTGCCCGCCCGCGTACCCGCTCACGACCTTCTCCACGCCTTCGAGCTGCTCGTAGACGGCTTCCAGGCACCAGAAGCACCCGCCGCCCAATGTCGCTTGCTCTCTCATCGAGAGAAAGAATGTCGTCCTCGGGATGAAGGGTTCTCCCCATTCCTGCCCAGGTCGGGGCGATGCGCCATAAGCCCCGTGGCCCCTGCCCATCGCGATGATGCTGGACAACGACCCCGCGAACCTGTGCATCGGCTGCGGCCCGGAGAACCCGATCGGGCTGCGGCTGCAGTTCGAGGCCACCCCGGAGGGCGCGCGGACGCGCCTCGTCGTGCGCCCTGAGCACCAGGGCGCGCCCGAGCGCCTGCACAGCGGCCTCCTGTACCTCGCCATGCTGGAGACGGCGAACTGGTCCGTCTTCGCGAGGCTCGGGCGCATCGGGCTCCCGACGATGACGGGCGCGATCGAGACGCTACGGTGGGTCCCCGTGGGCGAGACGCTGACCATCGCCGGCCGCTGGGACGCGCAGTCGCGCGCAGTGAGCGTCGAGGCCGCGGAGGCGAAGGGCGCGCCGGTCGCGCGGCTGCGGCGCGAGTTCGCGCTCCCCGGCCGCGCGGAGTTCATGCAGCGCATGGGCTACGCGACGCTGCCGCGCGCGCTCGAGGGGCTGTTGCCCGAGTGACGCGCGCAGGCGCAAGGGCAAGGGATGCGTAACCATACGGTTACGCGAGCCCTTGCCCTTGCCTTGCCCTCCGTCACGCGACGTGCAGCACCAGCGACCCGGTCGCGCCGTTGTAGCCGCCGGCCTGGATGCGGTACGTCGTGCCGGCCGTCGCGCTGAACGAGACGCGCGACTGCAGCCCGTTCCCGCTGCCGGCGGTGTCGTCGTTGCAGCCCACGTTGGTCAGGCCCGTGAGCGCCGAGCCCGTGTACACCGCGAGCGCCGTGTCGTAGTTCGACGTGAACGTGTCGATGGTCACGGTGCCGCTCGCGGACGCGGTGTACGTGAACCACACCGTGCCGCCGATCGTGGCGCACGGGCGCGGCTCGCTCGTCTCGAGCGTCGCGCCGCTCGTGCTCTGGCTCGTGGTCGAGGGCTTCCCGACCGCCGTCGAGCAGCCGAAGTTGTTGTTCGCGGGCGTGCCGCACGTCTGCGTCGCGGGCGCCGTGAGCTTCAGCGTGATGCTGCCCGTCGCGCCGTTGTAGCCGCCCACCTGGATGCGGTACGTCGTGCCCGCGGTCGCCGTCCACGTGACCTTCGAGGCCGTGTTGCCGGACACGATGTCGTCGTTGCATCCCACGGTCGTGAGCCCGTTCACCGCGGAGCCGGTGTAGACCGCCGCGACGGTGTCGTAGCCCGAGCCCGTCGTGTCGATGGTCGCCGTCCCGCCGGCGCCGGCGGTCCACATCCACCAGACGGTGGCCGCCTGGCCGCCGCACGGAGAGGGCTCCCCCGTCTCGGTGTTTGCGCCGACGTTCGAGCCGGTGACGGTCGCGCCGCCCGCGGCGACGCTCGTCGCGCTCGCGAAGCAGTTGTTCGCCGGGCCGCCGGTGCAGCCCGTGGCCGCGTTGGTCTCGTCCGTGTCCGCGGTGCTCGTGCAGCCCGGATCGGCCGGATAGTCGGTGAGGCCGTCGCCATCGTTGTCGAGGCCGTCACCGCATGCCGCGGCCGCTCCACCGAAGTTCGTCGCGGCGTCCGCGTTGATGCGGCCGTAGCCGAAGTCGGTGTCCCAGCCCGCGGGGCCGAGGTCGACGCCCGTCGTCGTGAGGCGGGTGTTCATCTGCGCGAACGTGTACGACGGCTGGAGCGCCTTGATGAGCGCCGCGGTGCCCGCCACCAGAGGCGTCGCCATCGACGTGCCCGAGAGCGTCTGGTATGTGGAGACGCCGCCACCAAGCGAGTAGATGTTGGAGCCGGGCGCCGAGACGTCGATCTCGTTGCCTTCGCTCGAGAAGGACGACTGCGTGTCCGTCGAGGTCGTCGAGGCGACGATGATCGAGATCGACGCCTTCGACTTCCACGGCTCGCCGACGCAGTTCGTGCACGGGCCGTCGTTGCCGGCGGCCGCGATGTGGATCACGCCGCGGTCGTGCGAGTACTGGATCGCATCGTTGATCGTCGTGCTCACGCCGCCGCCGCCCCACGAGTTGGAGCTGATGTGCGCGCCCTGGTCGCCCGCGTACTTGAGCGCGTTCACGAGCATCGAGTCGCTCGCCGTGCAGTAGGGCGCGCTGTAGTACAGCCCCTTCACCGGAAGGATCGTGCTCTGCGACATGCCCGCGATGCCTTTGCCGTTGTTGATCGTGGCGCCCATCGTGCCCGTCGTGTGCGAGCCGTGATAGCTGCAGCCCGACTCGTCGTCGGGGCTGCTGTCGCCCGCCGTGAAGTCCCAGCCCTGGAGGAGCCGGCCGCCCGCGAGGTCTTCGTGGTTGCGGTAGACGCCCGAGTCCACCATCGCCACCTTGACGCTCGTGGATCCCAGCGTCCGGTCCCACGCCGCTTCGCCGCCGACCTTCTTCGTGCCGTAGTGGCCGGCGTTGCTGTACCCGGGATCGTTGGGCAGGAAGTCGAGGTGCGCGTAGAGCGGGTCGTCGAACTCGACGTAGCGGACGTTGTCGTCGAGCTGCGCGCGCGCCTGGAAGAGCGGCGGGTCGCTGACCTCGACGAGGATGAAGACGAGGTCGTGGTCGACCGCAAGGATGCGCGCGCCGTTGTACGTCTGCCCTACCTTCAGGAAGGGATCCTTGTAGAACCCCACGAGATAGTGGTTCGTCGGAAGGCCAAGCGACGCCGCGATCGAGACGTCAGGAGCGTCGATCGACGCGTCGACCGAGCGACCGAGTCCGAGAGGCGCCGCAAGGGCGAGCGCAAGGAGCGCCACGCCGATCTTCCACGGGTTGAGAGTTCGCAAGATTCGTACCTCCGTTGGCCTGAAAGCCCGCCCGGCCACCCGCACGCCAGGGGATATCCGTGTCGGCCCGCTCCGGGACATGTCCCACTGTCAGAATGACGGCTGGGGGGATCGCGGACCGGGGTACGAAGCGAGCGGGACCCCCGCGGAACGCGTGGAAGCGTCGAGCGGCGGGCCTTGGTCGCCAACAAGGTCATCTCCTCCCCCCGAGGTCAAGGAGCGTGAAGCAGATCCTCGTCGTCGACGACGCGGACACGATGCGGGCGATGCTGCGCGCCGCCCTGGAGACGCACGAGTGGCACGTGACCGAGGCGGCGACCGCGGACGCGGGGCTGGACCTCGCGCGGAAGACGCGCTTCGACGTCATCATCCTCGACTTCGTGCTCCCTGACGCCGACGGGCTCGTCCTCCTGCGCGAGCTGCGCCACTGGGGCGTGTCCGCCCCCGTCGTCGCCCTCACCGGCGCCTCCAGCACCGAGGTCGCGTACCGCTTCATCCGCGCGGGCGCGTCCGATTTCCTCGTGAAGGAAGGGCTCACGAGCGGCGACATCCGCGCCGCCGTGCGCCACGCGCTGCGCCTGGGCGAGGCGGGCGTGCACGTGCGCAGCCGCGTACGACACACGGACGAAGAGGAAGAAGAGGAGGGCGCCCAGACGCTCCTCGACGACCCGCCCGATGGCGCCCCCGAGGACAGCGCCGCGCTGCGCATCCTGGTCGTGGACGATACGAGCATCGCGCGCGCCGCCGTGCGGGCGGTGTTGGGTCGCGTGGGCTGGACGATCGACGAGGCGGAGGACCTGAAGAGCGCACTCGCGGCGATCCGCGACCGGCCGCCCGACATCGTGCTCCTGGATTACCTCCTGCCCGACATGGACGGCATCGAGGCCATGCGGGCGCTGCGTGACGGGGGCCTCCAGGCGCCCGTCATCGCCCTCTCCGGGCACGGCTCCGAGGAGCTGGCCGAGCGATTCCTGCGCGCGGGCGCATCGGACTTCCTGGGGAAGGACGACCTCAGCGAGGAGCGCTTCGTGCACGCGATCCGCCGCGCCGTCGCGTCGCACGCCGCGTTCAGCCGCGCCCAGCGGTAGCGCGCTCCTAGGAAGAAGGCCCCACGCTCGCCGGGACAACGTTGACGTCGTCCCGGCCAGATGCCACCAGGTGCGGCCAGGTCTTCCCCTGTTGGCCTTGGCCCTGGCGGGCTGCCTCGCAGCACCGGCGGCCCCTGCAAGCGACGGCGTCGCGCCTCGAACGTGGCGCATCGATGGGTGCGCGTTCGTCATCGCGGTCGTTCCGGTGGACGAGGCGGCGCTCGCCGCGCGGCTTCCCGAAGGGTTCGCGCTCGCCCCCTCGCGCCTCCCCGCCCTGCCGGGCATCCCCCGGGGCGCGGTCGAGCTCGACGCGTACCAGTGCGCGGGCGGCGCGTGGTTCGGGCGCAACGCGACGCCGCTCGCGTACGGCAGCCACTACGCGGCCGTGGCGGCGCCCGACGCGCTCCAGCAGGAAGGGTACGACGCGACCTTCGTCAAGTGGGACACGCTCGTCGCGGACGACGCCGCGCGCGCGTCGCTCGCGCTCGCCGGCGCCCCCGTCCACGATGGCGACGCGCTCGTGACGATCGACGGCGCGCGGCTCACCGCGTCGCTCTCGTTCGACGACGGCACGGGCTTCTCGCTCACCGGCGCGCTGCAGCCGCCCGCCGCGCAGGGCGCGCCGTTGCCGTTCATGGAGTTCACGCCGCTCGCGGGCGGGTCGGCCCTCGCGCGGTGGCACGCGCGCCTCCACGACGCGCGCATCGGGAGCGGCGCGGGCGTCGTGCAGCTCCCGGAGGGATCGTGGGTGCGCGAGATGGTCGGAGCGCCAAGCGCGCCGGTGCAGCTCATCGCAGGCACGTGGAACCTGGACGAGGCGGACGTCGCCTTTCCGGTAGCGTGGCCCGTGAGCTAACGCCCGCGCGCCTTCCTCACGCGCGCGGCGTCCTCGGCCTCGATCTCCTCCGCGAGCCCGAGGACGCGCTCGACGTCCCTCGCAGGCACGATGACGACGCCTGCGCTCCCGGCGTAGACGAAGTCGCCCGGAAGGACGGTCGCGTTCCCCAGCGCCAGGGGGACGTTCACCGCGACCGGCATGGCGCTCGCGCTGCCCGCGAGCGGCGTCTCGCCCCCGCACCAGCACGCGAGCGACGTGGCGCGCGCCTCGTCGAAGTCACGCATGCGCGCGGTCGTGACGAGGCCGGCGTATCCGCGCGCCTCCATCATGGCGAGGCGCACGCCGCCGACGATGGCGGCATCTTCGGCGCCCGGCGCGGCGGCGACGAGGACCATTCCCGGTCGGCTCGCGGCTTCGGTGAGGCGGCGCTCGAAGTCCTGCTGATCCTTGGGCACGTCGGCGCGCGTCGGCGCGAAGAGCATCGTCGCGGCCGGGCCAAAGATCGCGCGCTCCGGCGTCGGGCTCACGAGGCCATCCACGTGGTGCGCGTGCGGGTGGAGCTTGCGCATCGCGTCGGAGAGCGTGGGGGCGCGCAGCTTGGCGGGGTCCACGTGCGCCCGAGCCTCGCGCCGAGCCTTAGCCCTACCCCCGCCCAAGCCCAAGCCCAAGCTCTACGAAGTCGGGATCCGCCAGATGGCCCCCGCGCCGGGCCCCACGAGCGCGGTGACGGCGGTGCCGCCCATGTCGGTCACGAAGAGGTCGCCGTCGTAGGCTCCGAAGCCGCGCGCGATGCGCACGCTCGTGGGCTCTTCCAGCCCGCTCGCGAGGACGCATGCGTCGCCGCTCACCGCGTCCACGCGGAGGATCTCGCCCGCGACGTGTGCGGCGGCGTAGATCGTGCCGTCGGGGCCCACGGTGAGATCGTCGAGCCCCTTGGGCACGAGGCCGGGTCCGCCCGCGGGCGCGTGCGCGCCGGGCTGCAAAGTCGCCGCGCCCAGCGTGAGCTGCGCGACGACGCGCACGTCGTCGGGATCGCTCGTGGAAAGCGAGAGGATCGGGCTCGACTGATCGGCCGTGACGGCGGCGACGATGCGGTCGCCGGCGAGCCAAATGCCGTTCAGGCCGTAGGCGTCGCCCCACGCCGACCAGGCCGCCATGTCGCCCGCGGGAAGGCGCGCGAGGTAGGGTGCGCCCGATCCCAAGCCCGGGTTCGAGACGAAGAGGTTCCCCGCCGCGTCGAACGTCATGCCGTTCGCGGCGACGAGGCCGCTCGCGACCTCCTCGCGGACGGGTGGGTCGAGCGAGGTGAAGCGGACGACGCCGGGGCCGGCGCCGACGGTCGCACCGGCGTACAGAATGCCGTCCGGGCCGAACGTCAGGCCGTGCATGCCAGGAAGGCCCGCGACGACGGAGATGGCGCCGCCTGTCGTCACCTGGAGGAGCCTGTCCCCGCCGAGGTCGCTCACGTAGAGGCGGCCGGCGCCGTCGAAGGCGAGGTTCTCAAGCTGCGAATCCCACTGGGCGAAGAGCACCGGCGCGGCGGCGCCCGCACAGGCGGGGTGCGTCGCGCCAAGCGGCGCCGGAAGAGACGCCGCAAGAGGGACCAGGGTGAAGGCCAGGAGAAGGATCGGCGCGCGCATGCAGGTCAGCCTTCGTAGGGGCAGAAGCTCACGCCGGCCTCGGCATGCGCGATCTCGATTGGCGCCTGGCCGGGCACGAGGATGCGCACCGCCGTCACGGCGATGCGGTCGGGCGCGGGCTCGTCCTGCGCGTTGAGGATGACGATCGTTCCGTCGGGCAGGTCGACGCGCGTGTTGGGCGCGACCGCGCCTGGCGGGACAAGCGGCGCGTCGTTGAGGCGGAGCTTGCCGACATCCGCGAAGCGCCACGCCTGGTGGCAGCCGCTCACCGCTTCGGCTTCGACGCCCGTGAGATGGAAGAAGCCGAACGGATGCGGGACGTGCACGACGGCGACGTCGGCCCGCGCGACCGTCCAGTCGCTGTACGTGCGCAGCTCCGCCTCGAGCCCGGCGGCGTGGAGCGCGCCTTGATCCGCGCCGGCGACGACGACGTCGCTCGCGGTCTGATCGTTCGCGCCGACGTCGCCCGTGTCGGCCTGCGTGCCCTGGGACGACGCGAGCGCGTACGCGCGGCCGTGCATGAGCGGCGCGCGCACGAGGAGCTGGAACTCGACGGAGGAGCGAGCGCCCAGATCGTCCGTGACCTCGAGGAGCATCGTGTGCACGCCCGCGAAGTCGAAGCGCTTCGTGACCTCGTGCCCGGTCATCGTGCGGCCGTCGGTGAAGGTCCACGCCGCCGACGCGATGCTGCCGTCGGGGTCGACGCTGCCGTCGGTGAAGAGGACGGGCTCGTTGAGGACGGCCTCGGCCTTGACGATGGGGATGGGGATCGGCGCCTGGTTCGCGGCACAAAGGGGCACGAAGGCGAGCACGATGAGGAGCGCGAGGGCGCGGCGCGGCATGGGTCCTCCCAGGTGTGCAACGCCTGGGGGCCATAAGACGTTCCTCGTGGAGGACTATGCGGCCGCCCTACCGGCGCGCGCTCCGGGCCGCCACGCGCTCCACCCACCAGGCTTCGACCCGCAGCAGGCGGAGCGCTGGCGCGAGCCGGTCCAGGATGCGGCGCTCGCCGCGCGAGACGACGCCGTCGTCCCAGGCGGCGCGCGCCACAGCGCCGTAGATGGCGCGTGCGTCGCGGTGCTCGTCCCACGCGCGCAGCGCCGCGACGACGCCCGCCCAGAGGGCGAGCATGGCTGCGGCGTGCGCGAAGACCCAGAGGATGTCGTTCCCACCTGGGTGTCGGGTGGGCGGGCATGGGCAAAGCCAGGGGGGTGGAACCCTCCACCTCAGCGCGTTCAGCTCGCGCTGCCGCCAGGCGCCGCCGTCTCGTCCTCGCCCCGCAGGCTGCGCATCTGCGAGAGCACGCCGACGGCGGCCAGGAGGATCGTCGAGAAGAGCATGCTCACCGCTTCCATCGCGAGGTTGTAGTCGCTGAAGGCGTAGAAGAGCTCGACGCCGCTCTTCACCGCGAGCGAGGCTCCGACGATCGCCGTCCAGGAGACGATGGCGATCTTGTTCACGAAGTAGCCCACGGTCGCGCCGACGAGGGCCGCGGCGACGAGGCCCCAGATCGGCCACGCGAGGTTCGTCGCGAGCGCGATCCCCGCGAGCACGCCGACGATCGCGCCGGCGAAGCGGAACGCGAAGCGGAAGACGAGCGCGAGCAGGATGCCCAGAAGGACGGCGCCGACGATCGCGCCGAGGAGCGGTTGGACGCCCACGTTGGGCGCGTATCCGGCGCCGATCCCCCACCCGATGACGAGCCCGGCGAGGAAGCCCGCGAAGGTGGCGAAGCTCTTCGCAAGGCGATAGCCCGAGAACGTGAGGACGAGCCCGATCACGAGCGCGAGGATGCTCATCCCGATCGCGAGAGGCGTGGAGGGAACGACGACGGCCATGGCTCGCGCAGGAGCGCGGACATGGATGATGATGCCGGCGCGCGCAGGCGGCAGGGTGCGCGACGCTGCGGCCGATCATTCCTTCCGGCGCCGGCGCTCGACCTCGGCCGCGGTGGGTCGCCCCGGCTTGTCGCTGGGAGCCTTGCGGCGCAGGAGCTTGAGCCCCGACCACGTCTCGTCCACGGCGCACACCTTCGTATCGACCCACCCGGTGGGCAGTGCGATCTCGCGGATCGTGTCCTCCGTGACGTCCGTGGGGACGCCGCTCGCCTTCTTCGGCCATGCGATCCAGACGGCGCCGCCCTCCGCGACGCGCTCCTGCACGCGGGCGAGGCTGCGCGCGAGCATCGCGCGCTCCTTCACGAAGAAGATCGTTCCATCGACCCCGGACCGTGACGTGCGCAAGAGCTTCGCGCCCTCAGGCAGGGGCGCGAGCTCGGTCTCGAACCCCTGCGGGGCGTTGACGAGGAGCCATCGCTCGTCCTCCTTCACGCCGAGCTTCGCGACGAGCGGCTTCCCCGAGTAGCCTGCGACCACGGGATGCGGAGCCGGGTGCCGACGCTAAAACGTGCGCGCCCGGGTCCCGCTCCGCGGCGCGTGAACGGCCGCGCGCCTGCGTGCCAGAACGCTCTTCACGGCGAGCCATCATGGCGGCGCGATGACGCTTCGGCGTATGGACAACGTCCTCATCAACGTCGAGGACCTCGAGGCGGCCAAGGCGTTCTTCCTCGCGCTTGGCATGAGGCTCGAAGGACAGACGATCGTCGAGGGCCCCTGGGTGGACAGCGTGATCGGCCTCCAGGGTGCGCGATCCGAGATCGCGATGCTGCGCCCGCCCGACGGGCACGGGGGCGTCGAGCTCGCGAAGTTCCACCGGCCGGCGGCGGTCAGGATGGAGCCGAAGGACGCGCCGTCGAACGCCCTGGGCATCCGACGCATCATGTTCAACGTGCGCGACCTCGACGCGGTCCTCGAACGCCTGCGTCCGCACGGCGCGACGCTCGTGGGCGAGGTCGCGACGTACGAGGACGTCTATCGGCTCTGCTTCATCCGCGGCCCAGAAGGGATCCTGATCGGGCTCGCGGAAGAGCTGGGCTGATCGGGCTCAGCGCCCCTTGCGGCGCGCCCGCGCATCCTCCTCTTCGACGACGTCCTCGAGCAGATCGTCGAGCCGAGAGAAGCTTTCCTCCCACGCGCGGTGGAACTCGGAGATGTACACCACAGCCTCCTGGAGGGGCTTGCCGCGCAGGCTCGCGTAGCGTCGCTGCGCGTCGTCGCGCCGCGTGACGAGGCCGGCCTCCTCGAGCACCTTGAGGTGCTTCGAGACGGCGGGCTGCGAGATGGGGAGCGGGTCGGCGAGCTCCTGCACGCTCGCGTCCCCCTTCTTGAGCCGCTCAAGGATCCGCCGCCGCGTCGGATCGGCGAGGGCGCGGAAGGTGAGCGTGAGCCGGTCGCTCATCCGATCTCCTTCAGGAGCGCGTCGAGCTGCTGGTAGCAAGCTTCGGTGCCTTCGGTCCAGCCCGACGCGAGGATCTCGTCGCGCGCCGCCTTCGAGGGCATGCGCGCGAGGAACGCGACCTTCGTCCGGACGAATTGGGATCCGTCCTCTCGGGAACGCGTTCGCGCGTCGCCGATGCGGCCGTCCTTCTCCTGCGTGAACGTGATGGTGACGCGGCTTGGCGTCTCGCCCGTGTCGACGTATGCGAGGAGGCTCGGCGCGTCCACCTCGACGTACTCGCCGGGCATCTGGTGCCCGTCGGGGCCGCCCCATTGGTGGAGGAACTTCCCTCCAGGCCGCACGTCCATGTCGCAGCGCGTCATCGGGAACTCCGCGGGCCCCATCCACTTGCGGTAGAGCGAGGGTTCCGTGAACGCGCGCCACACGAGAGCGCGCGGCGCGCGGAAGCTGCGCTCCAGCAGGATGTCGGTGTCGGAGAGCAGCGTCATGGTCGAGCCAGGAAGGGCGTGCGCACCGCCCGGTCGCGCAGCAAGGTCCGGAAGGATCGCATCGAGGCGAGCATAGCCTTCGTCCATGCCGCGCTGCATGTTGGTCGCGAGCATCATGTCGCGCATCTCTTGGGAGGGGACGCGGATGCGGATCGCGACCTTCGTGCGACCGTCCTTCTCCTCGGTGAGGGTGAAGGTGTTGTGGGTGGGCGTCGGAGACGGCTCCATGTGCTCGCTCGTGACCATGCGCCGCGGCGCATCCACCTCGAGGAACGTGCCGTGCATCGTGAGCTCGCCCTCGTCGAGGCGCCAGACCCAGCGGAACTTGCCGCCGACGCGCACGTCCATCTCGCTGTGCGTCATCTCGTAGCGCGCGGGCCCCATCCACTTCGGAAGGAGCGACGCGTCCGTGAACGCGCGCCAGACGAGCGCGCGCGGGGCGCGGAAGGAGCGCTCGATGAGGATCTCCGTGTCGGAGGGCAGGGTCAAGGTCGAGCCGGGGACGGCTTGTGTGTGGGCCATGGACCTACATAACCATCCGGATACATAACCATTTGGCTATATCGCTCGGGAAGCGCTTGGCTGGCGCAAAAGAAGGAATGAGAAAACTCCTGCAAGCAGTTCCGAAGGCTCACGCCTTCTTCGATGCCATCGCGTGCTTTTCCTGCGCGTCCTTCGGGTAGAACTCGTCGATGAGCTTCCGGTCGAGGCGCGTGAGCTGCTGCGTCGGGATGTGGCCGAGGAGCTTCCACGCGAGGTCGAGCGTGTTCTCGATCGTGCGGTCCTCGTCCTTGCCCTGGCGGACGAACTTGTCCTCGAAGAGGTCCGCGAACTCGAGGAACTTCACGTCACGCTCGGAGAGGGCTTCCTTGCCGACGATGGCCACGAGGCCGCGGAGGTCCTTGCCTTCCGCGTAGCCGGCGTAGCACTGGTCGGAGACACCCTTGTGGTCCTTGCGCGTCGTGTCCTTTCCGATGCCCGCGTTCATGAGACGCGAGAGCGAGGGCAGGATGTTGATCGGCGGGTAGACGCCCTTGCGGTGGAGCTCACGCGCGACGACGATCTGCCCCTCGGTGATGTATCCCGTGAGGTCGGGGATCGGGTGCGTGATATCGTCGCCGGGCATCGTGAGGATGGGCACCTGCGTGATGCTGCCCTTGCGGCCCTTGATCTTGCCCGCGCGCTCGTAGATCTGGGCCAGGTCGGTGTACATGTAGCCGGGGTAGCCACGGCGGCCGGGCACCTCTTCGCGAGCCGCGCCGATCTGGCGGAGCGCCTCGCAGTAGTTCGTCATGTCCGTGAGGATGACGAGGACGTGATAGTCGTGCTCGTACGCGAGGTACTCGGCGGCGGTGAGCGCCATGCGGGGCGTGACGATGCGCTCGATGGCGGGGTCGTCGGCGAGGTTGACGAAGAGCACGGCCTTGCTGAGTGCGCCGGTGCGCTCGAAGTCCTTCCTGAAGGCCTGGTATTCCTCGTTCGTGATGCCCATCGCGGCGAAGACGACGGCGAACTCTTCGCCCGAGCCGCGCACCTTCGCCTGGCGCGCGATCTGGAGAGCGATCTCGTTGTGCGGGAGACCCGACGACGAGAAGATCGGGAGCTTCTGGCCACGGACGAGCGTGTTCATGCCGTCGATCGTCGAGATGCCCGTCTGGATGAACTCCTTCGGGGACTCGCGCGAGTACGGGTTGATGGCCGCGCCCGTGATGTCGATGCGCTTGTCGGGGACGATCGCGGGGCCGCCATCGCGCGGCTCGCCGCGGCCCGTGAGGATGCGGCCGAGCATGTCCTTGGACACGCTGATCTTGATCGTCTCGCCGAGGAACTTCACGGCCGCCTGGCGGTTGATGCCGGAGGTGCCTTCGAACACCTGGACGGCGACGAGCTCGTCCGAGGTGTCGAGCACCTGGCCGCCCTTGATCGAGCCGTCGGAGAGGCGGATCTGCACGAGCTCGCCGTAGCCGACGGGCTCGGTCTTCTCGACGAAGACGAGGGGGCCCGCGACTTCCGTGATCGTCTGGTATTCCTTGGCCATGCGGCCGCCGAGGCAGCCGCATTATATAGCCGCTGCGGCGGCGTCGCGAGTGCCCTCCGGCGAGACTAAGTGTGTTGAGTGTGTTGAGTTTGCATGGCGGTCCGAACCGTGACCATCACCGGCGCGGCCTACGAGCGCCTCGCGGCGATGAAGCGGCCCGGGGAGAGCTTCACGGACGTCGTCCTGCGCCTCACGGGGCGCCGCTCGCTCGCTCGCCTACCTGAAATGCTATCGCCCGCGGAATCGGCCGCGCTCGCGGAGGCCGTGCTCGCGGCGCGTGACGAGCGGCGGGCCGCGGCCCGGAGGCGCGGGGGATGATCGCGGACACGAGCTTCCTCATCGACCTTGCCCGGGGAGACCCGGGCGCGCGTGCGGCGCTCGCGGAGATCGAGGCGACGTCCGAGGCGCTCCGCGTGCCGGCGCCTGCGATCGCGAAGCTTTGGGAAGCGCTGGGGCGCTCACGCCGTCCGCCGCGCGACGAGGCGGCGCTGCGGGCGCTCCTTGCGGGCGTGCCGGCCGCGCCGTTCGCCATCGAGCACGCCTTCGTCGCCGGGCGGCTCCTTGCCGACGCTGCGGCGGCCGGCCTCGCGCTCGATCCCTTCGACGCCATGGTGGCCGCCATCGCCATCGCCGACGAGGAGCAACTCGTGACGCGGAACGTGCGCGAGTTCGAGGCGGTGCGCGAGCTCACGGTGCGGACGTACTGAGGTCACAGCGTATTGTTCCCGAAGCTTCCCGTGTTCGGCCGGTCGTTGAAGCCGATGAACTCCCGCTCGTGGAACCCGAACATGCCCGCGACGATCACGGGCAGGCAACACTGGCGGCGGTGCGCGTTGAACTCCTGCACGCGGTCGTTGTAGCGCGTCTTCTCGGCCGCGATCTTGTTCTCCGTGTTGATGATCTCGTCGATCACTGTGCCATAGATCGCGTCGCTCCGGATCTCCGGATATGCTTCGACCATGAACGTGAACGCGGTCTGCACGTTCTGCGCCGCGGCGTCCTTCTCGGCGAGCGTGCCGTTCTGCGCGTTCGCGACGCCCGTGCGCATCGCGACGATCTTCGCGTAGGCATCGCTCGTCTTGTCGACGTACTTGTCGGCGAGCTCGGTGATCTGCGGCACGAGGCGGAACGCGCGTTGGTACTGCACGTCCACCTGCTTGCCCTGCGCGTCGACGCCGACGTCCTCGTTCGTGAGCTTGTTGTACGTGCCGACGGCCGAGCCGACGATGCCCAAGAAGATGAGCACGATGGCTGCGACGACGCCCAGCGCGATCCACGTTCCCTTCGCCATTTCGTCCACTCCATGTCGATGATGCGATCAGAACCTTCCGCCGCGGCCCCCGCCGCCGCTGCGGCCGCCGCCGAAGCTGCCGCCGCCTCCGAAGCCGCCGCCTCCGAGGCCACCGCCCCCGACCCAGATGCTGCTGCTGCGGCTCGTCCACGCGCCGCTTCCAGGGTAATAGCCCCAGCCGCGGCGGCCGCGCGACGAGTTCGAGAGCGCGGCGAGGATGGCGATGACGATGATCGCGACGATGAGCCAGAACCACCAGGGCGGGCTCTCGTCGTGCGGCGTCGGGGCCGGGAAGCCCGCCTCGGTGTAGCCGTCCACGAGCGTCTCCATGAGGTAGACGCTTCCGGCCGCCATGGCGTACGCGTGCGCGGTGCGCTCGTCGTCGCCGGCCGCGAGCGAGTTGTCGCGGGCTTCGATCATGAGGTCCCAGACGTCGCTCGTGACGGGCGAGCTCACGACGCCTTCGAGGCCGTAGCCCACCTCGATACGGAGCGCGGCGTCGCCGCTCTGGAGGTAGTCCGCCACGTAGAGCATGAGGAGCCCGTCCTCGCGATCGGCGTCGCCGATGCCCCAGGCCTCGAAGAGATGGAGCGCGTAGTTCTCGAGCCCTTCGCCCTCGGTGTCCTCCACCGTGACGATGACGACGTGCGCGCTCGTCGTGGCGTACACCTCGCACGCGGCGCCTTCGAGCTGCGCGCCCCAGTCGGCGAGGAGGCCCACGTGGTCGTGGACGAAACGCTTGTCGTAGGGCTGGAAGCAGTCGCTGTCGTAGTAGCGCGGCGCTTTCGCGGGATCAGGATACGCCGCGGCGACCGGGGCGACGAGAACGAGGATCGCGAGGAACAGCAGCGCGCGCATGGGCTCACGTGAAGAGGTTGAACACGCCCAGGAGGAGGAGCCCGGCGCCCGTCGAGGCCTCGGCCCACTCGCGCCCCTCGATGCCGCGCCAGAGGAACGGGACGCTCATGAGCACGAGCGCGAGCGTGATCGCGAGGTTGAGGAGCGCCTTGAGGCGGGGCGGCAGCTGGTTCCCCATCGCGGCGAGTCGCTCCAGCATCGGGACCTACGAAGGGGGCCGACATCTTGAATGCGTCCCTATTCCCCGCCATCTTCCCTGCCATCGACCTTCCGGCGAGAAGGCTTGAATCCCCTTGCGCCGAGCTGCCCTCATGCCCAACGCACCTCCCGCACCCAGCGGCGGAAAGCCCGCCGCGAAGCCCAGCAACGTGAATCCGACGGACGTCCACGAGCCGTCGAACACGCGCCCGCCGTCGCAGCCAACGCCCTCGAAGGTCCCCGACCCTCAGAGCGCCGGCGAAGGCGAGGAAGACAAGGACGCCCAGGGCGCCTGAACGCCCTGATCACAGAAAGCGCAAGCCGGGCCGCATCGGGAACGCCGCCTCGATCTCCTCGATCGCGTCCTTCGGCAGCGCGAACGCGCCGCCTGCGTTCTCCCGCACGTGATCCGCCTTCTCGGCCTTCGGGATCGCGAAGAGCGGGGCTTCCCGCGTGAGGAACGCGAGCGCCACTTGCCGCGGGCTCTTTCCGAGCCGCGTCGCCACCTTTTCCAAGACTTTCCCGCCGGCAGATCCTGACGGGGGAAATCCACCGCGCGACCCGAAGGGCGAGTAGCCGACGAGCGCCAGCCCGTTCTTGCGGCACCAGGGAAGGATGTCGCTCTCGATGCCACGTTCTCCCAGGTGGTAGAGCACCTGGTTGCATGCGAGCCGGTGCTTTCCGAGCGCGCTCTTCGCCTCGTCGAGCTCGTCGACGTCGAAGTTGGACACCCCGACGTGGCGGATCAGCCCGCGGTCCACGAGCTCGCCCATCGCGCGCATCGTCTCGCCGATGGGGTACGATCCGTCCGTCCAGTGCTGCAGGTACACGTCGAGGTGCGTCGTCCCGAGGCGCGCAAGGCTCGCTTCGCAGGCCTTGAGCGTGCCCGCGTAGCTCGCGTGGTGCGGCAGCACCTTGCTCACGAGGAACACCTCCTCGCGGCGCCCGCCGATCACGGGAGCGATGACCTCTTCGCTGCCGCGGTAGAGCTCGGCGGTGTCGACGTGCGTCATCCCAAGGTCAAGCCCGATACGCAGCGCGTCGCCCGCGGCCTTCTTGTCCTTGATCTGCCACGTGCCTTGGCCGACGATCGGGACCTCGATGCCGGTGGAGCCGAAAGGGCGGCGGATCATCGTCCTCACCGCTCGATGATCGCGCGGAAGTCTTCCATGAAGAACACGGGCTTGTCCGCCGCGTGGATGAGCTCGCGGCTCACGCTGTTGCGCGAGCTCACGACGAAGATGCGCTTCCCGCGGCTCTGCAGGATCTCGAGGACGCGCTTGAAGTCCGAGTCGCCGCTGAAGAGCACGGCGACGTCGAACGTGTTCTCGCGCGCGATCATCTCGAGCGCGAGCTCGATGTCCACGTTGCCCTTGACGCGCTCCTGGCCCGTGACCTTGTCCTTGATGAGCTTCACGGGCTTCGAGCGCACCGTGAACCCCGCCGCGGCAAGGCCATCGTGGAAGCGGATCTGCGCGTCCTCGTCGTCCATGTAATCCGTCGAAAAGTAGTATGCGCCGCCAAAGAGCCCTTTGCCGACGAAGTACCCAAGCGTCTTTCGCCAGTCGAGGAAGAAGCCCGCGTGCGTGCAGGCGTTGTCGATGTTCGCGCCGTCGACGAAGAACGCGACGCGGTCCATCGCGTGGATCACGTTGTCGGGCTCCAGGGTCATCCCCGCGAGCGTGGTCGGGCCTTCGTTCACGCGTGTGGGCTTCGCCTTCGCGACGGGGCTCGCGGTGGCGGGCGTCGGCTGGACGGAGACCGCCACGGGCGAGCTTGCCGCGTGGGAGTCGCGCGCGGGCGGCGTGGCGGAAGGCAGCGCGCGCTCGAACTGGGGGAGGAGCGTCGCGACGGTCGCTCCCGCGCGCTTCGCCGCCTCGGCGAGCTTCGCCTCCGGGAACCCGATGAAGAACGTCCCCTTGTCGGCGAGCCGCACGCGCCAGAGCTCGCCCGGGCGGACGCGGTCGCGCGCGTCGCGGTCGAGGATCACGCACTTGCTCCCGATGAAGGCGACCTTCTTCCCGTCCAGCTGCTCGTAGAAGGAAAGCTCTGCCTCGGCGGTCGTCAGGTCGCGGAACACCATGCGGAACAGGCACCCGATGGCGCCCACTGGTCTTAGCCGTGCAGGGCTATGACGCACCTAACCTGCGAGGTCCCCCGGCTCGTCCACGTCGCGCAGCTCCCCGGCAAGCGCGCCCGCGTCCACGTCGCGCGCCGCGATCTCCCGGAGCGAGCGGCCGCGGAACGCGCGCAGCGTCTTCCGTGCGTAGCAGGCGACCAGGGGGTCGGCGACGCCGTCGAGGGCGAACCGCGCGTCCGGTCCGGCCGCGAGCAGCGGCGCGTAGGTGGAGGCCCGCAGGAAGGGCGCGTCCGCCGGCGCGACGAGCACGATGTCGAAGCGCGCCGCCTGCGCCGCGAGCCGCAGCGCGACGGGCGGCCCATCGCCCGGGTCCGCGAGCACGCGCGCGCCCTCGGCCTGCCGCGACACCTCGGCCGCGCGCGGGCCGGCCATGATGAGGATCTCGTGGCAGTGCGGCGCGAGCGCGGCCAAGGAATACGAGAGCAGCGTGCGGCCCCGCCACGCAAGGAGCGGCTTGAACGCGCCCATGCGGGAGCCGCGCCCGCCCGCGAGGACGACGCCCGATACGGGACCACGAGGCTCACGAAGACCACGAAGAGAGGCCTTCGCGATCTTCGTGGTCACGTCGTCGGCCATCTCAGGGGACCTTCTCGATGCGCACGAACGCGTTGTAGTCGGGGATGCCGGCTTCCGCGTCGTAGCGGCGCGCGAGGAGCACGTTCGCCTCGGGCCAGTAGAGGACGACGTGGCGGCGGGCGACGTCGTCGGGCTGCACGTGCCCTTCGAAGCGTCCCACGTCGTTCGAGAGGACGACGCGGTCGCCCTTCGCAAGCCCTAGCGCCGCCGCGTCCGCGGGTGATATCAGGACGGCGCGGCGATCGGCGTTCGACATCTGCGGGTCCTTCGACTGGAAGACGATGCTGTTGAACTGCTTCCCTCGGCGCGTCGACATCTGGAACATGCCGGCCGGGATGCGATCGTCGGGGAGCGGCGGCGCGGTGAAGCGCGCGCGGCCCCCGGGCATGTTCGGGAACCCGTCCGCGCAGAGCTGCGGGCCGCCCCATTGGATCCAGTCTCCCTCCTTCTCCAACCGCGTAATACCTTCGTAATACGGGATCGCCTTCTCCATCTCCGCGCGCACGGCCGCCGAGTCCGCGTACTCGAAGAAGCGCGCGCCCCGCAGCCGCGCGCCGATCTGCGCGGGGATCTCCCACTCGGCGCGCGCCTCGCCGATGCGCGGACCCGGGATCTCGGGCGTGAAGCGGATGCGCCGCTCGGTCGACGTGCTCGTGCCGCCGGTGCGCTGCTCGTAGCGCGTCTGCGCGGGAAGCACAAGCACCGCCTCGCCGGGCTCGACGACGGTGCTGCTGTTGAGCACGATGTCCTGGTGGATCCGATAGCGCACCTGCCCCAGGCCGCGCTCCATCGCGCGCGGATCGGGCATCGTCTCGCGGAGGTTCCCGCCCAGGCAGTAGAGGAGGTCCATGTCGCCCCTGAGGATCGACTCCATCATGTCGCCCGTGAACATGCCCTCCTCCGACGGCACGACGTGTCCCCACAGGCGGGAAAGCCGTTCGGCACTCTCTGCCGTGATATCATATCCGCCCGGGAAGCGCTGGGGATCCACCCCGCACTCGCCGCCGCCCTGCACGCCGCTGTGCCCGCGGATCGGCATGATGCCGCATTTCTCCCGCCCGATCATCCCGCGCGCGAGCGCGAGGTCGACGATCGCGCGCACGTTGTCCACGCCATGGCGGTGCTGCGTGAGCCCCATCGAGTAGCACAGGACCGCGGTGCGCGCGGCCGCGTACTGCGTGGCCAGGCGCTCCATGCCGGCGCGCTCGATCCCGCTGCGCTCCGCGAGCTGCGCCCACGGGAGGGATCGCAGATGCGCCTCGAGCTCGGGCCACCCTTGCGTGCGCTCGGAGACGAACGCGCGGTCGACGCCTCCGGGGATGTCGAGGAGCGCCTTCAGCACGCCCATGATGAAGGCGATGTCGCCGCCGACGTTCACCTGGTGGAAGTCGTCCATGATGGACGTGCCAAAGAGCGCGCTCCTGGGCATGCTCGGGACCCAGTAACGCTCCAAGCCCGGCTCGCGCACCGGGTTCACGACGACGACCCGGGTGCCGCGCTTCTTCGCGAGCGCGAGATACTTCATCGTCACGGGCTGGTTGTTCGCGAGGTCCGTGCCAAAGAGGATGAGGAGATCGGTCCCGATCAGGTCGGAGAGCGAGACCGTGGGCGCGGCGTAGCCGATCGTGCTCTTGAGCGCATTCACGGTCGGCGCGTGGCAAAGGCGCGAGCAGAGGTCCACGTTGTTCGTGCCATGGAGGCGCGCGAGCTTCTGGATGGTGTAGTACGTCTCGTTCGTGATGCCGCGCGAGGTCACGAAGTATCCGGAGCGCCCGGGCGGCGTCGCGCGCATCCAGCCGACCGCCGTGTCGAGCGCCTCGTCCCACGAGATGCGCGTGAATCCCTTCTCCCCGCGCCGCATCAGCAGCGGGTACGGTACACGGCCGAGCTTGCGCAGCTCGTCGTTGTGCATGCTCCGCAGGCGCGCGGCGTCGCTCCAGTCCTCCTCGCGCATCGCGCCCATCGTGTTGAGCCGAAGCAGGTTCAGGCGCGTGAGGCAGAGATGCGTGCCCTTCATCACGTCGTCCTGGAGCCCGCGCGGGCCGAGGCTGCATCCGTCGCAGACGCCGTGCTTGAGGATGCGCATCGCGTAGGCCGCGTTGTCCTTGTTCTCCCACGCGATGCGCAGCATCTCGCGGTAGTGGCGCGGCTTCCCAGGCACGGCCATGCCGAACGGCACGAGGCGGCGCCACGCGCGCGTCATGCGATGCGCTCCGCGTGCGAGTAGACGTTGAAACCGCCGTCGCGCAGGAAACCGACAAGCGTGAGCCCGGCCTGCTCGGCGAGCCGCGCGGCGAGCGACGACGGCGCGCCCACCGCGGCGACGACGGGGATCCCGGCCGCGACGGCCTTCTGCACGACCTCGTAGCCCGCGCGGCCGCTCACCATGAGCACCGAGTCGGACAGAGGCAGGCGGCGCGCGTTGTACGCCCAGCCCACGACCTTGTCGACCGCGTTGTGCCGGCCGATGTCCTCGCGCGCGCAGAGGAGCTCGCCGGCGCCAAAGAGCGCGGCCGCATGCAGGCCGCCGGTGCGGTCGAAGACCTCCTGCGAGGCCCGAAGCTGCGCGGGAAGCGCAAGAAGCTGCGCCGAGCCGACGCAAAGCGCGCTCGTGACGGGCGCGAAATCTCGCTGCATGTCCTCGAGGCTGGCCTGGCCGCAGACGCCGCACGCGCTCGAGGCGTGGAAGGCCCGCTGTCCGGGCAGCTTGCGCAGCGCGCCTGGTTCCACGCGCACGTCGACGATGTTCCCCTGCGCGGGGTCAAGCGGATTCGCGAGCACGTGAGCGCGCACATGCGCGTCGCGCGCGAGGATCCCCTCGTCGTGCAGGAAGCCGACCGCGAGCTCCTCGTCGTTGCCGGGCGTGCGCATCGTGACGACGACCGCGCGCCCGTTCAGGCGGATCTCGAGGGGCTCCTCGGCAGCAAGGGCATCCTCCAGCGGCTGCGCGAGCGCGCCGGCGCGCAGCTTGCGCACGGGCCACGCGACCGAGGAGGGGCGCATGCGGCGCGATGCCACCGAGGGGCCTTCAACCTGCGCGCAACAATGGCCCACTCATCTGCTTCGAGAAGGCAGGGTGCGAGATGCTGTCGTCCATCGCGACCGCGTAGGCGACGTTGAGATAGCCCTGCGCGTCGATGGCCGCCTCGAAGAAGTCGCCCAGGCGCCGGTCGCCGGTCTCCGCGTTCGGGTCCGTCTGGCACGCTGTGCCGCGCTGGCACATCTTGCCCAGGAAGATCGGGCTCGCG
>DATLCC010000001.1:0-10970 GCA_035526585.1 Thermoplasmatota archaeon | reverse complement strand
CCACGCCTTCCCTGAGTCGCCCTGTGGAGCGACTCAGAGCCCGGCGCGTCCTACGGGCCACGCCTCCTCTGAGTCGCCCTGTGGAGCGACTCAGAGCCCATCGACGTAGACGAAGGTCGACGAGGGGAGCGGGTCCGCCGGCGCGAGGCACTGGGGGACGGCGCCGCCGATGTGGTCGTAGACCATGATCTCGGCCCACGCGCCGTTGCCGGGCACGGTGCCCGTGTCGGGCCCGCACGCGAGGAAGAACCCGACGAGGTTGAAGCTCGCGTCGTAGAAGATGATGTCATGGTCTCCGACGGCGCCCGCGAGGAGGAACGTGGTGCCTCCCTGCGCGGGGACGATCGCGCTCTCGCTCCAGAAGGAGCCGGTCTGCTCGCCGGTCTGTACGTTCGGGTCGGCCGCGACGAAAGGCATGAGGAATGCTGCCGCGACGACGAACAAGGTGGTGGTCTTCATGGTGTTTCGAACTCCCAACAGTCCCGTTTCCGGGATGTCGGGAGTAGACTCGGGATGAGGTTTGTACCGTTGGCTGCGGAGCGTATGTGCTGCCGCACTCGGATGGGACGGGTCCACCTACGTTTCTTGATATGAGACACTCGATGGCGTTTGGTCCACGGCTGCGGAGCTTGCGCTGCGAGCCCGGGAAAGGGAAAAACGATATCGCGCGGGGGTTTCCAAAGGGGCCCGCAGGCCCCTTTGGTCGGGTCCAGGGCCCGAAGGGTCCTGGCACGAAGTGACACGACGCGCCCCGAGCCACCGCCGCAGCGGTGGCCGAGGGGCGGCGTGTCACGAAGTGCACCGCTAGAGAGAGATCTTTCCGCCGGCCATGAGCGCCTTCATGGCGTCGTCGGCCTTGTCTTCGAGCTTGCTCTCGTCGAAGAGCTGCTCCTGGGCCTGCTTGTTGTTGCCCTGGAGCTCCTGCTTGCGCTCGCCGTAGACCTTGCGGCGCTCGTCGCGCAGCTTCTCGACCTGCTCGCGCAGCCCCATGGCCTTCGCGTGGTTCTCGTCCACTTCCTTGCGGAGCGCGATGTAGCCCTGGTGCTTCTCGTCGCTCTTGGCGTCGAGGAACTTCAGTTGTTCGAGGACGGGGCCGATCTGGTCGTGGAGGGTCTGGCCCTGGTTCGAGAGCTCGACGACCTTCTTGTGGGCGTCGTCGGCGGCCTTGAAGAGCTCGTCGATCTTGGCGTCGATGTCCTTGACGTCGCTGAGGAGCTTCGCTTCCTCGCTGTAGACGAGCTTCGCGGATTCGAGCTCCTTCATCTTCGCGCGCAGCTTGTCGATGAGGTCGTTCTCCTTCGCGACGGTGAGGGCCGTCGTCTGCTGCATGCGCTCCATCGCGCGGATGTCGTTCTCGAGAGCGCGGATCGTGCCCTGGTTGCCGGGCGTGTTCTCCTTGCGCATCTTGCGCTTGTTCTCGATCAGGGACTTCGCCTGGCGCTGGAACTCGTTGCGCTGTTCCTTGAAGTCGCGCGCCTCGGCGTTCTTCGCGTCGCGCTCCGTCTGGAGGTTGCGCATCTGGGCGACGAGGTTCTTCTTCTGCTCGTTGAGCGCGTCCCGCTCGTCGCGGGCCTGGCGGGCCTCGTCGTTGAGAGCGTTGCGCTTCTCGATGAGCCTGCGGAAGTCGCGCTCCGCGTCACGCAGGTCGGCCTTCGGGGCCTCGTTGTTCTCGCCGCTGTCCTCGATCGTTGCAGTCTGCTGGTCGGTCATGTCACTCCCTCCGAGCCCCGCTCAAGAGGACCTCTGCCTCCAGGGGCTGGGATTCGCCGGTGCTAGGGTTGCGCGCACTGGCCACGCGGTTGGCGATCTGGGCCGCGCACGCGCCGCCCACGAACCCGGCGTCGATGTTGACGACGGTCAATGGGCTGCACGATTGCAGCATGGTGAGGAGCGCGGCCTCGCCGCGCCCTCCTGCCCCGTATCCGACGGACACGGGGATCCCGATCACGGGCCGATCGACGAGGCCCGCGACGACCGGGGCGATGGCGCCTTCGCGCCCCGCGACGACCACGACGGCGTCCGCCCATGCGGCGTCGTCGAGGGCTGGGAACAGGCGGTGGATGCCGGCGACGCCGACGTCGTAGTGGTGGCGCGTCTCGCAGCCCATGGACTGGGCCACGATGCGCGCCTCCTCGGCGACCTCGACGTCCGCCGTCCCTGCCGCGAGCACGAGCACGCGCCCGCCGGTGCTCGGCGCAGGCGCAGTGCCGGCGACGGCGAGGCGGGCGCGTTCGTGGTACGTCACGGGGACGGCGCCAAGAAGGGGGAGCCGCTCGGGCGCGAGGCGCGAGACGAGCACGCGGCCCTTCGCGGCCACGAACGCCTGGACGATGGCAACGAGGTCGGCGTCGCGCTTGCCTTCGGCAAGGACGACCTCAGGGATGCCCGTCCTGGCCTCTCGTGCCAGATCGAGCTTCGCAGAATCGCCGACCTTCAGAAGCACCCCTCCAGTCCAGCCGAGGGAGATGGTCCCCCCATATAAGCCTTGGCGGGGGCCAGTGGTCGTTCCCAGCGTTCAAGGCGGAGGCGTTCCTTCGGCGCGCGATGCGTGCCCTCGCGGCGCTCCTGCTCGTCCTCGCGCTCCTTCCGCTCGCGCATGCCGCGACGGTGTCGCAGCCCGTCTACACGGTCGGCGACGCGTGGGAGTACGAAGGCAACGCGACCGCGAGCGCGGGCACGGCGCAGCTTCGACGCCACGTCGAGGTCGTGGAAGCGGGCGAGGAGATCGTGCTCCGGTGGGTCACGCAGACCCGCACGTCGCTGGGCTCGAACGGGACGATCGATCAATGGTTCTGGTACCGCGCGGGCGACCTCGCGCTCCTGCGGACCGCGTCGTACACGAAGGCGACGACGGCGAACGCGTCGAGCGAAGCGCGCGCCCTCACGAACTACACGACCCCTTGCGTCGAGCGCGCGTATCCGTTGGAGGTGGGGAAGGCGTGGATCGTGGGCTGCGGCGGCTCGCGCACGACGATGACGGAGACGCGCCGCGTCGACGACTCGGAGTCGCGCCGCGAGAACGCGACCGTCGAGCGCGAGGGGACGACCGTCGCGCCCTCCGGCACCTTCCCGACGGTGCGCGTCGTCCATCAGGCGACGAGCACGGACGACCGCAACGAAGCCGAGTATGCGCAGAGCGCGTGCAACGACGCGACGATCCGCAACCTCCGGCGCGGGACGACGACGGAGCTCGCGCTCGTCGCGTGGCGCTGCGCCTCGACCCGCACGGCGGGCGGCACGCTCACGATCACCCTTCCGCCCACCCCCAGCTTCGACCCGCCCGCCCCGACGGTCGTCTCCGTGCCACAGCACGCGCAGCCCGCGCCCGGGCTCGTGGGCCTCGTCGCGGCCGTGGGCGCCCTCGCGCTCGCGCGCCGTGCA
Source organism: Thermoplasmatota archaeon (assembly GCA_035526585.1). Classification (GTDB taxonomy): domain Archaea; phylum Thermoplasmatota; class SW-10-69-26; order JACQPN01; family JAJPHT01; genus JAJPHT01. The sequence goes on along the minus strand of DATLCC010000001.1, from coordinate 7,589 downwards.
AAAAGGTGATAGAGGAAGCCCATGTTCGGGCGCACGATGAGCGACCGCACCATTCGCGTCCTTGTGGCCAAGCCCGGCTTGGACGGACATGACCGCGGCGCGAAGGTCATCGCGCGCGCCTTCCGCGACGCGGGGATGGAGGTCATCTACACGGGGTTGCGGCAGACGCCCGAGCAGGTCGCCGAGGCCGCGATCCAGGAGGACGTCGACGTCGTCTGCCTGTCGATCCTGAGCGGCGCGCACATGACGCTCATGCCGAAGGTCGTCGAGCTCCTCAAGCAGAAGGACGCCTCCGACATCGTCGTCCTCGGCGGCGGCGTCATCCCGCCGGACGACGCGGCCGAGCTCAAGAAGCGGGGCGTGCGCGAGATCTTCGGTCCGGGCACGACGACCGACAGCATCGTCGCGTACGTGCGCGAGGTCGCCGCGGCCAAGCGCGCGGGGTAGCGTCCCTCCGGCCGGGCGGACGGCGCCGAGCGTTCCGGCGGACCCGACGTTTGATAGCGCCCATCCGCGCATCGCACCTGCGTGCGTGCCGCGCTCGCCCTCGGGCTCCTGCTGTCCATCCCCCTCCTCCCTGCCGCGCTCGCGGCGACAGGTCCCGTGCCGATGCCTGGCTACGGCGTCGGGGACGAGTGGCGGTACACGGTGAACGTGGTCGACCAGGGCGGCGTCGCCGAGGAGGGCGAGCGTCGCGTCACGGTCGTTGCGCGCGGTCCGGTCGACTACCACGGCGCCTCGCGGCAGGCGGTGACGGTCGCGACCTATGAGAACACGACCGCGGGCGGCGAGACCGTCTCGAGCGCGTCCACGACGGCGTACGACGCGAGGACCGGCGCGTTCCTCTTCACGCGCGCCGACGGCAGCGACACGGTCGCGGACGAGCCCTGCGTCGAGATCGACTATCCCGTGGCGATCGGCGACCGATGGACCTCGACGTGCACGATCGGCGACGTCGCCGTCGAGACGATGTACCAGGCCGTCGGCGCCGAGCGCCTCGTCGTCCACGGAGTTCCGCACGACACGATCGCGATCGACAAGATCGGCGATCTCGTCGGCCGCATCTGGATCGCCGAGGACTCGTGCGGACGCCCCGTCGCCGAGTTCTACCAGGTGAACGAGCGAGCGACCTACGTCAACCTCACGAGCGTCGACTGCCTGAAGGGCGGCACCGCACCGCCGCCGGCGTCGACGCCCGCGACGCCGCCCACGCCGTCTCCGACGCCGACGCCCGGCGGCGGCGGGACCGCGCCGCGCCCGCAGGCGCCGCCGCTCGCGCGCCCCACGTGGGACACGTGGGACGCGTGGCGCTACGACCGACCGTGGACGGCCGGCGGCAAGGCGTACACGGTCCGGACGGGCATGAGCGTCACCGTGGATGGCAGCGAGTCGGACACGCGCGGTCGCGCCCACGAGCTCGACTACGTGCGCCGCGTCGACCACATCTACGAAGGCGACGACACGGCCGGCGCCGCCGCCGCGTACGAGCACGTGTGGATGGAGCGCAAAAGCGACGGCGCGTGGGTGATGGAGTCCACCAAGCCCTACAACAACAGCGCGCCCTTCGGACACGGCTTCGAGACGTACCGGCGCTACAGCGATCCCTGCCCGATGGTGAAGTGGCCCATCACGCCGGGAGACCAATGGAACATCCGCTGCGCGGGCTACGAGCAGAACCGCACGGGCAAGCTCCAGCCGCTCACGTGGTTCAACCTCACGGGCTTCGGCTACGCGGGCCCCGTCGAGCGCCTCGCGGTACCGGCCGGCACGTTCGACGCGTACCCCGTGACCTTCGAATGGACGGACGACCTCGGCAACAAGGGCGGCGAGACGCGCTACTACGCGAAGGACGTCTGCGGCATCGTCCGCTTCTCGCCCGACCCCTACGGGCGCGGCCCTCCCGTCGACCTCAAGGAGTTCCGTTGCCAGGCGACGGGCCTGGGCTCGCTCCCGCCGCCGGACCCCGACCGCGGATCCCCCGGCGCCGGCCTCGCGCTCGTCCTCGGCGGGCTCGCTGCGGCCGCGCTCCTCGCGCGCCGCAAAGCTTCTTGAGCCTCCCGCCCGCTCGCGCGCCGTGGACCTTGCGGCGGCAGTGCTTCGCGGAGACCGCCGCTCCATCGGCCGTGCTATCACGGTCGTGGAATCGCGCGCGCCGGAGGCGGCCCGCCTCATGGGCGCGCTCTACTCGCGTACCGGGCGCGCGCACGTCGTCGGCATCACGGGGCCGCCAGGCTCGGGCAAGTCGACGCTCGTCGACCGCCTCATCGAAAGCTATCGCAAGAGCGGGAAGACGGTCGGCGTCGTCGCGGTCGACCCCACGAGCCCCTTCACAGGGGGCGCGCTCCTGGGCGACCGCCTGCGCATGAGCGCGCGGCAGACCGACCTCGACGTCTTCATCCGCAGCATGGCGACGCGCGGCCACCTGGGCGGGATCGCCCGCGCGACGGCGGACGCGGCGCGCATCCTCGACGCGAGCGGGAAAGATATCGTGCTCATCGAGACGGTGGGCGTCGGGCAGGCCGAGGTGGACGTCGTGCGCCTCGCGGACACGGTGCTCGTCGTGAGCGTGCCGGGCCTGGGCGACGACATCCAGAACATCAAGGCGGGCCTCATGGAGATCGGCGACGTGTTCGTCGTGAACAAGGCCGACCGCGAGGGCGCCGACAAGACGATCGCGGATCTTGCGGGCGAGCTGGAGATGGGGATGAAAGAAGGCTGGAACGCGCCCATCGTGAAGACGGCCGCCTCCACGGGCGCGGGCATCGAGGAGCTCGTCGCCGCGATCGCACAGCACCGCGAGCACTTGCAGAAGAGCGACGCTCTGGCCGCCAAGCGGAGGGCGCAGGCGGAGCACGAGATCCTCGATGTGCTGAGGGAGCGCGCGGCGGCGGCGGCCCTGCGCGACCGGGCGCGGTTCAGCGCGCTCGTGGACGAGGTGGCGGCCCGTAGGCTGGACCCGTATGCGGCTGCGGACAAGTTGTCCCAATAGGCGGCCGGTACATCGTTGCCTGGGGCGAAATTTTTCTGCGGAAAAATTTCGCGATACTGCAGCGGCAAGGATAGGGGTGACGAGGTTGTCATTTTTCTCAGTGAGCCACGTACCGCCTCATAGAAACACGTGACTGGCACGTATTTGCCTGCAGTGTGTTGGACAGGGATCAGAGAGGCATCCCCGTCACTCCCATCCTTGCCGCTGCGGGGACCCGAAATTTTTCCACAGAAAAATTTCGGCCCTGGCAAGAATGCACGGGCCTGACACACGAGCCACGGTCGCCTCATCGATACATGTCAGTGGCATGTATTCATTGATAGCGCTTGGAGCGGGGATCAGACAGACATCCCCGCAACTCCCATCCTTGCCGAATGGGGGACCCGAAATTTTTCCGCAGAAAAATTTCGGCCCTGACAGGAATGCACGGGCCTCAGCGGCGGCGAGCCAGCACGTAAGTCCACACCGCATCGAACGTCTCGCGCCCGGCGAGCACCTCGTCGAGCGCGAGCCGCATCAGCGTGAACCGGTCATGGAGCGCGCCCGCGTCGGGCTCGTGCCCTTCGATGCGCGGCGAGCCGCCCACCCAGCCGAGGACGCCCTCGCTGTAGACCGAGAGGAACGAGTGCCACTCTGCCGCGCTCGCGCGGACGACGTGCGTGCGCGTCGCTTCGACACGGATGTCCGCGCGCTCCAGCGCGTCGACGTAGAGCGCGAGCGGGCGAGGGGGAAGGAAGAACTTGCGGCGGAGCGCATCGTGCGCGGCCATGCGCGTCGCGTCGTCGAGCGCGCTGCGGTAGCGGGCGAAGCGCGCGTCCTTGCGGACGATGCCCATCGCGGCCTGGTGGACGGCCTCCACGGTCTCGTCGATGATCCACGCGTCCTTCGGGGCTTCCGGGTTGCGGATGTTGCCCGACTGCACGTGCACGCGCGCGCCGCTGCGCAGCACGCGCGCCCACGAGGCGAGGGTCTGGTCCAGGTCGTAGTAGAGGTGGATCGCGTTCGCGGAGACGAGCGCGTCCGCCTTGCGCGCGGTGAGCAGAGCGCCCAGCGCCTCGTCGAGGTACTGCAGGCGCTTCGCGTCGGCGAGGTAGTGGATCAGGCGGAAGGCGACGCGCGGGTCGTCGCGCAGCTTTTCCAGCGAGAGCGCGAGGAACTTGGGGGAGCTGTCGACGTTCACGACGCCGACGTCGCGCGCCGCGACGCGCTCCAGCAGGCGGTCGATGAGGAGCCCGGTGCCGCCGCTGTAGTCGACGAGGATGTCGCCTGGCCGCAGCTGCCCGGCGAGGTCGTCGGCGGTGGGCTCGAGGTTCGCGTACCAGCCGTGGCGACCGACGGCGTCGTACTTCTGGGCGAGGGACGCGACCGGCGCGCGCGTCCAGTCCTCCTCGGGGATGCGCGCGAAGCCCGCCGGCCAGAGCACGAGGATGGAAGCTTCCGCAACATACTCAAACCCGTCGGCGTTGAGTCCCTTCTGGCCACCATGGTCAACTGGATCGTCATCGGCCTGATCGTGCTCGTCGTCCTCGTCCTCCTCTGGGCGATCGGCGCGTACAACAGGATCATCCGCCTCGAGAACGCCATCGACAACGCCTGGGCGCAGATCGACGTGCAGCTCAAGCGCCGCGCCGATCTCATCCCCAACCTCGTCAACACGGTGAAGGGCTACGCCGCGCACGAGAAGGGCGTCCTGGAAGGCGTCACGCAGGCGCGCGCCGGCCTCATGGCCGCGAAGACGCCCGCGGAAGCGAACGCCGCCGACAACATGCTGACGCAGGCGCTCGGCAAGCTCTTTGCCGTCGCGGAAGCCTACCCGGATCTCAAGGCGAACCAGAACTTCCTGCAGCTCCAGGACGAGCTCACGCACACGGAGAACAAGGTGGGCTTCGCCAGGCAGTACTACAACGACAGCGTGCTCGCCTTCAACAACGCCATCGAGACGTTCCCGGGCAACCTCATCGCGGGCTCCTTCATGGGCCGCCATGAGCGCAAGATGCTCGAGATCCCCGTCACCGACCGCGAAGTCCCCCGCGTGAGTTTTTGATCGCCGCTCGGCCTTCGGGCCTCGCTGTTGAGTGATCCCATGGCTCACGTCTCCTTCGACGAGCAGATACGGCGCAACGAGCGCATCAGCGTGCTCGTCATCGGCTTCATGTTCCTGCTGCTCTTCGGCCTGATCTACGCGATCGGCATCGTGCTCGGCACGCCGCCGACCTTCACGTTGATCTTCGCGGTCGCGCTCACGTTGGGCTACATCGGCTTCACGTGGGCGGCGAGCACGGAGACCGTCCTCCACGCCGCAGGCGCGCGCCGCGTCAACCTCGGCGCGCGCGAGGAGAAGCTCCTCATGTTCAAGGTGGAGGAGATCGCGATCGCCTCCGGCCTCCCCGTGCCTCAGGTGTACGTCCAGGATTCGCGCGACATCAACGCGTTCGTCACGGGACTCTCGCCCGAGAAGAGCGTGATGGTGGTGACCCGCGGCGCGCTGGAGCAGCTCAACGACGAGGAGCTCGAAGGCGTGATCGGCCACGAGATGAGCCACATCCTGAACCGGGACGCGCGCCTCGCGACGATCACGGTCGGCGTCGTGGGCGCGATGGCGATGCTCGGCGAGATCGGCATCCGCGCCGCCTTCTACGGACGCGGCGGCGGGAACCGGAAGATGCACCCCGCATTCCTTCTGCTGGCTCTCCTCGGCCTGATCCTTGCGCCGCTCCTCTCGCGCATGTGCTATCTGTTCCTGAGCCGCCGGAGGGAGTATCTCGCCGACGCGAGCGGCGCGCGCCTCACGCGGAACCCTGGCGGCCTCGCGGCGGCCTTGCGCAAGATCCAGGGCGACGTGCCCGACGACCCGAAGGGGTCGAAGACGGTCGCCGCGCTCTACATCAGCAACCCGTGGAAGCGCGCGCGCCGCGAGAGCGTGTGGAGCACGCACCCGCCGCTCGCGGAGCGGATCGAGCGCCTGGAGCAGATGTGATCCCGAGGATCGTCGGCCACCGCGGCTCCCCGCACGACGCGCCCGAGAACACGCTCGCCTCGTTCCAGGCCGCGCTCGCCGCGGGCGCGCGCGGGGTCGAGCTCGATGTGCGCCTCTCGGCCGACGACGTCGTGGTCGTGCATCATGATGCGCAGCTCGGACGCATCCTCGAGGGATCGGAGCGCATCGAGGACATGCGCGCGGCCGAGCTTCACGCGCGCGGAGTCCCTTTCCTCTCCCAGCTCCTCCCTCTCCCACTGTGGTTCGACGTGGAGATCAAGGGCGACGCTGACAACGCCTCGCAGCTGCCCGCCCACGTGCACGAAACGGTGCGCGCAGCGGGCGCGCAGGAGCGCGTGCTCGTCACGAGCTTCGACCACGAGCTCGCCGACCAGTACGCGCGCCTCTCCGGCTCCCCCGCCGGCATGATCGTCCCGTACGCGCCCGAGCCCCGCGACGTCGAGAGCTACCCGCGCCTGCGCACGGTGGCGATCGCGGAGGATGCGGCGCTGCCCGAGACGATCGCGTCGCTGCGGGCGCAAGGGCGCGACGTGCTCGTGTGGACCGTGAACGACGGGAAGAGCGCGCTCGCGTTGCTTCGTGCGGGGGCGGACGGGATCATCACGGATCGGCCGGGGCCAATGATGCGAGCGCTGGAATTGGCTTAGGACGAAGAAGCCCGAGGGACCCGAGTTGCCCGGGCTCACGAACCGCGGGGGAGCTCGACGGAGAGATCCACCGCCTCAAGCGCCTGGTGTGGTTCCATCGACCCTCGCGCGGCCTGAGGCGGGCGCCAAGATTCGGCACGTGGTCATGGACAGGTGTAGGGTGTGTATTCAGCCGGACATCCCAGATTGTTAGTCATCGCCCGCGGATTGTGGGTCAGCGTGAACGGTTGAAATCCGCAATTGTCGGGTCGAGTTCTAAGGGTCCGAATAGCGGTGCATCGGGAACGTCAACGGCATCTGTCGCCAGAACTAGCGGAAGCGGAATTCCTTCTGGCGGTACGATCCAAGCATCGCCTTGGGGGATCAAGACAGGTGTGTGTCCATCGCTCACGCCTGTCCCGGGAAGAGGGAGCGTTTCGGCTTGAAGAGTCGACAGAGGCAGGACGAGAAGCACGGTCGCAACTGTAAATGTGCGGATCAGTGTGTTTGAGTTCATAGGTATGTGGCCCCTACCGCTGCTGCAAGACTCGAATCAATGTGCTGGTTGGACGGGGATTCTGGTAATCTGGTGGAGGATAGACGGATTAAAGCTTGCGACGGCGCGTCCCAGACTTTGCACGTCCTCGGTTGAACGATGGTTCATGCCTTTACTCCCGCCACGCGACGGGCGCTCTGCGCACGGGGGCTCAGGCGATCATCACCGATCGGCCAGCCCGATGCTGCGCGCGCTGACCATCTAAGGCCAAACAAGGTTTTCGGGCCGAAATTTTTCTGCGGAAAAATTTCGGGTCCCCGATTCGGCAAGGATAGGGGTGACGGGGTTGTTCGAGACCTTCTCGGCACAACGATTTGCGGTCTCGACCAAAACAAGCCCGCGTCACCCCCATCCTTGCCGCTGCCGGGCGCGGGATTTTCCGCAGAAAATTTCGCGCGGGATGCGTCACCGAGTGAAGGG